>DATLCL010000069.1:0-71001 GCA_035526415.1 Aeromicrobium sp.
GCGGAAACCTTCCTCGTGCGTGCCGCCCTCGTGCGTGTTGATCGTGTTGGCGAAGGTGTGCACTGACTCGCTGAAGGAGTTGTTCCACTGCATCGCGATCTCGAGCGAGAGTCCGTTGGCCTCGTCGTCGCGCTCCAGCGAGATGATGCCGCTGTGGATCGGTGACTTGGCGCCGACGTTGATGTGGTCGACGTAGTCGACAAGGCCACCGTCGAAGCGGAACATGACCTCCCGCTCGATGTCCTCGACCCCCTCCGCGTCCTCGGGATGAGCGCGGTCGTCCTTGAGCCGAATCTCCAGGCCCTTGTTGAGGAAGGCCATCTCGCGGAACCGGTTCTTGAGCGTGTCGTAGGAGTAGTCCGTGGTCTCGAAGATGTCCTTGGACGCATAGAAGGTCTGGGTGGTGCCGGTCTCGTCGGTTTCCTCGTGCCGCTCGAGTGGACCGTCCGGGTCGCCGTAGGTGAAGGACTGCGTCCAGCGGTACCCGTCGCGTTTGACCTCGGTGTAGAGCTTCTCGCTCAACGCATTGACGACGGAGATGCCGACGCCGTGGAGGCCGCCGGACACCTTGTAGCCGCCGCCGCCGAACTTTCCGCCGGCGTGAAGTGACGTCATCACCAACGTGACGGCCGGAATCTTTTCGATGGGGTGCTCGTCGACTGGGATGCCGCGGCCGTTATCGACGACTCGTACTCCGCCGTCGGCCTGCAGCGTCACCTCAATGTGAGTCGCGTGGCCGGCCAGCGCCTCATCGACGGAATTGTCGACCGTTTCGTAGACCAGATGGTGTAGGCCACGCTCGCCGGTGGACCCGATGTACATGCCTGGCCGCTTGCGCACTGCCTCCAAGCCTTCGAGTACCTGGATGTCGCTCGCGTCATAGGAGAGGGGATCTTCACGTGCTCCGCTGTCGTCTGCTGTCGCTGTGGGCTGCGGATCGGAAGTCACTGAATCAGTATACGGGGCCATTGTGTGCCTCCCACGGACATATCCACAATGTCAGGGCGGGCTCAACCCACCTGAATTGCCGTTCAGAGGCGCAAAATGGGCGACAGGAGGCGGCCGTGGGTCGGCATCTGGGGAGAACCATTACGGAGACCGCGGCAAGGGCCGCAATCAGCCGTAGGTGTCGCGCGGCCCCCGACCGTCGCGCACGGCGCGCCTTCCACGCTTCCAACTGGGTGCCTGCGGGCCCCGGATGTCGACCCGAAGCACGGTGTCCTGGCCCAGTTCAGCATTCAGTCGGCGGACCAGGCCGGGCGCCAGCAGCTTCAGTTCCTTGGCCCACGACGTCGAGTCGGCCCGTACGGTCAGCACACCCTCGTCGAATCCTTCAACGGACGAATGGGCCGCCACGTCGGCGCCGACCACCGTCGGCCAGTCGGTGAAGACTCGCTGGACGTTGAGCCGCTCGTCCCACCCGTGGTCGCGCACGAGTTCGCCCATGAGGTCCGACAGCGGGACAGGGTCATCTCGGTTTATCCGGCCGCCCGCCTTCGTCGGTCGCTTCCGGCGACGACGCAGTGGTGGCGTCGAGGCGCCGCGGTAGGAGTCGGCGATGTCGCGAGCGAGGCCGAGCGGATCGGCTTGCGGCTCGCCGTCGCCCGAAGTCTCATCGTCAGGCGGGACGTCAGGCACGGGTCACCTCCCCTGCGACAACCTGGAATCGTTCGCCGGACAGGACGTCCGGGACATCGTCGGACACCGCGGCGGTGACGAGCACCTGTTCCACGTCGGCGGCAAGCTTCGCCAAGTGCTCGCGCCGGCGACCGTCGAGCTCGGCGAAGACGTCATCGAGGATGAGGACGGGGTCGTCGCCCTCCTCACGCAGGACGTGAAAGGACGCGAGGCGAAGCGCGAGCGCCAGCGACCACGACTCGCCGTGACTCGCATAGCCACGCGCCGGCAGCTCCCCGATCGCCAAGTCGATGTCATCTCGGTGCGGGCCGACCAAGGTCACGCCGCGCTCGAGCTCATCACGGCGCTTGTCCTCAAGACCGGCCACCAGACGGTCGCGAATCGCGACTGGGTCGGCGGCCTCCGCCAGATCGGTCGACGACTTGTACGTCGCCGTCACCTCCTGCCGACCGGTGTCGGCGTCGGCGGCAACCTGTCGATACGACTCGATCAGGTGGGGCGCGAGCTCTGCCAGGGTGGCAAGCCGCTGCGCGATCAGCTCGGCACCGAGGGTCGCCAACTTGTCGTCCCAGATGTCGAGTGTCGACAAATCGACGTGGCCGCTCCGACCGCGCGCAGACTTCAGCAGCGTGTTCCGCTGTTTGAGCACCCGGTCATAGTCCGCTCGCACACCGGCCAGCCGCGGCGTGCGGAGCGTGAGCAGCGCGTCGATGAACCGACGGCGATCGGCGGGATCGCCTTTCACCAGGGCGAGGTCCTCCGGCGAGAACATGACGGTGCGCACGACTCCGATCATGTCCCGCATCCGTGGCACAACGGAGCCGTTGATGCGGCCACGGTTGGATCTGCCGCTGGAGATCTCGACCTCGAGCCGGGCCGACCGCTCACCCCGCTGCACATCGAGCCGGATGACGGCCTGCTGCGTGCCGGCTCGGATGAGTGGAGCGTCGAGGGCGACCCGGTGGGACTCCAGCCCGGCGACGTAATCGATCGCTTCGACCAAATTCGTCTTGCCCTGCCCGTTGGCGCCGAGGAACACGGCCGCCCCTTGCGTCAGGGCGACCTCAGCGTGCGGGTACGACCGGAAGTCGTGGAGCCCCAGCTGCGTGACGTGCAGGTCAGTCAGCTTTCTGGACGGCATGGCCGCCGAACTGGTTGCGCATGGCAGCGATGGCTTGCATGGCCCGCGACTCGTCCTGCCGGGACACGAAGCGGGCGAACAGTGAGGCTGCGATGGCCGGGACAGGGACGGCGTTGTCGATGGCGGCCTCAATCGTCCAGCGCCCTTCTCCAGAATCCTCGGCATAGCCCCGGATCTGGCTGAGCCCCGGGTCGTCCTTGAGTGCCTCTGACAGCAGGTCGAGCAACCACGAGCGGACGACCGTCCCTTGGCGCCAGGAGTCGAACACCGCGGGGACGTTGTCGACCAGATCGACCGTCTCGAGCAGCTCGTAGCCCTCGGCGTAGGCCTGCATCATCGCGTACTCGATGCCGTTGTGAACCATCTTGGAGAAGTGGCCCGCGCCGACCCGGCCGGCGTGGACGAAGCCCCCTCCGGGATTGGCGCTGTCCACGTCCGGGCGCAGGGCATCGAACGCCGCCTGGACCTTGGCAATGTCTGCGGCGTCGCCTCCGACCATCAGCGCATAGCCGTTCTTGAGTCCCCAGACACCGCCACTGACACCGGCGTCGACGTAGCCGATGCCGCTCTCAGCGGCGAGCGTCGCATGCACCTCGTCATCGGTCCAGCGGGAGTTGCCGCCGTCGACGATGACATCACCAGGACCCAGCAGGTCGACCAGGGAATGCACGGTCGACCGCGTGATGTCGCCGGCCGGCACCATCACCCACACGACCTTGGGCGACGGCAGTTCGGCGACAAGTTCCTCGAGTGAGCCGACATCGGTGACGTCGGGGTTCGGATCGTAGCCAGTGACCGTGACCCCGCGCTCGCGCATGCGGGTCCGCATGTTGCCACCCATCTTGCCGAGACCAACCAGCCCGATGTGCACGCGTTGACCCCCGTCAGCTCTGCAGGCGTACCGGCATGATCAGGTAGCGGAAGGTGCCGTCCGGCTCAGCCCCCACCTCGGTCACGCCGCTCAGAGCCGCCGGCTTGGTGTGCTGGGTGAATGCGAGATGCACGTACGGCTCGCTGATGACTGCCAGACCTTCGAGCAGGTAGGTCGGGTTGAAGCCGATGGCGATGTCCGGACCGTTGAGGGTCGCTTCGATCGCTTCAGAGGCCTGGGCCTCCTCGCCGCTTCCGGCCTCCAGCAGGACCGACCCTTCGGAGAACGTGAGTCGCAGGGGTGTGTTGCGTTCGGCGACCAAGGCCACACGCTTGACCGATTCGACGAGGTCGGCCGTCGAGACATACGCGACGGTGTCGGCTTGGGCTTGGAAGAGCTGACGCACCCGCGGGAAGTCACCTTCCAGCAGACGAGTGGTCGTCCGACGCGTGCCGGTGCCGACGGACCCTTCGAAGCCGATGAGCCCGTCGCCGGTCTCGCCAGCGGATACCGCAATGGTGACGTCGCCACTGCCGGCCAGAGACCGCGCCGTCTCGCCCAGGACGCGCGCGGGGACGAGGGCGTGGGCGGAGATGTCGCCCCGTTCGGGATACCACGTGAGATCGCGCAGGCTGGCGCGGAAGCGGTCCGTCGCCATGAGAGAAACCGTCGAGCCCTCGAGCTCGAGGCGCACGCCGGTCAGCAGGGGCAACATCTCGTCTCGGCCGGCCGCCGCGCTGGCTTGGGCGACGGCCGTGGCGAAGTCGTCGGCTTTGACCGTGCCAGATGCCGTCGGCATGTCCGGCAGGCGCGGATATTCCTCGACCGGCATGGTTTGCAGCGTGAATCGAGCACTGCCACACAGGACCTGGACCTTGGCTCCGTCGAGCGCGACGTCGACCGGCTTGTTCGGCAATGACTTGACGATCTCGGCGAGGAGCCGGCCGGATACCAGGGCGCGACCATCGTCGGCAACCTCGGCCGGCAGCGTCGCGCGGGTCGACGTCTCGTAGTCGAACCCGGACAGCGTGAGCCCGTCGGCAGCGGTTTCGATCATGAGACCGGCCAGGACCGGGACGCTGGGTCGAGTGGGCAGGCTGCGAGCAGTCCAGCTGACGGCATCGGCAAACGAATCCCGATCAATACGGAACTTCACGGACGCGAGCCTCCCAGAGTTCGGCGTGAAATGGGCAAGAAGTGTGTGGTGCATCCTGCCACGAGTACTGCGCCGGCAACAGGGGCTGGGTGGGTATCTGGGGTGTCGTGATCAAGCCGAGATGTGTTGTGCACACTGATGGGTCCGGGTCACTTTGACGTCCTTGTGATGCATATAAAGGATTCGTAGTAGTAGTCACTGGTGTGGATGCTGTCGATAACTGGATTTTTGGCTGGAATGACAGGGTTTGCCCTGTGGAAGACCGTCGTGTACGCGTCCCCAGTGGGGGCCTTGGTCTGGGGATCGTGTGAGGTGGTTCACACGTTGTTCACGTACGCGTAACAACAATCCACGGTTTGGGCATGCTTTCCCACATTCGTATCCCCAGACTGTGGGAAAGGAAGCCGATGAGAACGGCGGCGCAGGCGGGTCAGGCCTGGCCGCGGGCCTGGTTCTTGATCCGGTTGGTCAGTTCAGTTACCTGGTTGTAGACGGCGTGCTTCTCGGCCATGAGGGTGCGGATCTTCTTGTCGGCGTGCAGGACCGTGGTGTGATCGCGTCCACCGAACTCTTCGCCGATCTTCGGTAGGGAGAGCTGGGTGAGTTCGCGGCACAGGTACATGGCAATCTGCCGGGCCAGCACCAGGTTGCGGCTGCGATTTGGCCCGCAGAGCTCGTCGATACTGAAGTCGGAGTAGGTGGCGGTCTGAGCCATGATCATGCTCGCGGTGATCTCCGGCTCGTCGCCTTCGGCCACGAGGTCCTTCAACACCATGTGCGCGAGCGCGAGATCAACGGGGACCCTCTGCAGATTGGCGAATGCCGTCGTGCGGATGAGCGCCCCTTCGAGCTCGCGAATGTTGGTCTGGACCCGGCTGGCGATGAACTCGAGCACGTCGGCCGGCACCGTGAGCTTCTCGGCCGCCGCTTTCTTGCGCAGGATCGCGATGCGGGTTTCGAGGTCAGGTGGGAGCGTCTCGGTCTGCAAGCCCCAGGCGAATCGGCTGAGCATGCGTTCTTCCAACGTCTTCAGCTGCTTGGGCGGCCGATCCGACGTCATGACGATCTGCTTGTTGGCGTTGTGCAGCGCATTGAACGTGTGGAAGAACTCGCTCTGAGTCGCCTCCTTGCGTTCGAGGAACTGGATGTCGTCGACGAGGAGTACGTCGACTTCGCGGTACTTGTGCTGGAGCTCTGCTGTCCTGCGGTCACCGATGGCGTTGATGACGTCGTTGGTGAACTCCTCGGTGTTGACGTACCGGACGCGGGCCGACGGGTAGAGGTTCAACACGTAATTGCCGATGGCGTGCAGGAGATGGGTCTTGCCCAGGCCGGACTGGCCGTGGATGACGAGCGGGTTGTACGAGTTGCCGGGGGCTTCGGCGACTGCGACAGCAGCCGCATGGGCGAACCGGTTGGAGGCGCCGATGACAAAGTTCTCGAACACGTAGCGCGGATTGAGCCGGGCCTCGGCGATGAGGTCCCGGTTCGAGGTGGTGACTTGCGGACGCTGGGCCCAGCTCGGGACGAACTCGTCACTTTCCTCCTCGTCCTCGAGGTCATCGTCGATATCGACGGCGCCGAGGGATGAGGGCGTGGACACCGTATCCATTTCTCGATTTGTCGATAGATCGATAAATGAATCCGAGACCTTGTCAGGATCGATGGTGACGATCAGGCGAATCGCAGCACCGAGGCTGTCACTGAGCTGTTGCTCCAGGATCGGCCGGACTCGGGACTCCAATTGGGCGCGGCTGAGCTCGTCGCGGACGGCGACAATGAGGATGTCGTCGTGCAGGCTGAGTGGAGTTGCGTTGCCGGCCCACATGCGGGCGCCTGGGCTGAGGAGTTCGACGGCACGGGTCCAGTGCTCACCGAGATCTGGTGCGATCGCGGGTTCCTCGGGCATCCGCCACACTCCTTGGTCCACATAGTTTTCCACAGGTGTGCACGGCGTGTGGCGCCGATATAGCCCCTCGGCATTTTGGCAAACCGACCCCGGACGAGCTGTGGAAAAGTCCGAATACCGCCCGGACGCTAGCAGCGTCGCCAGACCAGAGCAAGCGTTCTGCGCACAGATTCAACCGAGCTGCGGCGTGTCGACTGGACACGCGGTGTGTCGCCCGCATAGGGGCGTCGGTTTGACCGGTCACCAGCCCGCCCGTACCGTTGGGACGTCGGTCCGCGCGACAACTGCCGCGTGTTCACAGGGCGTAGATCTGTGAACGAGCGGTGGCCGTCGAGAGTCCGTTCCCCGACCTAGGCACCGGCGCTGAATGGCGCTGATCCGGGACACGGGAGCGAACGTCTGAGATGACTCCACCCCCTGCGTGAGGAACCACTCGTGAGCAAGCGTACGTACCAGCCCAACAACCGTCGTCGTGCCCGCAAGCACGGCTTCCGTCTGCGCATGCGGACCCGTGCCGGCCGCGCCATTTTGGGCAACCGCCGGCGCAAGGGACGCGCGAAGCTGTCCGCTTGAGTCGTCCTTGTTGACCGCGGTCCATCGCATGCGTAACAGCGAGGACTTTTCGATGACCGTCCGCCATGGCTCCAAAGCCGGGCGGATGCATCTTGTCGTGCACCTACTGCCTGACGCGACCCGTGCCAGCGAGCCCGAGGTGGGGTTCGTTGTGAGTCGTGGGGTCGGGTCGGCTGTCGTGCGCAATCGAGTGAAGCGCCGGCTTCGCCACCTGATGCGGTCCCACATGGAACGACTGCCGGCCGGATGTCGGGTGGTCGTCCGGGCGCTCCCGCCGGCGGGCGATGCTCCGACTGTGGCACTGGAAGCCGATCTCGAAGCGGCGTTGCACCGGGCTGGTGCCTGGTGAAGTCCATCCTCGTGGCGCTGCTGCGGGCGTACCGGTTCGCCATCAGCCCGTTGTACGGGCAGGTGTGCCGCTACCACCCGACGTGCTCGGCCTACGCGCTTGAAGCGGTGCAGACGCACGGCGCCATGCGCGGCTCCTGGCTCGCCGCGCGGCGTGTTCTGCGCTGTCATCCATGGGCGGCTGGCGGCGTTGACCATGTGCCGCCGATCGGTCACTCAGACTCAACCATTCGGCGGCCGAAGGCGTCCGCCCAGCTTCGGGAGAACAAATGGGCGTTGTGATGGAACCGCTGTACTACGCGGTGTCTGCGATTCTGCTCGGCTGGCATTGGCTGTTCACGCAGGTGGGCGTGGCATCCGATGGATGGATCTGGGTGCTTTCCATCGCGGGCTTGACGGTGACGATTCGAGCCTTGCTGATCCCGTTGTTCGTGAAGCAGATCAAGTCGAGCCGCAACATGCAGTTGCTGCAGCCGCAGATCAAGGAACTTCAGAAGAAGTACGGCCATGACCGACAGAAGCTGGCCGAAGAGCAGATGAAGCTGTGGAAGGAAACCGGGACCAATCCGTTCGCGTCCTGCCTGCCGCTGCTGCTGCAGATGCCGATCTTCTTTGCGCTGTTCAACGTGATCAACAACGCCGCCAAGGGCAAGCCGCGCGGGCTGCTGGATGCCACCGACGCTGCGTCCCTGAAGGAGGCGGTGTTCCTGGGTGGGCGCATTGCCGACACGTTCATGAACAGTGCGCACCTGGAAACCAAGATCATCGCGATGTTCATGGTTGTGGCCATGTGCGTCACGCAGTTCATCACGCAGCGCCAGTTGATGGCGAAGAACATGCCACCGGACGCGCTGACCGGTCCTTATGCACAGCAGCAGAAGATCCTGCTGTACATGCTGCCGATTGTGTTCGCGGTCAGTGGCGTGGCTTTCCCGATTGGTGTCCTGATCTATTGGACGGTCTCGAACCTGTGGACGATGGCCCAGCAGTTCTACGTCATCCGGCGTAATCCCGCGCCCGGCACGCCGGCCTTCCATGCCAAGCAGCTCCGCGACGCCAAGCACGGCCGTTCGGTGCAGGAGGATCCGTTGGAGGAGCTCGAGCACCCGCACCCCAACCCACCCGCGCGCCAGCAGCCGCGCGCCCAGTCGCGCAATCAGCGGAAGAAGAAGAAGGGCGGCAAGTCGTGAGTGACAAGTTGGAGCATGAAGGAGACGTCGCAGCTGACTTCCTGGAGGAGTTGCTGGACATCGCTGATTTGGACGGCGACATCGACATCGACATCGACGGCGACCGCGCCACCGTGTCGATCGTGGGCGGGAACCTTGAACACTTGGTGGGCGTGTCAGGCGACGTCCTGGATGCCCTGCAGGAATTGACGCGTTTGGCCGTGTACCGCGAGACGGGCGAACGCAGCCGGCTGATGCTCGACGTCGCCGGTTTCCGAGCCGCACGTCGCGCAGAGCTCGAGAACATCGGACTTGAGGCGGTGGAGAAGGTGAAGGCGACCGACGAGCCGGTTTCGCTCGACCCGATGTCGCCGTTCGAGCGCAAGGTCGTCCACGACGTCGTGTCCGCGGCCGGCCTGATCAGTGAGTCCGAAGGTGTCGATGCAGGTCGACACATCGTGGTCCGCCCGCCCGCGGAGAACTGACGCCCGGGTACAGGTTGGACGTGCTCGTTTCACGTGAAACACCTGGTGCCACGGAGTACTTTGGCGACGACCTTGCTCGGCTAAATCGATATATCGACTTGCTGTCCACGCGGGGAATCGAGCGCGGACTGATTGGTCCACGCGAAGGGCCTCGCCTCTGGGACCGGCACGTCCTGAATTGCGCGGTGGTGGTTCCGCGGGTGCCATCCGCAGCGACCGTCGCCGACGTGGGCTCCGGCGCCGGGCTGCCCGGCTTGGTGTGGGCGATCGCCCGGCCCGACCTGCGGGTGACGCTCATTGAACCGTTGCTGCGTCGCACGGCGTTCTTGACCGAGGTGATCGACGAGCTCGGGCTGGCGAATGCCACGGTCGTCCGGGCACGCGCCGCTGAGGTGTCGGAGGTCTTTGATGTCGTCACCGCGCGCGCGGTGGCCGACCTGGGAAGGCTCGGGAACTGGTGTCTGCCGCTTGTCCGGCCCGGAGGAGTGCTGTTGGCATTCAAGGGTGAGTCTGCCTCGACCGAGGTCACCATGTGGACTGAGGCGCTGCGGAGAAGCGGGGCTATGGATATCGTGGTGACGTCGTACGGGGATTTCGAAACGCCCACAACCGTCGTGGAGGTAAGTCGATGAGGCTGCTGCTTGTTCCACGTGAAACATGGAGCAGCCGATGAGCGGCGAATCTCGCCCGCTGACCGCCGGCGACGTCGATACCCAGTCGGCTGTGTCAGCGTTCGATGACGAGACCCCGCTGGCGTCCGAGGCCCGCGATCACGTCGCCCTCGCCCAGCGCGTCCTTGCCACGACAACCCTGCCGCGTCCTGCCGAGACACGCGTGTTCGTCGTTGCCAACCAGAAGGGCGGCGTCGGCAAGACCACGACGGCCGTCAACATTGCCGCCGCCTTGGCGCTCAAGAAGCTCCGCGTGCTGGTCGTTGACCTGGATCCGCAGGGCAACGCGTCGACGGCATTGGCCGTACCGCACGCCGAGGGGACGCCGGGGGTCTACGAAGCGCTTGTCGACGGCACCGACCTCGACGAGCTCGTGCGACCGTGCCCGGACATCCCGGGGCTGACGGTCCTGCCAGCGACCATCGACTTGGCGGGCGCGGAGATTGAGCTGGTGTCGCTGGTCGCCCGCGAGACGCGCCTCGACAAGGCGCTGCAGGCGTATCTGCAGGACTGCGAGGCCGCGGGGGACCGCATCGACTATGTCCTCATCGACTGTCCCCCGTCGTTGGGGCTCCTCACCGTGAACGCCATGGTGGCCGGCCGCGAGGTGCTCATCCCGATCCAGAGTGAGTACTACGCCCTCGAAGGGTTGGGTCAGTTGGTGCGGAACATCTCACTGGTCCAGAAGCACCTCAACCCGGCGCTCGAGATCACCACCATCCTGGTGACGATGTACGACGCTCGGACGCGGCTCTCGGCCGGGGTCGCCGACGAGGTGCGCTCGTTCTTCGGCGACAAGGTCCTCAAGACGATGATTCCCCGTTCGGTGCGCGTCTCGGAGGCTCCGAGTTACCAGCAGACGGTGCTGACCTACGATCAGTCGTCGTCGGGCGCGCTCTCGTATCTCGAAGCCGCCCGCGAGATCACCGGGAGGGCGTGACATGGCAGTTGCTCGACGCGGATTGGGTCGTGGTCTTGAGGCCTTGATTCCGTCAACGCCCGCCGAGGCCGAGGCCGCTGGCCTCGAACCGGTGACCGGGGCCAGCTTCTCTGAACTTATGGTCAGCTCAATCAAGCCGAACGCGCGGCAGCCGCGCACGGTGTTCGACGAGGACGAGCTCGCCGAGCTCGTGCACTCGATTCGCGAAGTCGGCCTGCTCCAGCCCATCGTGGTGCGCCCAGACGGATTGAACTCCTACGAGCTCATCATGGGGGAGCGGCGCCTGCGGGCATGCAAGTCGGCTGGGCTGGAGACCATCCCGGCCATAGTCCGGGAGACCGCCGACGAGGACATGCTCCGCGACGCGCTGCTGGAGAACCTGCATCGCTCACAGTTGAACCCGCTGGAGGAAGCCTCGGCCTATCGGCAGCTGTTGGATGACTTCGGGTGCACCCACGAGGAGTTGGCCGACCGCATCGGACGCTCGCGCCCACAGATCAGCAACACCCTCCGGCTGCTCCGGCTCTCGCCGGCTGTCCAGCGACGGGTCGCCGCCGGCGTCCTGTCGGCCGGTCACGCCCGGGCCCTGGTGTCGGTGTCGAGTGCGGAGATCCAGGATCGGCTCGCCCAGCGGGTCGTCGCGGAGGGGTTGTCAGTCCGCGCCCTCGAAGAGATCGTGACGGTCTCGCCGGAGACTGAGCGCCGGTCGGCGCGCCGTCCCGGCGGACGAATGCACGCACCGAAACTCGCCGACCTCGCGGCGCGGTTGTCGGACCGTTTCGACACCCGGGTCCGGGTCGATCTCGGCCGGTCCAAGGGAAAGATCACTGTCGAGTTCGCGACCGTCGAAGACCTCGAGCGGATCGTCGAACTGATGGATCCGCGTCGGCCCGGGCAGCCCAGGCGCTAAGAGGATTCGTTGCTTTGTCGATAAAGCGCTTTAGCGTCTTATCGACCCTTCGGCGGAGCTCCGGGCACCGCTAGGCGATGAACTCGGAAAGCTCGTTGAGGATCGCCGACTTCGGCCGCACGCCCACCATGGAGCGCACCGGCTCGCCGCCCTTGTAGACGATCATGGTCGGCAGACCCACGACGCGGTACGCCGCTGGAGTGACCGGGTTGGCGTCGGCGTCCATCTTCACGATCTCGATTTTGTCGCCGTGCTCGGCAGCGATCTCTTCGAGGATCGGGTTGAGCTGGCGGCATGGCCCGCACCAGGCAGCCCAGAAGTCGACCAGCACCGGACGGTCGGCCTGCAGGACCTTGGCGTCGAAGTCGGCGTCGGTGACGACGTTGATGGCACCCATGGAAGTTCCCCTTAGATCAAGTGATGAAGTGTGTGGATGAGTGGTCAGGATGAAGCTGCGTGTTCCAGATCGGTGAGGAACCGCTCGGCGTCGAGGGCCGCCGCGCAGCCGGTCCCAGCCGCTGTGACGGCCTGCCGGTAAGTGTGATCGACCAGATCGCCGGCCGCGAAAACCCCGCGAACGTTGGTGCTCGTTGAGCCCGGGTTGACCAGCACATAGCCCTCGTCGTCCAACTCGACCTGACCCTTGATCAGCTCAGAGCGCGGGTCGTGGCCGATGGCGATGAAGAGGCCGCTGACATCGAGCTGACGGGTCTCGCCGGTCTGGGTGTCGCGCAGGACAACACTCTCCAGCCGGTCGTCGCCGATGATCTCGGCGACCTCGGAGTTCCAGGCGAACTCAATCTTGTCGTTGGCGAACGCGCGATCCTGCATGATCTTGGATGCGCGCAACTCGTCGCGCCGATGCACCAGGGTCACCTTGCTGGCGAACCGGGTGAGGAACGTCGCTTCCTCGACGGCCGAGTCGCCACCGCCGACGACGACGATGTTCTGTTCACGGAAGAAGAAGCCGTCGCAGGTGGCACACCAACTGACACCGTGGCCGGAGAGCCGGTCCTCGTCCGGGATGTTCAGCTTCCGGTAGCCCGAGCCCATCGCGAGGATCACGGTGTGCGCCGTGTGCGTGGTGCCATCGGACGTCGTGACCGACTTGAGGTCACCCTCCAACTGCACAGCAGTGACGTCGTCAGCGACGAGTTCAGCACCGAACCGCAGGGCCTGGTTGCGCAGGTTGTCCATCAGGTCGGGTCCCATAATCCCGTCGGCGAAACCGGGAAAGTTCTCAACATCCGTCGTCGTCATGAGCGCGCCGCCGGCCGTGACCGACCCCTCGAACACGAGGGGTTTGAGACTGGCGCGGGCAGCGTAGATGGCGGCGGTGTAGCCGGCCGGCCCGGAACCGATGATGATCACGCTGCGTACGTCAGATGCGGTCATAGCTGCCTTCTGCGGATGGTCGTCGATCTGGTGCAACGCAGTTTAGGTCGTGCGCATTCCGGAGCCGACTCACGCCTTGCCACGCACGACGATTTCGCGGATGTCGCCCTGATACTTGCCGGCGGATACTTCGGGCAGCGAGATCAACCAGACGAGCAGGAAGCGAGTCTTCGTGCCGTCGCCCAGCTTCACCTGAGCGTGCTGACCGTCCGCGGTGACCGAGCCGAGCTTGGTCAATCCGGACAGTCGCTCCGGCGGCGACGTTCGGCCGGGCGCCCCGTAGAGCTCGACCGACGTCGGGTCCCCGCCCAATGTGAGGCGAACCTGACTGACGTCTCGGAGGTCGCCGAGGTCGACGACGAGGCCGACGCCATCCTTCAGCCCGCCGAGCTCTGGGCGGTTGAAGTACGTCGTCGTGTGCCACCCGGTCTCCGGGTCGCCGTCGATGGCAAGGTTCGCGTCGTCGGGGTTCTCGGACTCGTCGCCCTGCGGGTCGAAATCGTCGATCGCTTCGATCGGGAGCGTCCGCACCGAGCCGCCGGTGAAGGGTATGACGTTCACGCCGGCGCCCTGCACGGCGAGCCCGGCGATGATGAGAACGAGCGCCAGCGCGCCCAGCACGCCGGCGATCACGAACCGGCGGTCATCACGGGTCGCATCAGCGGCGAGTGCCTGCGCACGTTCGATGCGGGTCGGCGGCGGGGGCTGGTGAGCCTTCGGCCGACGGGTGGCGGTCAGTCCGGGTGCGGGGCCGGCCGGCTCCAGAACGGGGTCAGCGCGGAGGAGGTCCGGTGACTCTCGCGTCGATGACAAGATCGACGTCGAGGGACCACCGGCATCACGGGGCTCCTCGCCGACCAACCGGAGCGCGTGCGCGATCGCCTCGGCGGACGAGAGCCGTCCCGCGGTGTGGGGGCCCGCCAGCTCCGGCAGGATTCGGTCGCAAATCGCGTCCACTTGACGGGCAACGCCGGCCCGCACCTGACGCGGCCGCAGAGTGTGGCCATGTTCGAACGGTGCCGGCGGCAACTGGTCGACCTCACCACCGGGCCATCGCCCGGTCAGCGCTGCGTAGAGCAGGTTCCCCAAGGCCCGGACGTCGGCTTGCTCATAGGCTTCGAGATCGGCTGCCGACTCGGTGTGATCGGGTTGGTCGAGGGCGGAGGCCAAGCCGAGGCCGACGATACGGACGGCACCGGACTGCTTGACGAGGACATGGTGTGGCGTAAGCCGCCGGTGGTACTGCCCGCGCTCGTGGGCATGTGCGAGGGCCTCGGCGACCTCGGCGACGATATGCGCCGCACGGCGGCTGGGGACGGGCGACTGCGCGAGCACCTGGTTGAGGCCGAAGGCCTTGGCCCACTCCCGCACGACGACGTGGTGCCCGTGCCGGTTCTCCAGCAGGTCGAGTACGCGGAGGAAGCGCCCGTCGGTCACCAGTGTCGAGCGGCGAGCAGCCTCGAGGAAGTGGGGCGCCCTCGGGTCTGAACTCGGGATGAGCTCGACGCCGACGTTCCGATTGAGGAGGAGGTCGAGCGCCCGCCACGTGACCGAGCCGAGGCGCTCGGATACCTGATCCTGGAGTTCGTAGCGATCGCCAAGCACGACACCAGACGTCAGTGCTCGCCGCTCACTCATCGGCCACCCCTTCCGTCTCCCATGCTAAATCGCGCCCGGTGGAGCGGGCCGTCAGCTCCGACGCCGAAGGGCGCTCACGACGGAGGCCAACTCGGTGAGACCGACCACCCGAGCCACCAGCAGGTAGGTCCCGGCGCCGGCCGGACCGGCGAGGGCCACCAGTCCCAGTGCGCGGGCGGGGGTGTCGGCCGGGACGCCGGACGCCTGCAGTGCGGTGAGAACGGCCACCATGACCAGCGCTGCTCCGATGCAGGCGATGGCGAGGCGCACCAGGAACAGCCGCATTGCTGGGCCGAACACCGTGGTCCCGGGCAGCAGGGTCGCCGAGAGCGTCGCGCCGACGAAGTAGGCGGCGCCGAAGGCGAGGGCCAGCGCCACCGACACGTTCTGCGGTTCGACAAGGGACGTGAGCACCAGCGCGGCGATGACGTTGGTTCCGGCGACGGCCAGCTGGATGAGGAACGGGGTCCGGGTGTTCTCCATGGCATAGAAGCCGCGGAGCATCATGTAGTGGACGGCGAAGAACACCATCGCCGGCGCAAACGCGGCGACGGTCCAGCCGATCGCGTGGGCGTTGGCGCGGACACCGCCGAATGCGATCACCCGGATCGCCGTGGGCCCCAAGACCGCGGCCGCCACGGCGAGCGGACCGATGACGGCCAGCACGATGCGGAGGACCCGTCCGAGTTGCTCTCCCAGCTCCGGAAGCGCCTGGTCAGCGGCCAAGGCCGAGAGCGTCGGGACGACGGCGGTCGCGAGCGAGACGGTGATCACGCCGTGCGGCATCTGGCTCATGAGGTAGCCGATCTCGTACACCGCCGAGCCGGCGGCGGGCGTGCCGGCGGCTGCGCCCTCGAGGTTGGCCCCGACGCCGAGGCGCTGGACGACGATGTACGCAGCCTGGTTGGCGAGGATGAAGCCGAGTGTCCACGCGCCCAGTCGAAGGGTGTGGCCCAGACCGGTACGGCGGAAGTCGAAGCGCGGATGGAAGCGGAACCCGGCACGACGCAGGTAGGGAATGAGGAGAGCCGCTTGCACGGCGATGCCGAGCGTCGAGCCGAGCCCCAGGACGGCCGTCTGCGTCGTGGTGAATCCGCCACGGCCGTCGGATGAGCCGAAGATCGTCAGGTAGGTGCCGAGCATGGCAATCGCCACCAGGTTGTTCGCGATCGGAGCCCACATCATCGGCCCGAAGACTCCGCGCGCGTTGAGCACCTGGCCGAGCAGGACGAAGGTTCCGTAGAAGAAGACCTGTGGCATGCACAGGAGCATCAGGAATCGTGCGGATGCGTACTGGTCGTCGAGCGCGGCAGTGAAGAGCCTGCTGCCGAAGACCAGATGCATCAGCAGGGGAACCGCGGCCATCAGCACGACGGTGGTGGAGGCGAGGACGAGCAACCCCAACGTCATGACGCGGTTGACATAGGCTTCTCCGCCGTCCGGGTCCCGCTTCATCGCCCGCACCATCTGCGGGACCAGAACGACGTTGAAGACGCCGCCGGCGACGAGGATGTAGAGGGTGTTCGGCAGGGTGTTCGAGTTGTTGAACAGGTCGGCGTCGAGGTGTGTCCCGATCGTGAAGGCCAAGAGGTAGAGACGGGCGAACCCGGTTATCCGAGACACGATCGTCCCGAGCGCCATCCAAGTGCTGTTGCGGGCGACGCCGCCGTCCTCAGTCATCGAAGTAGTCCGGCGGCAGCGTGGGGTGTGTCGGCCGGTGTCCCGGTCGACCGAACCGGCGGATGAGAGCGACAGCGACGAACGCGACCGACACGCCGATGGCGAGCCACAGTGCTGCACCCACCTGACTGGACCGGACGTTGAAGTCCGTGGCCGCACCGAACTCCTGGCTGTTGGCGCCGGAGAGGCGTGCTGTCACCGTGGTGGCCGACTCGGACCCCATGTCCATGTCGACGGTGACCGTCCGGCTCTCGCCGGCCGCGACGTCGACCGTCATCGGGGCGTCGAAGCGGACTCCGGGCGCTGAGGACTCGATGCCGAGGCCCACCCGCACGCGGTGCGGCGACAGGTTGCGTACCGTGATCGGGAACTGGCCGGTGGCGCTCGACAACGTCAGTGCTTCCGGCCCTTCGACGGAGATGTCCGAGAGCTCGTGGTTGAGTCGGTCGGACACCGCCTCGGCGGCCTTCAATCCAGTCACGCTGTGTTTCCGCCAGCGTTGGCTGAGGAGGCTCGCCACCGATTGCGCGTTCCCGGTTCGGTCGTCTTCGTCGAGGAGCATCCCGCCGATCAGATCGGCCATGTGGGCGGCGTCGACAGCGATCAATGTCTGGCGGGGCGACACCGGGGTCGCCTCGGCCGCGTCGGGAACGGTGCCGGTGTACGGAGTGCGGCGTGATTCGATGCTGGCCGCCAGGTTCTTGGGATCGGTCAGATCAGACTTGTAGGCGATGGCCAAGGGCTCGCCACGGACCGTCCCCGGGTTGAACCGTGGATTGACGATGACGACCGTGGTGGTGTCGGAAACGCCCTTGCCGGCATCCAGACCGGTGAAGACCGCTTCGCTGAGGATCATCTGTCGAAGCGTCGCTGGGCTCGCGACGCCCGGCACGCCGTCGTCCAGCCGGTCGTTGACGAGTAGGGACAGGTCACCGGGTCGGGTGCGCCGGGACAGCAGGTTTCCGCCAGCTGGATCCCAGTCCGGTACGACCCAGGGACTGACGACGACCGCCTCGACGTTCTCGCGGCGCACGGCGGTCAAGGTCCGCCGGTCGACGCCCCGGGCGGATGGCCATTCCATGCGCAGGCAGGACAAGTCGTGCGCGTCCAAGGTGCCGGCGGTGGCCTCGTCGATCAGGACGTTGAGTTCCGCCGACGATGGCGATACGGCAACCGCGAGGATGTCCGGCCGGTCGTACCCGACAGTGGCGCAGCTGTAGTCGTCGGCGAGATCGGTGAGGTCGTCAAGGAACCTTTCGGCACTTCTGCGCCGGGCCTGGGCCGCGTCGGAATCGCCGGACTCGTGACTCATGGCCTCAAGCACTTGCAACAGGCTCGGATCGAGGATGACGTCCGAGCCGCGCCGCGGCGTCGTCCTCGCGAGGTCGAGCAGGTTGCGCAGCTGGCCGTGGGGGCCGATGGACGCGGCCAGTTCGGCAGTGTTGGCATAACCGTTGTCGGACCGGCGCTCGCCGGGCAAGAGGAAGGGCCACAGGACGGTCACCGGCGTCGGAGTGATGGGATTCCGGGTGGTGCCCGTGCGCAGCGGCAAGAACGTGTTGGCTCGGCCAACGGCGTCGGTGCTCCGGACGCCGCCGGGACCCGTGGCGAGGACCTGGATGCCGAGCGGGTACACGCCCGGTGCGCCCGAAAGACCGAGCTGCCCCGCCCGGACAGTCAGCGAGAAGCGGCGGGTCTGGCCGGGGCGCAACGTGCCGAGGTCGTCGCGAGCAGTTCGCGCTGTGATGCGTTCGCCGACGTAGGTCGCGCCGCTGGTGATCGCCTCGCGCGCCGCGCCGCGCGAGGCGAACGGAGTCTTGGCGACGGCCGGATACACCTGCACGCCGGTCCACGAGTAGCGCTCTAGATTGCGGACCGCGCCGGTGACCGTGATGTTGCCGGCCGTGCCGAGCACCGCCGGGGAGACCTGTGTGATCTCGACGATCAGCGAGCCAGGGACCTCGGCAGCCTCGGCGGCTACCGGCATGAGGCCGAGCGCCAGCAGGAGCAGCGCCGAGACGGCAGCAACGGGTGCCCGAAACCGCCCGGCCGTCCTCCGCTCCCGCACCTGTTGAGAATAGCGACGTTGCGCGACGACACCGGGCCCTGACGCGCTCACCGTAGAGTGTGGCCACCATGTTGAGGGACGAGGAACGCGCTCGCGTTGACGCGTTGGTGCGGTCCGAGCCGGTCCTCGTCGAACTCGCACGGCGGTTCGGCGGTGCCGGGTTCGAACTGGCCCTCGTGGGTGGCCCGGTGCGCGATGCGCTGATGGGACGCCTGCGGCAGGACTGGGACCTCACGACGAGTGCGCGGCCAGAGGACATCGAGCGCCTGATCGCCGGCTGGGCCGACGCCGTGTGGGACGTCGGACGAGAGTTCGGCACGATCGCCCTGCGCAAAGGCGCGGCAGACGTCGAGATCACCACGTATCGCTCCGACGAGTACGACCTGTCCTCGCGCAAGCCGCAGGTCCGGTTCGGCGACTCACTGATCGGTGACCTGTCCCGCCGCGATTTCACGGTCAATGCGATGGCGCTGCTGTTGCGCACCGCAGACGGCGACGACGTGCAATGGGACTTCGTCGACCCGCACGGCGGCCTGGCAGACCTGGCGTCGCAGACGTTGCGTACGCCGGTGGCCGCGGCGATCTCCTTCGGTGACGACCCGCTGCGGATGATGCGTGCAGCGCGCTTCGTCGCCCAGCTGGAGTTCAAGGCCGATCCGGAGGTGACGGCGGCGATCGAGGCCATGGCCGACCGACTCGACATCATCTCCGCCGAGCGCGTCCGGGACGAGCTGGTCAAGCTGATTTGCTCCGATCATCCGGTGCCTGGCTTGCGCGTTCTCGTCGAGACCGGACTGGCCGACCGCGTCCTTCCAGAACTGCCGGCCCTCAAACTGGAGAGCGACGAGCATCACCGGCACAAGGACGTCTACGAACACTCGCTCACCGTTCTCGAACAGGCGATCATGCTGGAGCGGCTCCGAGACGTGCCGGACGCTCCGGACGCCGTGTTGCGCCTGGCCGCGCTGTTGCACGACATCGGCAAGCCGAAGACCCGTCGCTTCCAGCCGGGCGGGACGGTGACCTTCCATCATCACGACGTCGTCGGCGCCAAGCTGGCCCGCAAACGGCTGCGTGAACTTCGTTTCAGCAACGACGACGTCGACGACATCGCGCGGCTGGTGGAGTTGCACCTCCGCTTCCACGGGTACGGTGCCGGAGAGTGGACTGACTCAGCGGTCCGGCGTTATGTGCGCGACGCCGGCGACCAGCTGGAGCGACTGCACATCCTGACGCGGGCCGACTGCACGACGCGCAATCAGCGCAAGGCGGCGCGACTGCAGCGCACCTATGACGAACTCGAGGAACGTATTGCCGTCCTGGCCGAACAGGAAGAACTCAGCGCCCTGCGGCCCGACCTCGACGGCAACCAGATCATGCAGATTCTGGGCATCGGGGCGGGCCGTGAGGTCGGCGAAGCGTACAAGTTCCTGCTGGAGTTGCGGTTGGAGAAGGGTCCGCTCGGTACAGACGCTGCGACGGACGCGTTGAAGGCTTGGTGGGCATCTCGCGGCACCTGACGCGGGTAGGTTCCTGAGTCGTGGCAACCATCGCGGCCGAGGACGTCACCGACGCTCCCTTGGCGAAGGTCTTCGCGTACGTGGCCGACTCGTCAAACGTGCCGCAGTGGTTCTACGGCGTCCAGAGATTCGAGCCGCTGACCGAACTTACCCGCGGTCTCGGCTCGAAGTACGCGATCAGCTTGAACGTCGGCAAGACGTTGACGGCCAAGTTCGAATGCACCGAGTTCGTCGAGAACGAGCTCATCGCGGTGCGGACGTTTGACGGACCGCAGGCGTCGTCTCGGTGGACTTTCGAACCTGCGGGCGCGCGTACCCGGATCCGGGGCGAGTTCGACTACACACTGCCCGGCGGGCCGGCTGGCGTTGCCTTGAGCACATTGATCAAGCCCATCATGGGCATCGCGGTCAAGCAGACCACGGCCAACCTGCTCAAGTACGCCGGCCAGTAGGACTCAGCGTTCTTCGTCTCCTGCGATGAACGCCTCGAGCTTGGCGCGACCCTCGGTGTCCTCGCGCTGAACCGGCGGGGACTTCATCAGGTACGACGACGCACTGATGAGCGCACCGCCGATCCCACGATCCTTCGCGATCTTGGCCGCGCGGATGGCGTCGATGATGATGCCGGCCGAGTTGGGAGAGTCCCAGACCTCGAGCTTGTACTCCAGGGTCAGCGGCACGTCACCGAAGGCTCGGCCCTCGAGACGGACGTACGCCCACTTGCGGTCGTCGAGCCACGCCACGTAGTCGGACGGACCGATGTGCACGTTGCGCGAGTCCTTCAGGCCGGCCAGCGAGCCGGTGAGGTTCGACGTGACGGACTGAGTCTTGGAGATCTTCTTGGACTCGAGTCGTTCGCGTTCGAGCATGTTCTTGAAGTCCATGTTGCCGCCGACGTTCAGCTGGTACGTGCGGTCGAGGGAGACGCCGCGGTCCTCGAACAGCTTGGCCAGCACGCGGTGGGTGATGGTGGCGCCGACCTGGCTCTTGATGTCGTCGCCGATGATCGGCACGCCGGCGTCCTCGAACTTCTTGGCCCACTCCGGATCGGAGGCGATGAATACGGGAAGGGCGTTGACGAACGCGACACCGGCATCGATGGCGCATTGGGCGTAGAACTTGTCGGCCTGCTCCGAGCCCACCGGAAGATATGACACCAGGACGTCGGCCTGCGTGTCCTTGAGTACGTGGACCACGTCCACCGGCTCGGCGTCCGACTCGTCGATCGTCTGCCGGTAGTACTTGCCGAGACCGTCGAGGGTGTGGCCGCGTTGGACCGTCACGCCGGTGGGCGGGACATCGGTGATCTTGATCGTGTTGTTCTCGCTCGCCGTCGTGGCGTCCGCGAGGTCGAAACCAACCTTCTTGGCATCGACGTCGAACGCGGCGACGAACTCGATGTCACGGACGTGGTAGTCGCCGAACTGGACGTGCATGAGGCCGGGAACCGTGGTGTCGGCGTCGGCTCCTTGGTAGTACTCGACACCTTGGATCAGCGACGTCGCGCAGTTGCCAACTCCAACGATCGCTACCCTTACCGAATTCTTGGCCGAAACCATCGGTTTCCCCTCGTTCCTGTGTCTGGTTACTTGTCTGTTTGCTGGGAGTCGTTCTGGCCGGACCGCTCGCGGTCGATCAGCTCGGTCAGCCATTTGACCTCGCGCTCCACCGACTCGAGGCCGTGACGCTGAAGTTCGAGGGTGTAGGAGTCAGCGCGCTCGCGCCCACGGGCGGCCGACTTGCGGACGTTGTCGAGACGCTCCTCCAACCGACTCCGTCGGCCCTCGAGGATCCGCATCCGGGTCGGGGAATCGGTTCGCCCGAAGAAGGCAAAGCGCACGCCGAAGCTCTCGTCGTCCCACGCCGTGGGCCCGGAATCCTCCATTGCCGCGGCGAACCGCTCCTTGCCCTCTGCCGTCAGTCGGTAGACGATCCGGTTGCGCCGGCCCCGTGGTTCGGTTCCAGTCGCATCGACCGGCGCCGACGACGGCGCGTCGGCGATGATGTAGCCCGCCTTCGTCAGCGCCTTGAGGCACGGATAGAGCGTTCCGTACGACAGCACGCGCCCCCACCCCAGCAGGGCGATGAGCTGCTTGCGCAGTTCGTAGCCGTGCATCGGCGCATCGTGCAGCAGGCCGAGAACTGCCAGTTCAAGCGCCGCGCCGCGTCGTGTCATGGGTTGATATCCGAGCCTGTGTAGTGACGAATTGGTATATCGCAACGATACATCGTACCGTCGTCCTAGGTCGAGGGCGCCTGGGCTGACACCACCCCTCGGGACGCGTCTGGCGTGACGGTTTGGGCAGCGTCGGCAAGAATGATCCGGCATCCAGAGTCAGCAGCACGCATTTCCAGGGCAAAAGGAAGATTCCAGTTGAGTCCGCAGCACAGCCACCGGGGGGAGGCGCTACGTGATAAGTCACGCACTGTGGCCCGCCGCATCACCGGTACCGGGTCCGTCACCGAACAGTTGCTCCGCTGGATCGGCGCCATCACGATCCTGGGCATCCTGGCCGGGGCGTTCCTGTTCTTCGTGCTCTACTTCCTGATCGACCTGCCCGACCCCAACCGCGATTTCGAATCGCAGCGCACGGACGTCTACTACTCCGACGGCAAGCACAAGATCGGATCGTTCGCTGTGCAGGAGCGCGAGAGCGTTCCCCTGGGCGACGTGTCAGAGCCAATGCAAGCAGCCGTCATCGCCGCTGAGGACCGCACGTTCTACAAGAACCGCGGCATCGACGTCCGCGGCATTGTCCGGGCAGCGCGCAACAACGCATCCAGCGGCGAGATCACCAGCGGCGGCTCCACGATCACCCAGCAATACGTCAAGGTCCTGTACCTGTCCCAGGAGCGGTCGTACATCCGGAAGATGCGCGAGGCAATCCTCTCGATCAAGATCCACAACCGGATGACGAAGCAGGAGATCCTCGAGGGCTACCTCAATCTGATCTACTTCGGCAACGGCGCCTACGGCGTCGAGGTCGCAGCGCAGACGTACTTCGACAAGGACGCCGCCGACCTCGACTACAAGGAAGCGGCCGTGCTGGCCGCGGCCATCAACCAGCCATCGTCCTTCAACCCCTACTCGCGGGCCGGCCTGGACGCCATCACTCCGCGTTACAACTACGTCCTCACCGGCATGGAGGAGGCGGGTGCACTCAGCGCTTCTCAAGCGGCCGAAGGCATGGACAACCTGCCGAAGTTCGCCAAGAAGCCCTCGTTCAACCGCTACGCGGGCCCGAAGGGCCACGTCCTGCGGTTCGTACAACAGCAGATGATCAAACTCGGCTACTCCGAATCGGACATCCTTGGCGGCGGCTACGACGTCGTCACGACGATCGGCTACGAGCGCCAGCTGGCCGCGGAGAAGGCGATGGCCACCGTCCCGCCGAAGGGCCTCGACCAGCTGCACAGTGCGCTGGTGTCGATCGCGCCGGGAGACGGCGCAGTACGCGCGATGTACGGCGGCCCGGACTACACCAAGAACTTCACGAACTGGGCAACCGTCGGAACACAGCCCGGGTCCACCTTCAAGGCGTTCGCGCTGGTGGCCGCGCTCGAGGATGGGTTCAGCCTCAAGACCCGGCTGAACGGAAGCTCGCCGTACCATGTCGGTGTTGGCCCATACGCCGCGGACATCGAGAACCAGGGCGACAGCGGCGGTAAGTCCTTCGGCAACGTCTCGTTGGCATATGCCGCGCAGAAGTCGATCAACACCGCATTCGTCGACCTGACCATCCAGATGTCCGGTGGCAAGAAGAAGGACCCCAGCCTCGGTGCGAGGAAGATCCTCGAGGCCGCCAATGCCGCCGGCATTCCCAAGGCCTACACGGACAAGATCGATCCGGTCGCCACGACGCCGCTGGGCTATGCGCCGATTCCACCGATCGAGATGGCCAACGCCTTCGCCACGTTGGCGGCCGGCGGTCTCCGGGCTGACTGGTACGTCATCGACCACATCGTGGCGCCCACCGGTGCACGGGTCTACCAGCATGAGGTCAAGACCGAGCAGACGATCCCGGCCGACGTGGCCGGCGATGCCGTGGTCGCGATGCGTGGTGTGGTCGACAAGGGCACCGGCGTCAAGGCCAAGCTCGGCTGCCCGACCGCCGGCAAGACGGGGACGGCCACGGCCGGCCCGAACGACAACCAGCACGTTTCCTCGTCCTGGTTCGTCGGCTACACCCCGAAGGCAGCCACCGCCGTCATGTTCAACCGCGGTGTCGGCAACGAGGATCTCGAGGGGTATCTGAACCCGTTCTTCGGCGGGACCTACCCGGCCATGACCTTCCGCTCCTTCATGGCGTCGACGATCGACCGGGCGAACTGTGGCGTGTTCCCGAAGCCGGGCAACATCGTCAACACCAAGGGCAAGATCGAGAAGGACGATTCAGACTCGGATTCGGACTCAGATTCAGACGACTGAATCGTCCTCAGTCGGTGAGGATGACTGAGTCGAACGTTGTGATGGTGTAGCGCACGGCAGCAGAGACGGTTTCGCCCGGCTCCGGTGGTTTCACCGAGTTCGGCACGAATACCAGGCTGGACTGCATGTGCGGTGGCTCGGCGAACCAGCGCTGCTTGCCGGCCACGACAAACGGGCTGAGGGCGAAGCCGGCGGCCTCCAAGCCGCCGCGCGCGAGTCGCTTGGCCCGGTCTGTCGGCGAAGTAACCGTGCGCGGCGCCTCGAGCCCCAGCCCGTGGCTCGTTCCACCAGATAGCACCAGCAGGTAGCCGTCGGCCGGCATGGCCCGCTGGCGGTAGCCGACCCGCTCGCCGCGAGTCACTTCGTGCACATCGAGCACGGTGGCTCGGACAGACAATGGCTCCAGCGACCCGAGCCACAGCGCCGTGCCGATGCGTGCCCGGATGTCCAGCTCCGGACGGCGCTCGCGCAGCTCTGCCAGTTCGCTCGGCTTGAGATGCGAGACGTAGAACGCCGCCGTCTCCAACTGTGAGGTCAGGAGCTGTCCAGCCCAGCGGTCGGCCTCGGCGAGGTTGGTCGGCATGAGTGGCAGGTGGATGCCGAAACCCTCGACCTTGACCTCGGCCACCGCGGTCGCCACGGCGGCGAGTTCGTGCCGATCGACCCCGTGCCGGGCGATCGACGTCTCGCCTTCGATGACGACGCGGACCGGGCTCTCGGCGGCCGCGGCGATGGCACTGATGTCCTCCAGGCGACTGACCGTGTGAATCACCTGCGGGTCACGCAGCGCCGCGGCCACGTCCGGGCCGGTGAAATACGGTCGCCAGGGCGTCATCACCAGCACATCGCCGTCGAAGGAACGGCTGGCTTCAACCGCCTCCGGATAGACGCCCACGGCGACTTGGGCCGCCTTCAGTCGGGCGGACTCGGCGATCAGTCGATCACGGCCGAAGCCGTAGCCGTTGCCCTTGATCACCGGAACCAGCCCGGGGACCTCGACGGCGAAAGCGTCGAGGTGGCTGTGCCAGCCGGCTGCGTCGACAACAAGGTCGAAGCTCATGCCGCCCCACCGCCCGAGCGCCATTTCATCCACGTCATGAACGCCGTGTACAAGCCGCGCTTCAACGGCAGGTCCCACTCGCCGAGATATTCCACGGCCTGACCGCCGGTGCCGAGCTTGAACTGCAGCAATCCAGCATGCGGGTCGTCGGCTGAGACGGTGTCGGTGATTCCGCGCATGTCATAGATGACGGCGCCTGCGTCGCGCGCATCACGCATCATCTGCCACTGGATGGCGTTGGACCCGCGGACCTCGCGCTTCTTGGTGGTCGACGCGCCATAGGAGTACCACGCATGCGTGCCGACCTGCACCATCGTCGTCGCAGCCACCAGGTCGCCGTCGTGCTGAGCCAGGTAAAGCCGCAGCCGATCGGGCGCCTCCGTCGTGAGCGCGTCCCACATCCGCTCGAAGTACCCGAGCGGCCGCGGCGTGAACTGATCACGCTCCGCGGTCTCGGCGTAGATCCGGTGGAAGTCGGCAAGATCGTCGCGCGCTCCCCGGTGCACCGCGACGCCTTCCTTGTCCGCCTTGCGGATGTTGCGTCGCCATTGCTGGTTCATGCCGGCCAGGAGGGCATCGTCGTCCAGTGCGTCACCTGTAGCGTCGACCAAGGGAACCCAGAAGTTGTGCCGCGGTTGGCCGGCCGCGAACCCGCCCTCGGCTGATAGCCGGCGCCAGCCCCACCCGACGAGCGCCTCAGCGACGCCGAGAACATCGGTGTCGCTCTCGTCCGCCGGGACGTCATCCAGGCGAGTCAGCGCCGGATCAGCTACGGCCGTCTTCAATGTCGGCGCGTGCCATCGCCGGGTGACCACGGGCGGGCCCATCCGGATGGCGAAGGCGCGTTGGCTCTCGAGGTAGGCCTTCAGCGCCACCAGCTCGCCGTCGAGGCCGGGCCCCATCCAGTCGAGGGCTGGCCCTTCGGGAAGGTAGGCGAGGAAGCGCTTGAGCTTCGGCACTTTCCGGTACAGGACGAGACCGGCACCGATGAGGGCGCCGTTCGCGTCGAACCAGCCAAGCGACTCACCGCGCCACTCACTCTTGACCGCCGCCCACGCCGGGGTCTGAAGGAAGCTCACTGAACCCTGGGTGGCGATGAACGCCAAGTGCTCCGCAACAGTGATCGGCCGGACTGTGGTCACGAGCAGAGGTTATCTGCCGTGGATGCAGCGGACTATCCGGCAACCGTCACCGGGGTGTAGACCCACGGAGCAGGCGCAGATGGAGTGATCAGCAGCGTCATGCCCGCCTCCTTCGGCGTTCGGTCTGCCTTGCGGTGGTTGCAGCGCAGGCAGGCCGCCACCGCGTTGTCCCAGGTCAGGGTCCCGCCACGGCTGCGGGGCACGATGTGGTCGACGGTCTCGGCCGTGCCGCCGCAGTACCCGCACATCCGGTCGCGCGCCTTGACTGCGGCTTTGGTGCAGCCGCGCCGATGTCGCCACCGAGCCACGACGTAGCGGACAAGCCGCAGGACGCGCGGGCGCGGGAACGGGCCGAACATCGCCTCGTCGGCTTCTTCGATGACGGCGACCTCGCGCACCAGCATCTTGATCGCATGACGCACGGACACGCGCTGCAGTGGTTCGTAGCTCGCGTTGAGCACGAGGACATCCGTCGCGTGAGCCATGGCCTGCCTTTCTGTCGGAAAGACTACGGCCACGCCCGGGATTTCAGGCGGAACTTACATCAGCCGGTGCACGACGGCCTGCCTCGGCGAACATGACGCGAAGCTCGGTGAGCACGTCCTCCAGCGGGTCAAACGAATGCTCGGCTCGACACAGTGCGACGGCACCTTCGATTGCAGCGACCATGGTCCGGGCAAGCCGGGGCGCACGCGAGGCAGGGACTCCACTGGCCAGGAAGCTGTCGATGAGCAGTTCCTGCCAGCGGTCAAAGATCCGGACCGCGGTCTCGCGCAGCAGGGGATCCTCCTCGAGCGCGACGGCGAGCACCGGACATCCCGAACGGAAGTCGGTGGACTCCAGGACTCCGCGCCACCCATTGGCGAACGCATCGAGGGCGGCGTCTGCGCCGTGCTGTCGCGCGCGCTCGATCAGGTTGTCGATGCGCGTGCCGATAGCGCTCACCGCCTCGTCGACGAGCTGCCGCTTGCCATCGGGGAAGTAGTGATACGTCGACCCGAGAGGAACGCCGGCTTCTCGTGCGAGGTCGCGCAGGCTCGTCGACTTCGCTCCTCGGGCACCGACCAAGAGGGCGGCGCCGTGGATCATGCGCGTGCGGGTGTCCTGCGTCATACGTCCATCCTAGGCCAGGCTTATGACGATCGTCATAGCGCGCTGGGCATTGCGTGGCACGCGGTCGACCGAGCGGCAACAAGAGGTAACACGCTCGACACACCTGCGCCATAGTCTGGCCGGATGGACGACGTTCCCCCGCAGGGCGAAGCAAGCGTCCCAGAGGGCGGTGCCCCCAAGCTCTTCAAGGACTACGGTCCGGTCGCCGGCTATGACGAGATGTTCGCTGGATCGGCCGACACCGTCCGCGAAACGTACCTGGGTGTCAGCGCGAAGTTCGGGACGATGGGCGCCACCGAGGTGCGGCACCGGGCCGAAGCGCTGGCATCGGCCTACCTCGATCAGGGCGTCACGTTCGGCGTCGCCGGCGAGGAGCGCCCGTTCCCGCTCGACATCGTCCCCCGGCTGATCGAAGCCGAGCAGTGGGATGTGGTCGACCGCGGAGTCCAGCAGCGGGTCAAGGCGCTGGAGGCGTTCTTGGCCGACGTCTACGGACCGGGCGAAGTGTTCGATGACGGCGTCATCCCACGTGCCGTGGTCACGACGTCGCCGCACTTCCACCGTGTCGTCGCCGGGCTCGAGCCGCCGAACGGTGTCCGCATCCATGTCGCCGGCATCGACCTCATCCGGGACACCGACGGTGCGTTCCGCGTTCTGGAGGACAACGTCCGGGTGCCGTCGGGTGTCTCCTATGTCATGACGAACCGGCGGGCGCTGTCGGCGGCACTCCCCGAGGTCTTCGCCGACTACCGAATCCGCCCGGTCATCCAGTACTCGCGGGCGTTGCTGGCCGCGCTTCGGCGATCTGCGCCGGCCGGCATCAGCGATCCCACGGTTGTCGTGCTGACGCCCGGCGTGTACAACTCGGTCTACTACGAGCACGCGCTACTCGCCCGCACCATGGGCGTGGAGCTCGTCGAAGGCCGCGACCTCATTTGCCGCAGCGGCCGTGTGCTCATGCGCACGACGCGCGGCTTGGCGCCGGTCCATGTCATCTACCGACGCATCGACGACGACTTTCTCGACCCGATGCAGTTTCGTGCGGACTCCGCGCTCGGCGTCGCCGGCATCATTAACGCCGCGCGGCTCGGTCACGTGACCCTGGCCAACGCGGTGGGTAACGGAGTGGCCGACGACAAGCTGCTCTATACGTACGTTCCCGACCTGATCCGCTACTACCTCAGCGAGGAGCCGGTGCTCGCGAACGTGGACACCTGGCGGTTGGGGGACGCGGAGTCGCGCACCGAGGTGCTCGACCGGCTTGGTGAGCTCGTGCTCAAGCCCGTGGACGGCTCCGGCGGCAAGGGCATCGTCATCGGCCCGGCGGCCTCGGTGGCCGAGCTCGAGGATCTGCGCCAGAAGATCCTCGCCGATCCACGGGCTTGGATCGCCCAACCGGTCGTCTCGTTGTCGACGGTGCCGACGCTGGTCGACCAAGGCATCCGGCCGCGGCACGTCGACCTGCGTCCCTTCGCGGTCAACGACGGCGACAACGTGTGGGTCCTGCCCGGCGGCCTCACCCGAGTCGCTCTGCCGGAGGGCGAACTGATCGTCAACTCCAGCCGTGGCGGCGGGTCGAAGGACACGTGGGTCATGGCCAGGCCCACGGAGGAAGCGGTAGAGCCGGCGCGTCAGCGGCGCATCCGGAAGACGGCCGTGTCCAGCCAGCAGCAGAACCACGACGACGGACCGGCGGAAATCCAGCAGCGGCCGCAACAGCAGCAGGTCCGCATGGTGGAACGGGTGTCGCCATGCTGAGCCGGATCGCTGAATCGCTGTTCTGGATCGGGCGGTACCTGGAGCGGGCCGACGACACCGCGCGGATCCTCGACGTCCACATGCAGGTCCTCATCGAAGACCCGGGCATGGACGAGACGACGTCGTGCGACCAGCTGCTGAACGTGATGGGGATCGAGGACTACGACGGCGTGCCGGATCGGCGCGTGATCCTCTCACTGCTCGCGCACGATCCGGAATCCCCGGCGTCCATCGCCGCGACGATCGGGGCATCGCGAGAAGCGGCCCGCCGCGCGCGCGAGACACTGTCGACCGACGTGTGGGCGGCGATCAACACAACGTGGCGCGGCCTTGCGACCACCAGGTCTCTGCGGCCGCCGGATCAGTTTGCCTGGGTGCGCAATCGCATGGCGATGATCACCGGCATCGCCGCCGAGACGATGTCGCGGGACGAGGGTTGGCAGTTCTACATCCTCGGCCGCAGCATCGAGCGCGCTGACATGACGGCACGTCTTCTCTCGACGGCCGCGTTGGCGCCTGGTCCACAAGTGGCCTGGCCGACGACCCTGCGTGCGTGCGGCGCCTATGAAGCGTTCATCCGGGCTTACCGCGGCATCGAGGCCGACCGGCAGGCCGCCGAGTTCCTGTTGCTGGACCGCTGGTTCCCGCGGTCGGTGTTGGCGTCGCTCGAGCAAGCCGAGAGGGCGCTCACCACCCTGGCGACGGTCGGTCAGCGCTCGGGCTTCAGCGACGAGGCATTGCGGCTGCTGGGTCGCGCGCGGACCGAGCTGGAGTATCGCCCGCTGGACGAGCTCGTCTTCGACCTGCCGGTCGAGATGGAGCGGCTCCAGCGCAGCTGCGCGGCGGCCACCGACGCCATTGCCGCGCGTTACTTCGCCGCGCACGAGTTCTACGCGTGGACGGGGGGTGTGGTGCTGTGATGCAGCTGCGAGTCCGGCACACCACCGGCTACCGGTACCCCGAGGGTGCCATCGCCTCGTTCAACGAAGCACGGATGACGCCGATGACCACGGCCGACCAGATTCTCCTGCGGTCCCGCGTCGAGGTCACGCCGACACCTTGGACAACCGAGTACCGCGACTATTGGGGCTCGGTCGTAACAGCGTTCGAGGTCCATGAGCCACATGACGAGCTGCTCGTCGTGGCAACGTCGACGGTGCAGACCTCGGGCCCGGCTGCCGTCGAGCAAAGGGTCCCGTGGGAGGCCTTGGATGATGTGCGCGATCGGCACGTCGAGTTCCTGACCGTTTCGGAATGGGTCGCGTCGCCAGCCGACCTCCTGGCTGAGCTCGAGCCGGTACGCGGGCAGGCGGCGACGCCGTCCGCGTATGCCCACGCGGTGTGTGACTTCATCAACGATCGGCTCAACTACGTCGAGGGCGCGACCGAGGTCACCTCCACCGGGGCGGACGCATGGGAGGCCCGGTCCGGGGTGTGCCAGGACTTCGCCCACATCGCACTCGGTGTCCTGCGGTCGGCCGGCATCCCGGCCCGATACGTGTCGGGCTATCTGCATCCGAATCAGGACCCGGAGGTCGGTGAGGAAGTCGCTGGTGAGTCGCACGCGTGGATCGAGTGGTGGGACGGGGCGTGGATCGGGTTCGACCCGACCAACGACCGGGCCGCCGACGCGCACCACGTCATCGTCGCTCGCGGACGCGACTACGACGACGTCCCGCCGCTGCGTGGCATCTACTCCACTCGCGGCGGCTCCGAGCTGTTCGTCAACGTCGCCGTCACGCGACTCGCCTGATTCCGAGCCGATCGCCGATTTGGCCGGAACGCCAAGCCAGTCCTATCCTTGCGAAGTTGCCCCAACGAATGTGCCCCAAGAAATACGCACAGGGAAGGCGACGCCTCCTGCTGGGGGAGAACCTCAGCCGTCTAGTCCGAAGGAGATCAGCCTGTGGCTGACCTGCGCCAATACGAAGTCATGGTCATTCTCGACCCCGATCTGGACGAGCGCACGGTCGCTCCCAGCCTCGACACCTATCTCAACGTGGTGCGCCAGTCCGGCGGCAGCGTGGAGAACGTCGACATCTGGGGCAAGCGCCGCCTCGCCTACGAGATCAACAAGAAGTCCGAAGGCATCTACGCGGTGATCGACCTGAATGCCGAGCCAGCCGCGGTCAAGGAGCTGGACCGTCAGCTCACGCTCAACGAGTCCGTTGTCCGCACGAAGGTCATCCGGCCGGGCTTCGCCTGAACCGACGGTTCGCTGTGGACATGATCCTCGCCGAGTGTCGGCGAGATGGCGTTCACTAGGCCCTGACACCAAACCTGATTCCTGAAAGTAGGCCTCACATGGCTGGCGAAACGATCATCACCGTCGTGGGCAACCTGACCGACGACCCCGAACTCAAGTTCACGCCGAGCGGCGCGCCGGTGGCCAACTTCACGGTTGCCTCCACCCCGCGCACCTTCGACAAGCAGACCAACGAGTGGAAGGACGGCGACGCGCTGTTCCTCCGCTGCGCGGCCTGGCGTCAGCTTGCCGAGAACGTGGCCGAGTCCCTCACCAAGGGCCAGCGCGTCATCGTCACCGGCGCGCTCCGGGTGCGTCAGTACGAGCGCCAGGACGGCTCCAAGGGCACCAGCGTCGAGATGAACGTCGACGAAGTCGGCCCGTCGCTGAAGTTCGCAACCGCCAAGACCACCAAGGCCACCCGTTCGAGCAGCAGCGGCGGTGGCGGCGGTCAGGACTGGGGCGGACAGCCGGCGCAGCAGTCCCCGGCCGCCGACGTCTGGAACACCGGCGGCGGCAACGCCGGTTCAGCAGGCTCCACCGAAGAACCCCCGTTCTGAAATCTCGGGTCTCGATACGCCCTCCGGGCTACTCGACCACCGAGCTCGATCACCGAAACATTTAGGAGAACAACCTCATGGCTCCCAAGCCCCCTGTGCGCAAGCTCAAGAAGAAGAGCAACCCGCTCGCCGTTGCCGGCGTCACGACCATCGACTACAAGGACACCGCGTTGCTGCGGAAGTTCATCTCCGATCGCGGCAAGATCCGCGCCCGTCGCGTCACGGGCGTCACCGTCCAGGAGCAGCGCCAGATCGCCAAGGCGATCAAGAACGCTCGCGAAATGGCGCTCCTGCCCTACACCGCCAGCACTCGCTGAAAGGTACTGACATGACCAAGCTCATCCTCACGCACGAGGTCAGCAACCTCGGTGAGCCCGGCGACGTCGTCACGGTCAAGGACGGCTACGCGCGCAACTACCTGCTGCCGCGCAACTACGCCATCCGTTGGACCCGCGGTGGGGCCAAGCAGGTCGATTCCATCCGTGCGGCCCGCGACGCCCGCGCGATCCACGACCGCGAGGACGCCGACGCCGTCAAGGCCAGGCTCGAGGCTGACGCCATCAATGTCTCCGTCCGTGCCGGCGAAGGCGGCCGGCTGTTCGGTGCAGTAACCGTCGGCACCATCGCCGACGCGCTCAACGAGGCGACGGGCGCGAACGTCGACAAGCGCCGCATCGACGTCGGCCAGCCGATCAAGGCGCTCGGCGCCCACCAGGTCACGGTGCGGGTGCATCCCGAGGTCACCGCTGACGTGCGGCTGAACGTGATCGCCAGCAAATAGTCAAGACGGCAGGCACCTCGTGTGCCTGGTCCACGAGCTCGACCAGTTCTGGAATCTCCCCGAGGGGAGCGCCGGAGAACGGGTCGGGCTCATCCCGCCCCCACTCGTTCCACGAGCGGGAGGCGCCCCCTGTGTTGGCGACGGCCACCACTGCTCCGATCCCGATCCCGAGCCGCTTCGTGTACCGGGTCAGGCCGGCCGCCGCAACGGCTCCGCGGCCGAAGCCAATGAGGGTGAGTTCATCGGGATTGCCGCCGCGCGCCGCGATGACGTCGCGGGCCTCGCGCACCGACGCCAGAAGGTCGGCCCGACCGGCGTCTTCGGCCGCCGGATGCCAGCGAGCGACGACGAAGTCGGCCGAAACGTCGGCCAAGAGCACAGGCACGGCGTCCTCGTTCTGCGTGGGGTCGAGCCAGACCAGGACGACAGGCCGACCGGGCTCGGTGGTCACCCGTCGAGGTTGGCCGGACGCTGCGCTCCGGTGCGGCGGCGAACTGATTCGCTGTACACCCGCGACCGGAGCTTGAGCAGGGGATCATCGCTGAGCTCGATGCCGGCGACAACGCGCGTCGGGTCGAACACCAGGATGTCGCCGTTCGTCTCGCGCCCGGTTTCCGGCGCGACGAGTTCCAGGGTTCCGGCGTCGATCACCGGTCGCGATGCCGGCCATCGGACTGTCGGGTCGTCGGTCCGGTCACCGGGTTCGGCGACCTGGACCTTAAGGGTGAATCGCACTGGGCTCTTTGCGAGCCGTCGGTCGAACTCGTCGTGCAGGTAATCCGGGCCGAGGGCCTTTGCCGCTTTGGTGGTGAGGAAGTTGACGCCCGATTCTGGCTCCCAGGTGTACCGGACCGCGCGGTGGCCGCCGTCCGGGTCGACCCAGATGAAGGCGTGGACGGCGTGATAGCGCTGCTCGGCATAACTGGTCGGCGGCTTGAGTGCCTTGGCATCGGCCGCCAAGGCGGGCAGCACGGTCCGCGGGTCCTTGGCGACGAAGGCCGCCAGCCGAGCCAAGCCCGCAGGCGACGGTTCGTTGGCCTCGACGAACTCCACCATGCGGTCCAACGTCCGGACCGGGAACCGGGGAGCGCTCTGGGACACGATGTCCAACGTGTCCGCTCGGCTCGAGAACTTCACGGCGAGGCCGCGCACGTCTGGCGCGTAGTCCGGATGCTTCGGGTTGCCGGCACCGTTGGACACGCGCGCGACGACCGGGGTGGCGTCGCCCGAGAATGCCGCCGCGCTGGTGAGCGTGGTAGCCGCGGGTGTCGCGGCGAAGGTGCCGCGATACAGCCACCCCTTGGCATGCAATCGTCGGAAACCGTCATGGCTGCCGAACCGCTTCTCAAAGCTTGCAACCGCTTCCTCGGGTGTGACCATGGCCGTCACGCTACCGCCGAAGAAGCGATCCGGCTTTGCCGGTCGCGAACGTACGAAGAAGGTTGCTTGGGCGTCGGCGGGCGCCTCAGGGCGACTGCCGCCGACGATTCAGTGCCGTCCCCAGCACCATCCAGCGATCTGATCGCTCGCGCAGACCCAACGTCGCCAGCCGAGCCAGCATGAACGCCGCATACGCAACCCAGAGCCAGGTGAAGCTCAAGCCGGCCAGCAGCAGGGCGACCGGTGCGTAGACGGCGAGCGTGAGGATGCCGGCCCACGCCAGGTAGCGACCGTCGCCGGCACCGATCAGCAGGCCATCCAGGACGAAGACGACGCCCGAGACGGGCTGGATGGCGGCAATGACGAGCAGCACCGGCACGAGCGCATGCCGAACCGCGGCATCCCCGGTGAAGGCCATGGCCACCAGCGGTGATGTGGCGGCGAGGACAGCTCCGGCCCCTACGCCGGTGACCACGCCCCAGCCCATCATGCGGCCGGCGAGCCGGCGCGTCTCGTCGGCGTCACCGGCGCCCAGCGTGCGGCCGGTCAGGGTCTGGCCGGCGATGGCGATGGCATCGAGGGCGTATGCGATGAAGGTGACGATGGCCATGGCCACCTGGTGCGCGGCGAGCGATGTATCGCCGAGCCGTGCCGCAAGGATCGTCGGGAGCAGGAGCGCGATGCGCAGGGTCACGGTGCGGGCGAACAGTGGGACGCCGTCCCGGGCTGCGGACAGCACGGCGCTCGGGTGCGGACGGGTGACCGCCCCAGCTCGTCGTGCGCGCAGCGCGACGATCCCGGAAAGCCACAGCGCGCCACCCCACTGCGCAAGCGTGGTGCCGAGCGCTGAACCAGCGATGCCCAAGTGCAGTCCATAGACGAACAGCACATTCAAGGCGATGTTGACGAGGTTCGCCACGACGGTGACGAGCAAGGGTGTGCGCAGGTCCAATTCGCCGCGTAGTGCGCCGGTGGCGGCGAGGCTGAGCAGCATCGCCGGCAGCGCGGTTGCCGTGATCGTGAGATAGATGTGCGCTTGGTCAGCGACGGCGGGTGATCCGGCGATCCATGCGGTCATGCCATCCGCTCCGGCGACGAGGGTCAGAGCCAAAGCAGCGCCGAGCGCCATTGCCAGCCAGAGTCCGCTGACGGCGATCGTGTGTGCTTCCTGCTGCGCGCCGGCTCCATGGCTGCGGGCCACCGCCGCGGTGCTGCCGTAGGCCAGGAAGATGCAGAGCCCGACCACGGTGTTGAGGATCGTCGCCGCAATGGCCAGCCCGGCCAACGGCGTGGTGCCGAGGTGACCCACGATCGCGGTGTCGGCCAGCACCATCAGTGGTTCGCTGACCAGCGCGAAAAGTGCGGGAACCGCAATGCGGAAGATCTGCCGATCGGTCGGCAAAAAACGGACCACGGTCACAGTTGTGGCCTGTGGACAGCGCCGTGGGCAACTCGTGAGTAGGGCTGCGCAGGATCTTTGTCGACACGTCGACCCGTTGCCGCGAAGACATCTTCCGTAAATCTTGACTCCACACTCTGTGCGCCATGTTTCCGCAGGTCAGACCGACTTTGAGGAGCCGATGGGTGCCGCCGTCCACAGCTGCGTCCACCCCCTGTGCACATGCCCGGCGGCGTTTTGCACACGTGCGTTTCGGTTGTCCACATGCCCTGTTGATAACGGGCTTCCCGCCACGGCCGCACAGGCCTAGTGTGGCTCGGTCGGTGCGAATCGATCCGGGTGCGAGGAACCCGGCAAAACGCAGGTGAGTACCGGTGATCCGTGGACCGAATGTCGGGGGCGTTCCCTACGGTCAAGCACATGACAGGAGTCAATCACTGATGGTCGCGGACCTGTACCCAGCCGAAGCCCCGGAGGACATGCCGGGCGGTCGGGTTCCCCCACAGGACAACTTCGCTGAGCAGAGCGTGTTGGGCGCCATGCTGATGTCGAAGCAGGCGATCGACCCGGCGTCCGAGCTCCTGTCCGGGCGCGACTTCTACAGGCCGGCACATGAGCTCATCTTCGACGTCATCGTCGACCTCGCCAATCGCGGGGAGCCGGTCGATGCCCTCACCGTCAAGAGCGAGCTCCAGCGGCGCGGCGACCTGACCCGTATCGGCGGCGCGCCCTATCTGCATGACCTCGTCAACGCGGTGCCCAATGTCGCCAGCGCCGACTACTACGCAGTGATCGTGCACGAGAAGGCGGTGTTGCGCCGCCTGATCGAGGTCGGCAACCGCATCTCTGCGCTGGGTTGGGCCGAGACCGGCGAACTCGAGTCGCTCGTTGACACCGCGCAGAAGGAGGTCATGGACGTCGACTCCTCGCGCGGCGTCGACGACTACCGCGACGTCGCATCGCTGTTGGGCGCCACGATTGACGAGATCGAGGCGATCCAGGCCCGCGACGGCGTGATGGCCGGCCTGGGGTCTGGATTCGACGACCTCGATCGCATCACGACAGGCTTCCGGCCGGGCCAGATGATCGTCATCGCCGCCCGACCCGGCGTGGGCAAGTCGACGCTTGGCCTCGACTTCTGCCGGGCGGCCTCCATCCGACACTCCACGCCGTCGGCCATCTTCTCCCTGGAAATGACCGGCGCCGAAATCTCCATGCGCCTGCTGTCCGCTGAGGCCAAGGTGCCCATCCACCACATGCGTGGCGGCGGCATGAGCGAGGACGACTGGAACCGCATCGGCCGAGCCATGCCGCGCGTCCAGAGCGCCCCGATCCTCATCGACGACTCGCCCAACCTGACCATGCCGGAGATCCGGGCCAAGGCGCGGCGCATGCACAAGCAGAACGGCATCGGGCTTGTCGTCATCGACTACCTGCAGCTCATGACGTCCGGCAAGCGGGTCGAGAACCGTCAGGTTGAGGTCTCGGAGTTCTCCCGCCAGATCAAGCTGCTGGCCAAGGAACTCGAAATCCCGGTCGTGGCCATCAGCCAGCTGAACCGTATGTCGGAGCAGGGCGGCGACAAGAAGCCGCAACTGTCCAACCTGCGCGAGTCCGGCTCGATCGAGCAGGACGCTGACATCGTCCTGCTGGTCCACCGGCCCGAGCTGTATGGCGACGACGAGCGCAAGGGCGAGGCCGACCTGATCGTCGCCAAGAACCGTTCCGGCCCCACGGACAGCGGGATCGCCGTCGGCTTCCAAGGCCACTACTCGCGGTTCGTGCCGATGGCCAAACAGTCCACGCCGCCGCCGCCCTCTGGCGACTTCTTCGGCTAGTCAGTCGTGGCGGTGCGCCGCAGCGCTTCGACGACCATCGGGACGACTGAGACCAAAACGATGGCGATGGCGATGCCCTCCACATGGTCATGGATGAACTTGACGTTGCCGAGCCAGTAGCCCATGAGCGTGATGCCTGTCGCCCACAGCACGCCACCGACGGCCGACAGTGCGATGAACCGGGCGAAGCCCATTCGGCCGGCTCCGGCGACGGCCGTGATGAACGTGCGCACGATCGGGACGAAGCGGGCCAGGATGATCGCCGGAGCGCCGTACTTCTCGAAGAAGGCGTGGGTCTTGTCGAGGTACTCGGCCTTGAAGAAGCGGGAGTCCGGGCGTCGGAACAGCGCGGGCCCGACTTTGGCGCCGATGGCATAGCCCGATGCGTTTCCGGCTATGGCTGCTGCCGTCAGGAGCACGCAGGTCGTGACGATGTTCGGCATCGCGCCGACGTCCTGCGCTACCAGGATCCCGGCCGTGAAGAGCAGCGAGTCGCCCGGAAGGATGGGGAAGAGCAGGCCGCATTCGATGAACACGATGGCGGCTGCCACCCAGATCGCGGCGGGACCGAACGACACCAGGATGTGCTCGGCATCGAGCCAGTCCGGAATGAGGGTGAGCATTGAGCGAGCCTACCGAGCAATGCCGTGGGCTCCAGGCGTGGCTAGCATCGCGCATATGAGTGAGTCCGTCGTCGACAGTGTTCCGAAGCAACTCCTCATCGGCGACACCTGGCGGGACGCGACCGCCGGGGCGACATTCGCCGTCGAGGATCCGTCCACCGGCCTGCAGCTGGCACAGGTCGCCGACGCCGCCGTCGAGGACGGAACCCGAGCCCTGGACGCAGCTGTCGCAGCCCAGCCGGAATGGGCGCGGTCGGCGCCGCGCGACCGCGGCGAGATCCTGCGCCGCGCCTTCGAACTGATCACGGCGCGCACCGACGACCTCGCCCGGCTCATGACGCTGGAGATGGGCAAGACCCTGGCCGAGAGCCGCGCAGAGATCGCTTACGCAGCCGAGTTCTTCCGTTGGTTCTCCGAGGAGGCCGTTCGCATCCACGGCCGCTACTCGGTGGCGCCCAACGGCGCGTCGCGCCTCCTCACGCTCAAGCAGCCGGTGGGGCCGTGTCTGATGATCACGCCGTGGAACTTCCCGCTGGCCATGGCGACCCGCAAGATCGGTCCGGCCATCGCTGCCGGATGCACGATGGTGCTCAAGCCGGCCGGCCTGACGCCACTGAGCGCGCTGGCCGCGGCCGACATCCTGCGCGAAGCCGGACTGCCGGACGGCGTGCTGAACGTCGTCACCACCTCGCACACGGGCGCTGTCATGGCGCCGCTCATCGCCGATCCGCGGCTGCGCAAGCTGACGTTCACCGGATCGACCGAAGTCGGTCGAACGCTCATCGAGCAGAGCGCGCAGAACCTGTTGCGGGTGTCGATGGAGTTGGGTGGGAATGCGCCGTTCCTCGTCTTCGACGACGCCGACCTCGATGCCGCCGTCGAGGGTGCCATGCTGGCCAAGATGCGCAACATCGGCGAAGCCTGCACGGCGGCGAACCGGTTCCTGGTGCAGGCGTCGATAGCCGACGAGTTCGCCGAGCGGCTCGCGGAGCGGATGTCCGCACTTCGCCTCGGCCGCGGCGTGGACGACGGCGTGGACGTCGGCCCCCTCGTCGAGGAGGCGCAGCGTACGAAGGTCGCCGAACTGGTCGACGATGCTGTCGGCCGGGGCGCGCGAGTGCTCACCGGCGGCTCGTTGGTCGATGGGGAGGGGTGGTTCTACCAGCCGACGGTCCTCACAGACGTGCCGAGGGCCGCTCGCCTGTGCGTGGAGGAGATCTTCGGGCCAGTCGCAGCCATCGTCCGGTTCGAGGACGAAGCCGAGGCGATCGAACAGGCCAACGCCACCGAGTACGGACTGGTCGCCTACGCCTTCACCCGTGACTTCGCGCGCGCCACCCGAGTATTTGAGGCGCTGGAGACCGGGATGGTCGGGCTCAACCAGGGCATCGTGTCCAACCCGGCGGCACCGTTCGGTGGCGTCAAGTCGTCCGGCTTCGGTCGTGAGGGCGGGTTCGAGGGCATCGATGAGTACCTCGAGACGAAGTACGTCGGCTTTCCCTGGGAGTAGGCCCAGGAATGGCACTGCCGCTGGGGTCGGCTCGTTACAGTCAGTCCGTGCGAATGCGAGTGGGTTGTGCGACGGTCTTTGCCTGCGCCCTCCTGGCGTCGTGTACTCGCGCGGCGCCGGAACGGCATCCGGACCGAACGCTCGAGCCGAGCATCACCGAATCCTCTCCGATGCCCAGGACGAATCCGGACAACCGGACATGCACACTGCTGACTGAGAAGGACCGATCCGATCTGGTCGGCTACGACATGAACGCCGAACTTCCCGTACCGTCGGCCCCGGGAACCGAGGCGTGCACTTGGGTTCACTCGGTGAGGGAACCCGCGCACTCGGCGGTGCGCGTGACGACCTTGAGCACGCTGGCGTGGGCTCGCCAAGCCGCGCCGCAGATTACAGCCGCGATCGCCCAACCCACGACCAAGAAGTCCCTGCGAGCCAAGCTGGAGGCTGCGCTGGTCAAGCTCATCAACGGGGCAGACGAACTTCCAGCCGAGGAGGTGTGCGAGGTGTATCTCCTGCTGGCCGAGGCCAACGGAGCAACACGCAGCGACGAGCAGGTGTACTACGGGTGGATCGGTGCGATGCCGGCGGCCTTCGGAACCGCGTGCGAGGGCGGGATCATGACCATCGCCGGGTATGGCGAGTACGGCATCCGACCATCGTTGGCGCTGAATCGCGGTGTTGCCAAGCTGGCCGGAACGGCGAGTGAGCGAGCCGCCGAATCTCTGGCGCACGTGGACCACGACGGCGACGACCAGGAGAGCCGGTCACCGGAGGACAGCGCAAGCGACGGGGATGCGTCCCCGAGTCCTGAGCCGTCACCCAGCGAAACGGAGTCCGACTCCGACGACGGGTCCTCCTAATCCGTCTAGTCAGTTGGCGGGCAGCGTCGATCCCACCTGTTCGGCGTGCAGTCGGGCATAGAGTCCGCGCCCGTCGGCCAGCAGCTCATCATGCGTCCCCGACTCGACCAAGCGCCCATCATCGACGCCGAAGATGACGTCGGCCGACCGGATGGTCGAGAGCCGGTGGGCGATGGCCAGCGTCGTCCTGTTCTGGGTCGCCCGCTCGATCGCCTCCTGCACGAGGCGCTCGGTCTCCGAGTCCAGGGCTGACGTCGCCTCGTCGAGGATGAGGATGCGCGGATTCATGAGCAGCACGCGAGCGATCGCCAGGCGCTGCTTCTCGCCACCGGACAGTCGGTAGCCTCGCTCACCCGTGATGGTGTCGTATCCCTCGGGGAACGACAGGATCCGGTCGTGGATGTTCGCGTCCCGTGCGGCGGCCTCGATCTCGGCTGGAGTCGCGTCTGGGCGCGCGTAGGCGATGTTGTCGCGAATCGTGCCGTGGAAGAGGTATGGCTCCTGGGTGACGATGCCGATGGTGCGCGCGATGGATGCCATCGTCAGGTCACGGACGTCCTGGCCGTCGATGAGGACCGCGCCTTCGGTGACGTCGAAGAACCGCGGCACGAGGTAGGTGATCGTCGTCTTCCCGGCGCCGGATGGTCCGACGATGGCCGCCAGCTGTCCGGGCTCGATGCGAAGTGAGACGTCCTGGAGAGCCCACGGCGACTGCGCTGCGTTGCTGGCCACATTCGAGCTGGGGTAGGTGAACCAGACGTTGCGCAGCTCGACCAACCCGACCGGATCGACGAGGTCGTGGGCGTCGGGCTTTTCCGTGATGGCCGGTGTGAGATCGAGGTACTCGAAGATCCGACGGAACAGGGCGACCGACGTCTGCACGTCCAGCGACACCCGCATGAGCTGCAGCAGCGGCATCTGCAGTCGGGCCTGGACGGTGGTGAAGGCGACGAGCGTGCCGGTGGTCAGGTCGGCGCCACCGGGGACGCGGCCGGTGAGCATGAGGCCGGCGGCGAGATAGAGCAGTGCGGGGGTGATCGCGAAGAACGTCTGGACGATGGCGAAGAACGCCCGCCCGGTCATCGCCTGGTGTACCTGCAGCCGCATCTGCTCCCGGTTGGCCTCGCGGTAGCGCTCGACTTCGGCTTCGCCTCGGCCGAAGACCTTGGACAGAAGGATGCCGGAGACACTCAGTGCCTCCTGCGTGATGGCCGTCATCTCCGACAGCGACTCCTGTGTCTCCTTGGCCAGCCGTTGCCGGCGGCGCCCGACCCGCAGCTGGATGACGACGAACAGCGGCATCAGGATCAGGGTCAGGATCGTCAGCGGCCACGACAGCACCACCATCGAGATGAGCGCCGCTGTGACGGTGACCGATGTTGACAGGATCGACGTCGCGGTATCGGTCAGCACGGTGCGGACCGCCGCTACGTCGTTGGCGAGTCGGGACTGGATGTGGCCGGTCTTCGTGGCGGTGAAGAAGGCCAGCTCCATCGTCTGTAGGTGCGCGAACAGCCGAGTGCGGAGATCGGCCATGGCCGAGTTGCCGACGGTGGCGGTGAGCCAGTTCTGCCCGATGCCGATGAGCGCGGCGAACACCGGAATGACGCACATCGCGGCCACCAGCCACGCGAGGACGTCCAGTTGCGGCTGGCCAGCGGGCGGAAAGAGTGCGTCGTCGAATACGGCCCTGGTGAGGAACGGCATCAGTGACGTGAGGCCGGCCGCGGTCACGACCGCGATCATGACCAGCACGATCTTGCCCCGATACGGCTGGAGCAGGTGTCCAACGCGGCGCAGCACGGGGCCGGCGTCTCCGACGTAGTCGTCCGCCGACAGGTGGTGCGCGCGGATGCCGGGGTTCATCCTGCGAGTCTAGATTCGGTCGCTAAACGGTCCGCCCGAACTTGCGGAGCCGGAGCGAGTTGGTGACGACGAAAACCGAGCTGAACGCCATCGTGAGGCCGGCGATCATCGGGTTGAGCAGTCCGAAGGCAGCGGCCGGGATAGCCGCCACGTTGTACGCGAATGCCCAGAACAGGTTGCCCTTGATCGTGCGGAGTGTCGCGCGGGCCAGTCGGATCGCGTCAACCGCCGAGGCCAGGTCGCCATGGACGAGGGTGAGGTCCGACGACGCCATCGCGACATCGGTACCGGTGCCCATCGCGATGCCGAGGTCGGCGGCCGCGAGCGCTGCGGCGTCGTTGACGCCGTCACCGACCATGCCCACAGCCCTTCCCTCGCGTTGGAGGCGCCGGATCGTGTCGAGCTTGTCTTGTGGCGTGACTTCGGCGAACGACTGCGTGATGCCGACCTCGGCCGCGACCTCATCAGCGACGGATCTGCGATCGCCGGTGAGCAGGATCGGTTCGAGCCCCAGCTTGCGCAGGTCCGCGATCGCCTGCTTGGACGTCGGCTTGACCGAGTCAGCGACGGAAATCGATCCGCGAACCGCCCCGTCCCACTCGACGGTGATGGAAGAACCTGGCACGAAGCGGCCGATACGCGCATCGTGGCCCCGGACTCGTCCACTCACGCCGAGCCCCGGGTGGTTCTGGAAGTCAGAGACCGGCTCGGGCCTGGCCAGGGTGGCGATCGCGCGTGCGACGGGGTGTTCGGACGCGTGCTCCAGGGAGGCCGCGACTGCCTTCAGCTCATCGGCATCGACACCGGGCGCCGGATCCACCGACGTGACCGTCATGTGCCCCGTCGTGACCGTGCCGGTCTTGTCGAGCACGATCGTGTCGATCGCCCGGGTCGACTCCAGCACGTGGGGCCCCTTGATCAGGATGCCGAGGACGGCGCCGCGGCCTGTCCCCACCATCAGCGCGGTCGGCGTTGCGAGGCCCAGCGCACACGGGCACGCGATGATGAGCACCGCCACCGCAGTCGTGAATGCGCGGTCGACTCCTCCTGGTTCGCCGTCGGTCACCAGCAGCCATGCGACGAACGTGAGGGTGGCCAGCACGATGACGGCCGGCACGAACCAGGCCGAGATCCGGTCGGCCAAGCGCTGGACTTCGGCCTTTCCCTCCTGCGCTTCCTCGACCAGCCGCACCATCTGGGCAAGTGCGGTGTCCGCGCCCACGGCGGTGGCCCGGACGACCAGACGGCCAGATGTGTTGAGCGTCGCTCCGGTCACCTCGTCTCCGGACTCAACCGTCACCGGTATGGACTCGCCGGTCAGCATCGACTCGTCGACCGCCGACGCACCCTCGACCACGATGCCGTCGGTGGCGATCTTCTCGCCCGGTCGCACGATGAACTCGTCCCCTGCGTGGAGGTCGTCCAGGGGGACCCGAACTTCCTTGCCCTCGCGGCGCACGGTGACTTCCTTGGCGCCGAGGTCTGCCAGCGCTCGCAGCGCAGCGCTGGCTTGCTTCTTCGCGTTCGCCTCCAGGAAGTGGCCGGCGAGGATGAAGGTGGTGACGACGGTCGCGACCTCGAAGTACACGTCGTGCTGCGCATGCGCCCAGCCGAGCCGGAGCAGCTGCACCGTCGACCAGACGTAGGCGGCCCCGACGCCGATGCTGACCAGGGTGTCCATCGTGGCCGCACCATGGCGAGCGTTGATGACTGCGGACCAGTGGAACGGGTAGGCCGCCCACAGCACGACGGGGGTTGCGAGGGTGAACGCGACCCACGGCCAACCGGCGAACTGCAGCCCGGGGATCATCGAGATCGCAACCGTCAGGGCAGCCAACGGAGTGGCAACGATGAGCCGTCGCTTCATAGAGCCCGCTGAGTGTAGGCCGCCACGGTGCCCGTGCTCTGCGCCCGCGCCGGGCGCATGCTCGGATCGAACGCTCGCGCTGTAGCCGGTGTTGGCCACCGTGTCGAGCAGAACTTGCGGGTCGAGCCCCACGGGTGCTTCGACGACCGCGCGCTCGGTGGCGTAGTTGACGGACGCGCTGACCCCGTCGAGCTTGTTGAGCTTCTTCTCGATCCGGGCCGCACAGGCTGTGCAGGACATCCCCTGGACGTCCAGCCGGATGGTGTCGGTCATGGCGAGGTCACGCCAGTGGGAGGTCGCGGGATGACGCCAGTGAGTAGCCCGCTTCGTCAACAGCCGCGTCGACGACGTCTCGAGCCAGCGGCTCGTCGCTGGTCACGGTGACGTGCGACGTGCCGCCGGGCGTCAGGTCAACGGTGACATCGGTGACGCCGTCGACAGCCCGAAGCTCGGTCTCGACGGCGGCGACACAGTGCCCGCAGGTCATGCCGGTGACGTTGTAGGTCTCGGTGGTCATTTCAGTTCTCCTCATGAGCGCACTAGGCGCGCGATGGCGTCGGTGGCTTCCTTGACTTTCAGGTCTGCGTCCGGCCCGCCGGCGCGGGCGGCATCGACGACGCAGTGAGCCAGGTGGTCCTCCAGCAGTTTGAGCGCGACGGCCTCGAGTGCCTTCGTCGTCGCGCTGACCTGGGTGAGGACGTCGATGCAGTACGTGTCGTCGTCGACCATCCGGGCTATGCCGCGTACCTGGCCTTCGATGCGGGCGAGCCGCTTGCGGACGGCTTCTTTGTCGTAGCCGTGTGTTCCGTGCTCGTGCTCCATGTCGACCTCCGGTGGTCACCTTACCCCGAGGGGGTATTCGATCCAACCTTCGGCCGGGTGGATTTTGTTCCTCTCCTAGGCTCGCCGCATGACTGACACCGCCAGTACTGCGCCCGGCCTCAACGGACTTCTCGGTCTGGATGACTTTGAGATCAGCCCCGACCATGCGGGGGTTGTCTGGACGATCGGCCCGGATCACCTGCAGCCGCATGGCATTCCGCATGGCGGCGTCTACTGTGCTGCGCACGAAGCGGTGGCAAGTGTCGCGGGCGTGGCCTGGGTCAACCGTGATGCGGCCGACGGTGACTTGCTGGGCGTCGCGGTCGGCATGAACAACTCGACGGACTTCCTGCGTCAAGCCAAGGTGGGCGACACGATCACGACGAGCGCGACGCCGATTCATCGCGGCCGGACGCAACAGCTCTGGCGGGTGGAGTCCATCGACCAGAACGGAAAGCTGATCGCGCAGGGTCAGGTGCGGCTGGCGAATTTGCCTCCCCCAGTGACACAGCCGGAAAATCGGTAGAATCGACCCGTCGGACGCGACTGGCGTTGAGGTGGGTGACCACCGGGAAGGTCCGACTCCACAGAGCACGTGCGGAACCGTTCGCCTGGGTTCCTCTCGCTTACGAGAGGAGACTGGCGTGACCACGATGTCGATCATGGGGACCATGACTGCTGAGCCGCCCTACGCCACCGACCGTCTCGAGGACGGCGACGTCAAGGTGCTGCTGCTCGAGAACATCCACACCGTCGGCGTCGACTTCCTGCGCAGCAAGGGCTTCCAGGTCGAGACGCGCGACGGTGCGCTCAGCGAGGACGAGTTGATCGAGGCCATCCAGGGCGTCCACCTGCTGGGGATCCGGTCAACGACGTACATCACCGACAAGGTGCTCGCCGCTGCCCCAGACCTTTTGGCCATCGGCGCGTTCTGCATCGGCACCAACCAGATCGATCTCGCCGCGGCAACCAAGCGCGGTGTGGCAGTCTTCAATGCGCCGTACTCCAACACCCGTTCGGTCGTGGAACTCGCGATCGCGGAGATCATTTCGCTGGCTCGGCGCCTGCATGAGAAGTCGACCGACATGCACGCCGGCATCTGGAACAAGTCGGCAGCCGGCAGCCACGAGGTCCGGGGCCGCACCCTCGGCATCGTCGGTTACGGCAACATCGGCAGCCAGCTCTCGGTGATCGCCGAGGCGCTCGGCCTAAGCGTGATCTTCTACGACCTCGACGACAAGCTGGCGATGGGCAACGCCCGCAAGTGCGCCACGCTGGAGGAGCTCCTGGCCGAAGCGGACGTTGTCTCCCTGCACGTCGACGGACGACCAGGCAATGCCGGGATTTTCGGCGATGAGCAGCTGAGTCGGATGAAGCCGCGCTCGCTGTTCATGAACCTGTCTCGCGGCATCACCACCGATACCGCGGCCTTGCGCCGGCACATCGAGTCGGGTCATATCGCCGGTGCCGCAGTCGACGTTTTCCCGATCGAGCCGAAGCGACAGGGTGACCCGTTCGAGTCCGACCTGCGCGGCCTGAAGAACGTCATCCTCACCCCGCATGTCGGCGGCTCGACCGAAGAGGCGCAGCAGGACATCGGACGCTTTGTCGCCTCCAAGCTGCGCGCGTTCGTCGCTTTCGGAAATACGTCGCTGAGCGTGAATCTGCCGGAGATCACGATGTCGGCCGATCCACAGAGGCACCGGCTGACGCATCTGCACGCCAACGCGCCGGGCGTTCTGGCGTCGATCAACGGGATCCTCGGTGATCATGGCGTCAACATCGAAGCGCAGTCGCTGGCCACCAAGGGACAGCTCGGCTACGTGATCACCGACATCTCAGCCGAGCTGGGCGAGGACGTGTTGGGCGAACTCGCCACCCTGCCTGAGTCAGTGCGCCTACGCCAGATCAGTTAGGGCGGCCGACCGCCCCACGGATCGCGTCGATCAACACCGGGACGACGAAGAGCGCCGCCACGCCGACATGGAAGATCGCATCGGCCCGCTGGTCCGGGAACGAGAGAATCGCGAGCGGGTTCTGATCGAGGAGGCCCCAGGCAGCCGTGACCAGGAGTGTGAGAACGACCGCCAAGGAGTAGACCCGCGCCAGGTCGGCTCGACGCCAGACGAACAAGCCCGGGACGAACAGCGCGAAGCCGGCGACCGCATGCCAGCCGTTGTAGTCGACCCACAGGAATTTGACCGTGTGCGCGTTGGCGCCGATGCCGAAGTCGGGATTGATCGCCAGAGCGACGATGTCGTGGATGAGTATGACGACACACAAGACCAAGACACTGACTCGAACCACGCGAGCGTCATCCACGTGCCCGAGCATATGCCCGAGCTGCTGATCCTGACCGGCGAAATCAGGCCAACTTGCGACCTGCAACGCGGTTGTAGATCAGGAGGGCAATCACAGCGCCGAGGATCGACAGGAGCAGGCCACCGGCCTGGGGCGGCCACACCGCAACGTCCTTCTGGAAGAGGGCCCAAACCGCTCCGCCCACGAACGAACCGACGATGCCGAGAAGGGCGGTGGCCAGCAGGCCCATCGCGTCTTTGCCCGGGACAAGCGCACGCGCGATCAGGCCAGCAAGGAAGCCGAGCACGAGTGTCAGCAGAATCGCCCAAAGGAGTTCCATAGGTGATTTTCCCCTCTTCATGGACTCCGCTGCGGAGCCCTGCCTGCACTGTAGGGGAGCAAGAGGACCATGGGCGTGGGCGCGAGGAAGCCAGTTCTCAGAGCCGGGCGGCCAGCTCCGTCGCCTGCTTGATGGCGCGCTTGGCGTCCAGTTCAGCCGCGACATCGGCGCCACCGATCACGTGGACTGGCTTGCCCAGCGCCTCCAACGGCGCCGCGAGATCACGCACCGACTCCTGCCCGGTGCACAGGATGACGGTGTCGACCTCGAGCACGCGTGCCTCGGCCGTGTCGCCCGCGCCGATCGTGATGTGGAGGCCGGCGTCGTCGATGTGGTCGTAGGCGACGCCGTTGAGGAACTCCACTCCCGAGTCTTTCAGCGTCGTGCGATGCACCCAGCCCGACGTCTTGGCAAGGCCCTTGCCCAGTTCCGACGTCTTGCGCTGCAGAAGGTGGACGGTCCGCCGCGGCGGGGCCTTCACCTTGGTCGCCAAGCCACCGCGCTCAAGCGCCGGGTCGGTGACGCCCCAGCGCTCCATCCAGTGCTCCACGCTCTCGTCGAGATCGTGCAGCAGGAACTCGCTGACATCGAACCCGATGCCGCCGGCGCCCATCACGGCCACCCGCTCGCCGATGGGTGCGCCATTGATGGCCTGCTGGTAGGTGACGACTTTGGGGTGGTCGACGCCGGGCAGCGAAGGGATGCGAGGCACGACGCCGGTGGCGACGACGATCTCGTCGAAGTCCGCGAGGTCGTCCACAGAAGCCCGCGAGCCGAGGCGAAGCTTCACGCCACGGACATCGATCATGCGCTCGTAATACCGGATGGTGTGGAGGAACTCCTCCTTGCCGGGAATCTTCGCTGCCAGCTTGAACTGGCCGCCGATCTCGTTGGCCGCCTCGAACAGCTCGACGCTGTGCCCGCGGCCGGCCAGTTCGACCGCAGCGGCGAGCCCGGCCGGACCGGCGCCGACGACGGCGATCTTCTTTGCCCGCTTGGTCGGCAGCAGGATGAGCTCGGTTTCGTGCGCGGACCGCGGGTTAAGCATGCAGGTCGCGCGCTTGTTCTTGAACGTGTGGTCCAGGCACGCCTGGTTGCACGCGATGCACGTGATGATCTCGTCGGCTCGGTCCTCGGCCGCCTTCTTCACCCATTCGGCGTCGGCCAGCAGCGGACGGGCCATGGAGATGAGGTCGGCTTCGCCGGACGCGAGAATCTGCTCGGCCACCTCGGGCCGGTTGATCCGGTTGGAGGCGACGACCGGCACGGCGGTCCCGTTCTCACGGAGTGCCGTGCGGAGCTTGGCTGTCGTCCACGCGAACGCGGCGCGCGGGACGGAGGTCACGATCGTCGGGATGCGCGCTTCATGCCAGCCGATGCCAGTGTTCAGGATGTCGACGCCCTCAGCTTGCAGCTTGAGCGCCAGGTCCACGGTTTCGTCCCAGGACTGGCCGTTGTCGACCAGGTCGAGCAGGCTCATTCGGTACTGGACGATGAAGTCGTCGCCGACGAGTTCGCGGGTGCGCCTGACGATCTCGATCGGGAACCGCATCCGCTTCTCCGCCGAGCCGCCCCACGCGTCGGTGCGGTTGTTCGTACGGGCCGTGATCATCTGGTTGATCAGGTAGCCCTCGGAACCCATGATCTCGACGCCGTCGTACCCCGCCCGCTTCGCGAGCGCCGCGGCCTTGGCGAAATCGGTGGCCGTCTGGTCGACTTCCTTGGTCGACATGGCCCGCGGCCGGAACGGCGTGATGGGCGACTTCTTGCTCGAGGCGCTGACGCTGAACGGGTGATACGCATACCGTCCGGCGTGCAGGACCTGCAGCAGGATCTTGGCCTCTCCGTCGCCGGCACCATGGACGGCGTCGGTGACGATCCGATGCTTCTTGGCGTGGCCGTCGTTCGTCATCATCGAGCCGAGCGGAAGGAGCCAGCCGCGCCAGTTGGGCGCGTAGCCGCCGGTCACGATGAGGCCGACGTCGCCCTCGGCCCGCTCGGCGAAGTACGCCGCCAGCTTGGGCAGGTCCTTGGCCCGGTCCTCGAGCTTGGTGTGCATCGAACCCATGACGACGCGGTTCTTCAGCGTCGTGTGCCCGAGGTCGAGCGGGCTGAGCAGGTGCTGGTAGTCGGTCATGAGTTGGCTGCCTCCATCGCGGCGATCGCCTCGGCTTGGATTTGTTCGAATTGGGCACCCATGGCATCGGCCAGGGCGTGGGCGGCCTTGAGCGGCCGGACCATGACGGTGAGCTCGCTGATCAGGCCATCGTCGTTGACCGTGATGAAGTCGCATCCGTTCACGGTGATGTCGCCGACCTTCGCCTCGAAGACGAGAGCGCTGTGGGGCTCGTCGTTGATCTCGCGGAGATAGTGGAAGTCGGTGAACACTCGGCTGACGCCGCGAAGGATCGCGGCCGTGATGGCTTTGCCGGGGTAGGGCTTGAACGCGACGGGGCTGGTGAAAACGACGTCGTCGGCCAGGAGTTTGTCGACAGCATTGAAGTCCCAGCTCTCAATTGCCTCGCGGAATGCCTTCATGCTGCGTCCTCCATGATGGGGTGGTGATCACAAGGTTTCAGGGCCTGTTTCTGGTGGCCGCCGGCTTGTTCAACGTCGTCGTCTGGCCACGGTTTGCGCTGGCGATCAGCCGCGACGATCGCGCGTGGGCCGGCGAGCACTGGCACAGCCGGCCGACGTCGTTCTTCTGGGTGCACGCTGTCCTGATCGTGACGGCGACGATCTTCGCCCTTGGCATTCTGTGGATCGCGTACCGGGCGCATGTGACATCTCATCCGACGCCCCCCAGCGCGTGAAGGATCTCGTCACACCACTCGATACCGCCGCGTTCGACCCGGATGCCGCCACGGAGAGCGAGCCAAGGCCCCACCTGGTCGTCGGCGAGGTTGCTCGGGTCCGGATAGAACTTGCGCTCGCTGGCCTCGTAGACGGCGAGGAGCTCTGCGTGCGCGGCGCGACGCTGCTCGACCTCGGCGCGGAACGTGTCTCGGTCGGCCAGGTGCAGTGCCCGGAGCTTGACGGCGAAATCGACGCGGGCCGCTTCCCGCCGGCTCGGCTTGGCGAGCCAGTCGCGTAGTTCGGCGCGGCCGTCCTCGGTGATGGCGTAGACCTTCTTGTCCGGCCGCCCATCCTGTGCGACGAGATCCGCCGAGACCAGCTTGTCGGACTCCATCCTGGCCAGCACCTTGTAGATCTGCTGGTGGCTGGCCGGCCAGAAGTGGCCGATGGACGCGTCGAACCGGCGGGCCAGGTCGTAGCCGCTTGCGGAGCGCTCCGCCAAGGAGACGAGGATCGCGTGTTCGAGCGCCATGGGCGAAACAGTATATGCATCGAATGGCATATGCAACTAGTTGCGTAGGCTTCGAGAGCCTCAGCCACCGTGGGGTGAAGTTACGGCGAGCGGCGGACTGCGGCGTACCCGGCCCACAACACGAGAACGCCGAGGATCGTCAAGCCGGCCAGGTTCTGCCAGTACTGGTCGGCCGTGAAGTTGATCAGCTTGTCGTCGATGAAGCGCGGCGATCGGTCGAGGTTGGCGCTGGACGCGGTGGCTGCGAAAGCCCAGCGGCCGGGAGCGAACATCGTGACCTGCTCGATCACGGCGCGACCGGCAACCGGGATGAGCGCGCCGCACAAGGCGATCTGGATCATCACCACGGCGACGAGCGCCGGCGTGGTCTGCTCGGTCGAGCGGGCTTTGGCCGAGATCCACAGGCCGACGAACGACATGACCGCGGCGAACAGCCCGAGTGGGACGGCTATCTCCCACCACCCCTTGTGGAGCACTCCCATGCCGTCTTGTTCCGGTAGGCCCCACGTCGCCAGCCGGGCGACGAGGATTCCCTGCAGGAAGCAGACGACACCGAAGACCAGCGCCTTACTGGCGAAGTACCCGCCGGGAGACAGCCCGACGGCGTACTCGCGGCGGAAGATGGCGCGCTCCTGCACCAGTTCGCGGATCGACATGGCCGCACCCATCAGTGCGGCCGCGATGATGAGGATGGTGAGTCGCTGGTTCGCCTCCATGGCGTGGAAGACGCCGCGGCTGTCCTGCCACAGCCCGAGCCCGTAGTCGCCTTGGACAATCCGGCTGAGGCCGGCCAGCACGAGCGGCATCACCAGCAGCATCGTCAGATGCATCCGGTCCGCGAAGAGAAGCGACAGGTTTCGTCGCACCAGCGTCCGGAACTGGCGAGAGGCCGAGCGGGTGGTCGACGCGATCGTGTCGCGGCGAGCGCTGGGCGGCGCGGGCGCCGTCGCTGCCGTCGGCGGCAGTTGGGCTGGCGTCTCCAGCAGGTCGAACATCTCCGGGTAGTCCGCGCAGCCGAAGTGCTCGAGCAGTTCCTCGGGTGGCCCGGCGTACGCAAGTTGCCCGCCCCGGGCAATCACGATGATCGTGTCGCAGAGGTCGAGTCCGAGCACCGAGTGCGTCGCCACGACCACGACGCGTCCATCGTCGGCGAGGCCGCGCAGCTGATGCATGATCGTGCGGTCGCGGCCGGGGTCTAGGCCGGATGTCGGCTCGTCCAGGAACAGCAGGGGCGGAGCCGTGAGCAGCTCTGTCGCGATGGAGACGCGCTTCTTCTGCCCGCCCGACAGTTGCGAGCCGATCCGCTGCCGCTGTTCGGCCTGCAGCCCGACCTGCCCGATGACGTCGTCGACGCGCGCCTTCAACGCGCCGGCGCTGGTGCTGTCCGGCAGGCGCAACCGGGCCGAGAACATCAGCGATTGGCGAACGCCGAGCTGCGGATGCTGGATCTCCTCCTGCGGGACGAAGCCGATCTGCGTGCGCAGGTCGAGGTATTCGTCATGCAGGTGATGGCCCTGCCACCACACGCCACCGTCCGAGGGCGAGAGCTGCCCAGCGAGGCTGTGCAAGAGCGTCGATTTTCCGGCTCCCGACGGTCCGATGACGGCCGTGAGGGATTTCGGGCCGAGCGCCACGTCGATGTCGGAGATCAGTATGCGACCGGACTGGGCCCGCACCGCCAAGCGCCGCGCAATGAGGACGGGTCGCTCCGCCGGCGACGGCGACGTCCGGGTCTCGACCTTGACGGGATCGCCGCGGACATCAGGAAAAACCGGTGCAATGCGGGGCGCCTCAACCACCGAAGGCGCTGGGGGTACCTCCCGCTTGCGGGGGACGACCGGGTCCGGCCCGATCCGCGAAATCGGACCGGTGGGTTCGTTCTTGACGACCGTCAGCACCGGGCGTGGCGAGTCCACCGCGATCTCCACGGGGTGACCATCAGGTGCGCCGACGTGGAGCGTGAACATGCCCGGGTGATCGAACAGGACATGTCGGACGCTCGTTCCTCCGACGTACAGGCCGCCGGTAAGTCCCTCGTCGAAGACGTGCCATCCGTCCGCGCCGGAGACGAAGCCCAGTAGGCCCAAGCGAGCCGACGGCCCGGTGAGCGTGCGCCACGTCCCGCTGGCCCCGACACGCAACCGGTCGAGCGCCACGGCACCGGCCCCGCCCTCGTCGGGCGCGGGCCTCATCTGGGCAGGCGACGGGCCGGTCATGTCCACCCCACGCTAGTTGCACTGGCCTCTCGTGCCACAGGGGACACGCCACCGATGCTGCGCTTGCCGTGAGCAATCGCCAGAGCGGGCGCTGAGGTTGCTCCGTGGTCCGGAACAGCGAACCTTCTTCGTTCGTTGATCAGTCAATAGGGTTGCGACCGGAGAAAGGACCCGTCGTGCACCACCATTTCAACGGCTTGAAGACCGCGGCACTGTTCGGCTTCCTGTGGGCGGCCTTGTTTGCGATCTGGGCAGCACTCGGCGCGCAGTCCGGAATGCTCTGGATCTTCGTCCTCCTCGGCTTGGGCTCGACAGCATGGGGCTACTGGAACTCGGCCAAGATGGCGCTGCGCGCGATGCATGCCTACCCGGTCACCGAGGCCGACCAGCCGGCGATGTACCGGATCGTGCGTGAGCTGTCGTCCGCGGCGGGCAAGCCGATGCCGACCCTTTATGTCTCGCCCACCCAGGCGCCCAACGCTTTCGCGACCGGCCGCAACCCCGAGAACGCGGCGGTCTGCTGCACCGAGGGCATCCTGCAGCTGTTGGACGAGCGCGAGTTGCGCGGCGTACTCGGGCATGAGCTGATGCACGTCTACAACCGCGACATCCTGACGTCGTCTGTGGCCGCTGGCATCGCCGGGATCATCACGGCCGTCGCACAGTTCGCCTTCTTCTTCGGGGGCCGCCGGGGCACTGGCGGCAACCCGATTGCGGCACTCGCGCTGGCTTTCCTCGCGCCGTTGGCAGCTACGATCATCCAGCTCGCCATCTCGCGCACCCGTGAGTACGACGCCGACGAGGACGGCGCCCGCCTCACCGGCGACCCGCTGGCGCTCGCGTCGGCCTTGAACAAGCTGGAGCTGGGCACCCAGGCCGCTCCCCTTCCGCAGGACCAGCGCTTGGTCGACGTCTCCCACCAGATGATCGCCAACCCGTTCCGGGGCGCAGGCTTTGCCAAGCTGTTCGCCACCCATCCGCCAATGGACGAGCGCATCGCCCGACTGCAGGCCATGTCATACGAGGGTGGGGCCACCGGCAACGGGCGTCAGGGCGCCTGATCATCCGACTCCCCGGGTGCGTGCCCCCGACCCCCTGTGCACGCGATTCAGACAAGTGTCATACTTCGAAGAACGAGGCCCATGCACGGCCTCGATCCCAAGCACCAGCTTTCGGAGGTCCTTCGCATGACCGAAGCATTCATCTATGACGCCATCCGCACTCCGCGCGGGCGTGGCAAGAACACCGGCTCGCTGCACGAGGTCAAGCCGATCTCACTGTTGACCGGCCTGCTCGAGGAGTTGCCGAAGCGCAATCCGAGCCTCGACGGCAACCAGGTTGACGACGTCGTCCTCGGTGTTGTTTCCCCGGTTGGCGACCAGGGCGCCGACATCGCCCGCACCGCGGTCCTCGCCGCCGGATTCGGTGAGCAGGTTGCCGGTGTGCAGCTCAACCGGTTCTGCGCCTCCGGCCTTGAGGCGGTCAACCAGGCCGCGGCTCGCGTCAAGTCCGGCTGGGAAGACCTGATCATCGCCGGCGGCGTCGAATCCATGAGCCGCGTACCGATGGGCTCCGACGGTGGCGCGTGGGCCATGGACCCACAGACCGCCTTCGACGCGTCCTTCGTGCCGCAGGGCATCGGCGCTGACCTCATCGCCACGATGGAGGGCTTCTCCCGAACTGACGTCGACACGTTCGCTGCTGAGTCGCAGGCCCGGGCCGCGAAGGCGATCGCCAACGGCTACTTCACCAAGTCGATCATCCCGGTCCAGGACCGCAACGGCGTCACGATCCTGGATCACGACGAGTTCGTCCGCGAAGGCACGACCGTCGAGAGCCTGAGCTCGCTCAAGCCGTCGTTCGAGTTCCTCGGCGAGATGGGCGGCTTCAACGCGGTGGCGCTCAACCGGTATTACGAGGTCGAGAAGATCAACCACGTGCACCACGCGGGCAACTCCTCCGGCATCGTCGACGGCGCCGCGCTCGTCCTGTTGGGCAACGAGAAGGCCGGCGAGAAGCACGGCCTCACGCCGCGCGCCCGCGTCGTCTCGACTGCCGTCATCGGCAGTGAGCCGACCATCATGCTGACCGGCCCCGCCCCGTCGTGCCGCAAGGCGCTGGACAAGGCCGGCTTGTCGATCGAGGACATCGACCTGCTCGAGATCAACGAGGCATTCGCCGCGGTGGCGCTCAAGCTGATGCGCGACCTCGGCGACTACCCGGCCGACCAGACCAACGTCAACGGCGGCGCGATCGCGATGGGCCACCCGCTGGGTGCCACCGGCGCGATGATCCTCGGCACGCTCGTCGACGAGCTGGAGCGGCGCGAGAAGCGCTACGGCATGGCCACCCTGTGCGTCGGCGGCGGCATGGGCATCGCCACCATCGTCGAGCGCATCTGACGCGAAGCGGATCGAGTGCCGCGCGCAGCGCGGTGTATCGAGATCACCAACTAGGAGAACTTGAATGACCAGCACTGACGCTGTGAAGTACGACCTGTCCGACGGGATCGTCACCCTCACCATCGACGACCCGAACCAGGGCGCCAACACCATGAACGAGGCGTACCGCACCTCGATGGCGGCGGCCGTCAACCGCCTCGCCGACGAGGTCGCGGCCAGCCCCGACTCGATCAAGGGCGTCATCGTCACCTCCGGCAAGAAGACATTCTTCGCCGGCGGCGACCTCAAGTTGATGACGCAGGCGACGCCCGCCGACGCCGAGCGCTTCTTCAACGAGGTCGAGTCCATCAAGGCGACGCTGCGCAAGCTCGAGACCATCGGCAAGCCCGTCGTCGCTGCCGTCAACGGCGCTGCACTCGGCGGCGGCCTGGAGATCGCGCTCGCCTGTCACCACCGGGTCGCAGCGGACGGTCGCTACGAGATCGGCCTGCCGGAGGTCACCCTCGGCCTGCTCCCTGGCGGCGGCGGCGTGACCCGCACGGTCCGGATGTTCGGCATCCAGGACGCGATCATGAATGTCCTCATCCAGGGCCCGCGCATGCAGCCGGCCGTCGCCCAGTCCAAGGGCCTGGTCGACGAAGTTGTTCCGGCCGAGGAACTGCTGAGCGCCGCCAAGGCGTGGATCGAGTCGGTCCAGGGCGACGAGGACGCCGCGGTTCAGCCGTGGGACCGCAAGGGCTACCGGATCCCCGGCGGTACGCCGAGCTCACCGTCGCTCGCAGCCGTGCTGCCGAGCTTCCCGGCCAACCTGGTCAAGCAGGTCAAGGGCGCCGACTTCAAAGCCCCCAAGGCGATCATGGCAGCGGCCGTCGAGGGTTCGCAGGTCGACTTCGACACCGCGTCGCGGATCGAGTCGCGCTATTTGACTGAACTCATCATCGGTCAGCAGTTCAAGAACATGACCCAGGCGTTCTTCTTCGACCTGTCGGCAATCAACGCCGGCAACTCGCGTCCTGAGGGCGTCGAGCGGAAGAAGTTCCAGAAGGTCGGCGTCATCGGCGCCGGCATGATGGGCGCGGGCATCGCCTACGTCTCGGCGAAGGCGGGCATGGAGGTCGTCCTGAAGGACGTCAGCCTCGACGCCGCCGAGAAGGGCAAGAGCTACAGCGCCGACATCCTGGCCAAGCAGCTCGAGAAAGGCCGGACCACGCAGGAGAAGATCGACGAGTTCCTCGGCCGCATCACGGCGACCGACAACTATGACGACCTCGAGGGCGTCGACATCGTGGTCGAGGCGGTGTTCGAGAACCAGGAGCTGAAGCACTCGGTGTTCGCCGAGCTCGAGCCGAAGATCCTGCCGGACGCGCTGCTCGGTTCCAACACGTCGACGCTGCCCATCACCGGTCTCGCCGAGGGCGTGAGCCGGCCGGACGACTTCATCGGCATCCATTTCTTCAGCCCCGTGGACAAGATGATGCTCGTCGAGATCATCGCCGGCGAGAAGACGAACGACGCGACGATCGCGCATGCGCTCGACTACGTCCAGCAGATCAAGAAGATCCCGATCGTCGTCAACGACAGCCGCGGCTTCTTCACCTCGCGGGTCATTGGCCAGTTCATCAACGAGGGCCAGCGGATGCTGGCCGAGGGCGTCAGCCCGGTGGCCATCGATCGCGCGGCCACGCTCGCGGGCTTCCCGACCGGTGTGCTGCAGATCAGCGACGAGCTGAACCTCAAGTTGATGAAGAAGATCGCCGACAGCTTCAAGGCCGGCGTCGAAGCCGCGGGCGGCACCTACGTGCCGGAGCCGGGCGCACTGGTCGTCGAGAAGATGCTCGAGCTTGACCGCCCCGGCAAGCTCGAGGGCAAGGGCTTCTACGACTACGTCGACGGTAAGCGCGTCGGCCTGTGGGACGGCCTCGCCGAGGTTTTCCCGGCGGCCGATGAGCAGCCGCCGTTGAAGGACCTCGAAGACCGGCTCATCTTCTCGATGTCGATCGACACGGTGAACTGTCTCGCCGAAGGCGTGCTGCGGACCGTGCCGGACGCCAACATCGGCTCGATCTTCGGCATCGGCTTCCCGGCTCTGCTCGGCGGCGCGATCCAGGCCATCAACGGCTGGGAAGGTGCGGACGGCGAGATCGGACCGTCGGCCTTCGTCAAGCGCGCCGAGGAACTGGCGGCCCAGTACGGAGAGCGCTTCAACCCGCCGGCACTCCTCCTGGAGAAGGCCAAGAACGGCGAGAAGTTCGTCTGAGTACCCGGCGCGCGCTCCTGGCGTCGCGCTCATTCCGGCGTGCCCGTGCACGCCGGGCCGGCTGGCACGGCTGCGCCGCGCCTATGGTTGCGAAGCCGGATCGCTCGTCGAGCACGCACGAGCACGGGTCAGAAGTTCAGCGGGACGAAGGTCTGCTCGTGCATCGGCGGGCGGATGTAGTCGATCTTGGCCATGGTCGGAATCTGGACTTCCGGTGGCGTGACGTCGCCGTAGTCGAACTGGCTGAGCAGGTGGCTGATGCAGTTCAGCCGTGCCGCACGCTTGTCGTCAGACGGGACGACGTACCAGGGCGCCTGCTTGATGTCGGTGTACTGGAACGTGGTGTCCTTCGCCATCGAGTACCTGACGTACAGCTCGTGCTCGGCCAGGTCCATGTCGGAGAGCTTCCAGCGCTTGAGCGGCTCGGCGTTGCGGGCGGCGAACCGAGCAGTTTGCTCCTCGTAGGAGACGCTGAACCAGTACTTGATTACCTTGATACCCGACCGGACGAGCATGCGCTCGAACTCCGGCGCCGAGCGCAGGAACTCCTGGTGCTCCTCTTCGCTGCAGAAGCCCATCACCCATTCGACGTTCGAGCGGTTGTACCAGCTCCGGTCGAACAGGCACATCTCGCCGGCGGCCGGCAGGTGCGCGATGTACCGCTGGAAGTACCACTGGGTGCGCTCACGCTCGGTCGGTTTCGGCAGTGCCACGACCCGCACCGTCCGGGGGCTCGTCCGCTCGGTGATGCGCTTGATGACGCCGCCCTTACCGGCCGACCCGCGACCCTCGAAGATCACCAGCACGCGCTCGCCGGTCTCGGCGATCCAGTACTGGAGCTTGACGAGCTCGTTGTGCAACCGCTCGATCTCGTCGTTGTAGACCTCGGCTTTGAGTTTGCCCTTCTTGGTGTAGTTGTTCGGGTCGCGGTGGTCGCCGACGACTCGTTCCTCGTTAGCGCCTTCCGGCAGCGTCGTCGCCATGGAATGCCTCCCGCCGCGGCGTCGGAGTGGCCGCCAGCACTACTGGCGTCATCGTGGAGCACGGCGACCCGACGTGACAAGTGCCAGCGCTTTTGCTGTTGGCACAATGGCGCCATGAGGTTCCCAACTCCCCGGGTCTTGGTTGTCGGCTTGGCCGTGGCCGGAGCGCTCGTCGCCGGGTGCGAGCCGTCGCGATCGCCCGATGCACCGATCGAGTCAACCGCACCGCCGTCGCCGGAAGCCATCCAGAAACTGGTGGGGCCGGGCTGTGCGGCTTATGCCAAGAAGTACGCGACGGGACCCGGCTCGGTTGCGGCCTTGGCCGATCAGCCGGCGGTCACGGCCATCGAGGAACACCCCATGCTGCGGCTGTTCGCATCGGCGATCTCGGGCGACCTGAACGAACGAGTCGAGCTCACGCAGGAGCTCGACGCGGGCGAGGTCACCATCTTCGCGCCGACCGACGACGCCTTCCGCGCCAAGGTGCCGAAGCAGTGGATGCGTACTCTCGCCGAGCCGAAGAACGCCGACGCCCTCACTGATCTCCTGCTGTATCACGTTGCCGTGGGCCAGCGAGCGCCGAGCCAGCTGGCCGGTCCCCTCGAGACGCGGAGCGGGGAGAAGCTGAGCATCGAGCGCGACGGCGACCGCATCCGAGTCGCCGACCAGGCGAACGTGGTGTGCGGCGGGCTCCGTACGGCCAACGCGACGATCTACCTGATCGACTCGGTTCTCATGCCGCCGTCGCAAGCCACCCCGACAAGCCAACCAACGTCGGCAGCCCCGTAGAACGGGGGAGCCGCGCGCACAGTCATCTCCAGCCGAGCTCGGGGGCGACGAGTTTCACGATGCTCTCCAGGACGTGCGTGTTGTAGTCGACGCCCAACTGGTTCGGCACGGTGAGCAGGAGCGTGTCGGCGGCCGCGATGGCCTCATCGGCGCGGAGCTGCTCAACAAGCTCGTCCGGCTCGGCCGCGTAGCTGCGACCGAAGATGGCTCGGAAGTTGTCGATCTGCCCGACCTGGTCCGCCGAGCCTCCGTTGCGGCCGAAATACGAGCGGTCGAGGTCGCTGACGATCGGGAAGATGCTGCGACTGACGGATACACGTGCCTCCCGCTCCCAGCCAGCTGTGCTCCACTGCTCGCGAAACTTCTCGATCTGTTTGCGCTGCTGGACGTGGAACGGCTCACCCGATTCGTCCGCCTTGAGCGTCGAGCTCATGAGGTTGACACCCAGGTCAGCCGCCCATTCAGCGGTCGCGTCCGACCCTGCGCCCCACCAGATGCGGTCGCGCAGGCCGGGTGAGTGCGGCTCGACGCGCAGAAGGCCGGGCGGGTTGGGGAACATCGGCCGCGGGTTTGGCTCGGCGAAGCCTTCACCCTTCAACAGCTCCAGAAAGACCTCAGCGTGGCGGCGCCCCATATCGGCGTCGGTCTTGCCCTCGGCCGGCTCGAAGCCGAAGTAGCGCCAGCCGTCGATGACTTGTTCCGGTGAGCCGCGGCTGATGCCCAGCTGGAGCCGGCCACCGGCGATCAGGTCGGCTGCGCCGGCGTCCTCGGCCATGTACAGCGGGTTTTCGTACCGCATGTCGATGACACCGGTGCCGATCTCGATGGTCGACGTCTTCGCGCCGATCGCGGCCAGCAGTGGGAACGGCGACGCGAGCTGACGGGCGAAGTGGTGGACGCGGAAGTAGGCGCCGTCGGCTCCGACCTCCTCGGCGGCGACCGCCAGGTCGATGGACTGCAGCAGAACGTCCGACGCCGTGCGGGCCACCGAGCCGGGCGTGGCCGACCAATGACCGAAGGAGAGGAACCCGATCTTCTTCACGGTGAGTTAAAGCCCAGAACGCACCGAATCATTCCTCGTTGAAACTGAAACTACCTGCTCAGGCGACGGCGACCTTGCTCAACCGGCGCTGGCGCTCGACGGTCGCGAGGTAGAAAGCCCACCCGAACGCGAAGCTGGTGAACAGCGTCACCACGAAGAACATCCAGGGCCGGGCAATGTCGCGCCGACGCCCGTCGATGATCGCCATCAGCGGCAGCAGGATGACGTTGCCGATGGTGTAGTCCTGCCCGGCCGACCCGGCCGCCGGGTTGGCGAACATCAGCTGCATGTACTGCGCCCAGCTGCCGTCTCCCCAGAACGGGTTGGAGAGCGCCGTTCCGGGCCCGTACTCGTTGACGAACCGGATGTTGAACCACCAGCCCAGGGCAACCGATGCGACGCCGACGACGTAGAAGACGGCCTCGAGCGCCGAGAGCGCTGGCCCTCCTTCGACGCGTCGGAAGATCGTCGGGTTGGACCGGATGATGAACCAGATGCAGAGAATGCCGAGGATGGCATGAACGGTCAGCGACACCATGCGCTGACTCTCGCTTCCGGCACTCGTTTTGTCAATAGTGACGAAAGGCGGGACTGATGGCCTCGAGCGCGTCGCGGGAAACCTGCGCCAGCTCGGGCAGCGACCGGTCATCCCTCTGTAGCCAAACTTCCATGCCGGCGAAGACGGCAGCGGCGATGGCACGTGCAGCGACGGTCACGCCGAGTTCGTCGGCGTCGGGGTGGCGCCGGTGCAGGTGGTCGAGCAGTGCATGAGCGAAGTCCGATTGCACCCGACGCATGTGCTGCACGATGCGACTCGGGTCGAGCGTCCCGACACGCAGGTTGGCGATTTGCATGACGGCGTCGACGTCATATGGGAACGCGAAAATCGCTGCGTTCACAGACGCAATCACTGGCTCGCCGGTCGGGCGCTCCGACAGCGCTCGGCGGAACCAGTGCAGGCCGGAGTCGTAGTCGGCGAAGAGGAGGTCGTGCTTGGAGCCGAAGTGGCGATAGAACGTTCGGAGTGTCACACCCGCGTCGGTGGCGATCTGTTCCGCCGTCGTGGCGTCGACGCCCTGAGCCAGGAAGCGCACCATGGCCGCTTTGAGCAGGGCCGAACGAGTGCGTTCGGAGCGCGCAGTCTGAGGCGTCGTCGGCATGTCAGGAGCCTACGCCCTCTTTCGTCACTATTGACGAAACGCCCGTGCAGTGCCAGCGTTCGGTGCTATGACTCAGTACGACGCGATCGTCCTCGGTGCCGGGCACAACGGACTTGCCGCGGGTGTCCTGCTTCAGGAAGCCGGCCTGCGGACGGCGATCCTCGAGGCCAAGCGCTACGCCGGCGGGATGGCCTCGACGGTCGAGCTGTTCGACGGCTTCCGGTTCGAGATCGCCGGCTCGCTGCAGTTCCCGACATCCTCCGTCGTGAGCAAGGCACTCGGGCTTGGCAGCCTGCCAACCGTCGAGCTGGAGGTGATGTCGGTGTCGATGCGCGGCATCGGTGACGCGCCGCTCGTCTACTACACCGACCTCATGCAGCTGATGACTCACCTCGAGGCCGATCACGGCAGCGAGGTCGTCATGGGCATGGCCGAGCTCGCCGGTTGGGCAGCCGCACCCACCCGCGCCATGGGCCGGTTCGACGTCGAGACACCACCGCGCACCGCCGATGAGATGCTGGCGATGGCAGCCGACGACGCCGAGCGCCGAGCGATCCAGGAGATGTTGACCGCATCGGCCAGCGAGGTCATCGACCGCTTCATCCCGGACAAGGAGAAGCACGGTGCGTTGCGGGGCATGCTCGCGTTCCTCGCCTGCAACAGCCAGTATCGCGGGCCGGAGACCGCGGGCAGCGCCTACGGATTCGCGTTCGGCTTCGCGGTCCCGGACGAGACCGCGACGCTCATGACCAAGCTCGAAGGCGGAATTGGAACACTGACCCGCCACCTGCAGGAGCGCTATGCCACCGCCGGGGGCGAGCTGGTTTTGGGCGCATCCGCCACGAACATCACGACGGACGGCACCCACGTCACCGGCGTCATCACCGATCAGGGGGCCTTCGCCGCCCCCGTCGTCGTCTCGACCCTCGAACCCGGCCTCACCGTCGGCCTCGCCGGCGCTGCGGCTCCCGAGCAAGTTCGCACGCGGTTCGCCGCCGTCGACCACCGCGGAAGCTATGTGCAGATGCATTTTGCGCTGGACGCGGTGCCCGAGTTCGTCGAGCCCTACGAGCTCCTCAACGACCCGAAGATGCAGGGCGCCATCGGCCTGTTCAGTACGCCGGAGGAGCTCCAGCAACAGTACGAGGACTGTCGCCGGGGCATCGTGCCCGCCGACCCAGCGGTCGCGTTCCAGATTCCGTCGGCGCAGGATCCGTCGCTTGCACCACCCGGCAAGGCGGCCGCGTCGGCGTACTCACTGTGGTTCCCGGTCGAAGGTGCTGCCGCCGAACCGCACGAATACGCGCGCTTGAAGGCCGAGATGGGCCAACGCGTGATCGACAAGATCGGCCGAATCGCACCGGGGTTCGAGAGCTTGATCCTCAAGCACACGACCTTCACCCCCAAGCACATGAGCACGATGTTCGGCGCCCCCGGCGGCGACTGGGCCCAGGGCCTCATCCACCCGGAGCAGATGGGTGCCCACCGACCCGGGCCGCAAGGCTGGCGCGATCTCCCGCTTGGCATCGACGGCCTGTATCTCGGCGGTGCGGGTTGCCACGGTGGGCCGGGCATCACGTTCATCCCCGGCTACAACGCCGCCAAGGCGGTGCTCGCCGAACGGGCCGCAACTGGGTGAACGGACGTCAGTCGAAGGTGAAGTTGCTGAGCGGGAAGTTCTTCGCCTCCCGAGCGGAGTTGACGGTGGACGTCGTCCGCAGCAGTGGCGTCTCGCCGCTGGGCGTGAAGTAGTAGCTGTGCGCGCCGGCGCAGTTGCCGTGCTGGAAGACGCTGGAGCGCAGGCCCCTGAGCATGCGGTTCCGGAACGCGACGTGGGCCGACTCCTTGACCTCCCACCTTCGGCTGCTCTTCCGCGTGAGTTCGCCGAACAGCCGCTCGATGATCGTCATCTGCGGTTCGAGCGTCTGGAAGTAGGAGAGGCCGGAGTACACCCATGGCCCGTCGAGCGTCAGCAGGTTGGGGAACTTGGGCACCGACGAACCGAGGTAGGCCTGGAACCCCTCTTCCCGCCACCATTTGCCGAGGTTGCGGCCATCCCGGCCGATGATCTCGAACGGCGGGAAGCCGAGCTCCCACAGGTTGTAGCCGGTGGCGAGGACCAAGGTGTCGATCTCGTGCCGCGTGCCGTCGCCGGTGACGATGGCATCCGGCTCGATGTATTCGATCGGCGATGTCTCCAGGTGGACGTGTGGCCGCGTGAACGTGGGGAAGTAGTCGTTCGACACTGTGGGGCGCTTGCAGCCGAAGGTGTAACTCGGCGTGAGCTTGCGGCGAAGCTCCGGATCCTGCACCTGGCTGTGGAGGTGTTTCGTCGCGAGCTTCGCCGCAATCGCGTTGAAGAAGCCGAACTGCCGGTAGTGCAGGACGCCGAACACCAACAGCGCCTCGACGAGCGCCCAGCCGGCGAAATGGGACGCCCGCTGCGTCGCCGGGAACCGCCGGAACAAGCGCTGCGTACGGGTTGAGATGCGTTTGTCGAACTTCGGGAAAACCCAGATCGGCGTGCGCTGGAAGACGGTGAGTTCGGCGACGTCACGCGCGATCGTCGGCACCAGCTGGACCGAGGTTGCACCGGTACCGATGACCGCGACGCGTCGCCCGGTGAGATCCAGGCTGTCGTCCCATTCGGCGGTGTGAACCACGGTGCCGGCGAAGGTCTCGACACCGGCGATCTGCGGCATAGCCGGTTCGGACAGGAAGCCGGTCGCCGTGATCAGGTGCTGCGTCGTGACCGTGCTGCCGTCGGCCAACGCCACCACCCAGACGCCCGCGTCGTCGTCCCAGCGGGCCGACGTCACAGTGACGCCGAATCGCATGTGGCTGCGCAGGTCGTGTTTCGCCGCGACCTGGTCGCAGTACGCCTTGAGCTCGTGCCCGCGCGCGAACACGTGCGACCAGTTCGGGTTCGGCTCGAACGAGTACGAGTAAGTCGCCGACGGGATGTCGACGGTGAGACCGGGGTAGTGATTGACGTACCACGTCCCGCCGAGGTCGTCGGCGCGTTCGAAGATGACGTAGTCCTCGACGCCGGCTCGCTGCAGCGCGATGGCGGCGCCCATTCCGCCGAAACCGGCGCCCACGATGACGACTTGATGATCGAGCCTCATCCGTCCACCTTGGCATGTGCCCCCGGACACTGGACAGTCCGGGCGGTGCCCCCACGCAGCCACCGACCGTAAGGTGGCGCCCATGGTGGTCGACATCACGGTGCGCGGCGAGGCCGAGGCGCGCTATCCGGCCGAGCGCGGCATCGTCACGCTGGCTGCCGCGGTGGAGCGGGCCGAGAAGCAGCAGGCCTACGACCAGGCTGCGTCCGTGCAGCAGGCCGTCACCGCGCAGCTGACGGAGTTGGCCGACCGCGGCGCCGTCCTCGACTGGTCGAGCGACCAGGTCAGCGTCTACAGCCACCGACCGTGGCGGGACAACGGGGAGCGGGAGAACCCCGTCCACGTCGCGCGGGTGGAGATCATCGCCGAGTTCTCCGACTTCGACCGGCTCGGCGGGTTCATCGACTATTGGGCTTCTCGCGATGGCGTCGAGATCGCGGGCATCGTCTGGGACGTGCTGGACCGCAATCGCCGCGTCTACGAGAACGAGTTGCGCCGGGCGGCTGTCGACGACGCGCTGATCCGGGCGCAGGCTTACGCCGACGCACTGCGGCGCGGACGGGTCGTGGCGACCCGAATCGCCGACCCGGGCCTGCTGGATTCCGGCGGGGGGCCGAGGCCCTATGCGTTGAAGATGGAGTCGGCGGTGGCCGACTCCGGTGGCCTACAGCTGACGCCCGAGCCGGTGCGCATCCACGTTGCCGTCGACGCCGGTTTCACAGCCGATTAGCCTTCCCAAGCACTCTGTGCAGGGGCGGCGCTCGTCAAGGGGCGCCCCCAGCGATATGCGTCACATTCCACGGGTCTGACCTGCGCAAACGCAGGCAACCGCGTTTGCTCGGCGACGTCGCCGGGGTAAGTTGCGAACATGTCTCTCTGGTCGCGCTGGCGACATCTTTCGGAGTCTGCACGCGACCGGATCCGTCGATGGGCCGGCCTGCGCCGGCGTGCGGACCGCCTCGCGCTGCCTGGGATCCGCTTGATCAGACCCAGCTTGGCTGCCCTGCCCGGCTCGGCTGCGGCGTCAGTCCCACGCGCCCGCGAGGTCGTGCGCAGGCTGCGCATTGCGCGCAGGCAGTTCGGGCCCATGCGGGTCGTCTTCGAGCAGGCGATCGTCCACGAGAAGTTCAGTCTGCGTGCGCGGGTCGTCCAGCACAGCGCACGGGTGTTCTTCAGACCGCTGATGTACTGGATGCCGCTGTCGGATCGCTCGATTCGTGCCATCCGCACGGCCGATCGGCTCTCTGCCCGTCGGCCGCGCTCGCGCTACGTGGAGCCGGTCCGGTTCGAACTGGGCGGAGTTCCAGTGGAGTCCATGACGCATCGCTACGGACCGGACAGCGACATGACGGTCCTCTACTTCCACGGGGGCGGGTTCTTCGCCGGACGTATCGAGACGCACCGTCGCATCTGCGAACGCCTGGCCCTGTACTCCGGCGCCACGGTCATCTCCGTCGACTACGTCCAGCTCCCCGACGGCAACGTCGCCGATTCCGTCCAGGATGCGATCGCCGCCTATGAGGCACTGCTCGACATGGTCGCCGCGCCGGACAAGATCGTCGTCGCCGGCGACTCGGCCGGCGGGTACCTGACGTTCAAGGTTGCCGAGCTGGCTACCCGGCGCGGACTGACACCGCCCGCCGCGCTCCTGACGTTCTCCCCGCTGCTGAGCCTCGATCCCGATCGTGACGACAAGGCGATCGTCAAGGTGACCGAGTTCCGCGACGCCTACCTCCCGCGACACCGCATCGCCACCATCCGGGAGCGGTGGCTCCCGGCGGACGCAACCATCGAGGGCTATGCGTCACCGCTCCTGGCCACGAGCTACATCAACTCGCCGGCCTTCTTCGTGGCGGCCGAGGACGAGATCCTGCGGCCGGAGGTCGAGGCGATGGCGCTGCAACTGGCAGCCCGGGACGTCGACGTCGAGATCCATCTCTGGCGCGGCATGGTGCACGCTTTCCCCGTGCTCGCCGATGCCATGCCGGAAAGCCGCCAGTCCTTGATGTTGGCCGCTGACTTCGCGCGCCGTGCCGTCGGCGAGGAGGAGGCCACCGAACCGCTGGTCGATCCACGCGCGCACGAGGAGACAGTCGTCGGCGAACTCGTCGACGACGAGGAGGCCGACGTCGATGCCGAGGAAGAGATCATCGACCTCGAACTCAGCGGTGCGGGCGCTGACAGCCGAAGGCGCTGGTTCTTTCAGGCCGGCTGACCGGCGATTGGGGGAGACTGGTCGGCGTTCCCGCCCTCTGGAGATTCGTTCAAGCGACGAACAACACGTGCCGGCGACCCTGTTGCCACGCACCACGCAGGAACATCATGGATGACAAGTGCCTGCGCGCCGATGACCGAGTGATCACCGACGGTGACGTTACCCATGACGATGGCGTCGATCCCGATGGTGACATGGTCCCCGATTACTGGACACCCTCTCAGGGGATTCCGGGCACCCCGTCCGGCGTCGCCACTAATCGTGACACCTTGGCCGATGCGGACGCCTTCGCCAAGGACGGCGCCATTGCCGATCACGACTTTCATGCTGTGGACGAGACAGAGGCCGGGACCGATCTGTGCTCCTGGGTGAATCTCTGTGCTGCCCCAGATGATGCTGAAACTCCGCAGGATGAAGGCGAGTGGCCGCGTGATGCGCCAGCGGTAAAGGAATGCTCCAATGCGATACATCACGACAACGTGAACGGTTGGCGCGAGCAGCAACTTGCCCATCATGCGCGGCCACGTCCTCGGGAGCTCGCGGTTGACGTTGGCCCGGATGTCGGCGGCGATCGTCGTGAGCACCGGTTCTCTCCATGGTCGTCGTAGATGGACCTGCCTCAGGTATGGGGAGTGTAAGGGATTGACAGCCGCAGCGGTCGGCGCGTGCGCCCGACACACGCCGAGTGAAGAAACAAGCAGTCTTGACTGTTTGTTTAAAACGGGGCATGCTCAGGCAGATGACGAGCACGGTGCCCACTGCCGCAGCCTCGACGCGCACACCGCAGGCTGAGCGAACGGCGGCCACGCGACTTCGCCTGATGGAGGCCACGGTCGACTGCTTGGTGGAACTCGGCTGGGCCGGAACGACGACCACGATCGTCTCTGAACGCGCTGGTGTCTCGCGCGGCGCACAGTTGCATCACTTCCCGACGAAGCAGGATCTCGTGGTGTCGGCTGTCGCATATCTGATGGACCGCCGGCGCGAAGAACTGCACGCCATGCTCGCCGACCTGCCCCGCCAAGGACGCGTGCGGGCGGCGCTCGAACTGGTGTCGACGAACTTCACGTCGAAGGTGTTCTTTGCGGCGCTGGAACTCTGGGTCGCGGCGCGCAGCGACGAGGAGCTGCACGAGTCCGTAGCTCCCTTGGAGCGAGCCGTCGGCCGTGAGACCCATGCACACGCCGTCGAGATTCTCGGCATCGACGAGTCGCGTGGCAACAATCGCGCGCTCGTCCAAGCCACGCTCGACCTCTTGCGCGGCCTGGGGCTGGCTGCCGCGCTGAGCGACGACAGCCGGCGTCGCGCACGCATTCTTGACGCCTGGGCGGATGTGCTCGAGCGGGAACTGGACAGAAGCTGATGACGGACATCCTCAATGGGGTTCTCGCGGACCTTGCGGCTGAGAGCGACCAAATCGAAGCGTGGGTCACCCCCGTCGACGCGGTCGACTGGACCACGCTGACGACGCCCGAGGGCTGGAGCGTCACTCACCAGATCGCGCACCTGGCCTGGACCGACCAGGCGTCACTCACCGCCATTGGCGGCGGTGAGCCATTCGACGCTCTGATGAGCCTGGCCATGAACGATCCGGTCGGGTTCGTGGACGCCGAGACCGAGCAGTGGGCAGCCGAGCTCGCGCCCGCTGAGCAGCTGGTCCGGTGGCAGACCGGCCGCGCGGCGCTGGCCGCGGCCCTCCGTGATGTTCCGGCCGGCGAGAAGCTGCCGTGGTTCGGCCCACCGATGAGTCCCACCTCGATGGCGACCGCTCGGTTCATGGAGACGTGGGGACACGGCCACGACGTCGCCGAAGGGCTTGGCCAGACCTATCCCCAGAACGACCGATGCAAGCACGTCTGCCATATCGGCGTGCGGGCGCGCGGGAACGCCTTTGCCATGCATGACGAGCAGGACCCGGGCGATGACATCCGCGTCGAGCTGGTTGCGCCCAGTGGCGAGCTCTGGACATGGGGCGGCGAGGACGCCGAGAACCGGGTTGAAGGTGGCGGCTACGACTTCGCGCTGTTGGCCACCCGACGCCGTCAGCGTGACGATGTCGACCTCCGGGCAATCGGTCCGGTGGCCGATCGATTCCTCGATGTCGTCCAGGCGTTCGCCGGCATGCCCGGCAACGACCCGAAGTCACTCGAAGAGAGGCCGACCGCGTCATGACTGCTGTTCGCATCGGGAACTGCTCCGGCTTCTATGGCGATCGCCTGTCGGCGATGCGCGAGATGCTCGAGGGCGGCAAGCTCGACTACCTGACCGGCGACTACCTCGCCGAGCTGACCATGCTCATCCTCGGCCGGGATGTCATGAAGGACCCGTCGACCGGCTACGCCAAGACCTTCGTCCGGCAGATGAGCGACTGCATGGCTCTCGCCCAGGAGAAGGGCGTCAAGATCGTCGCCGACGCCGGTGGTCTCAACACCGGCGGCTTGGCCGAGAAGCTCAAGGAGATCGCGGCCGACCAGGGACTGGACGTCGCGATCGCGTACGTCGAAGGTGACGACCTGCGGGCGCGGGCCGAAGAGCTCAGCTGGCATGGGGCCATGACGGCCAACGCGTACCTCGGTGCCTTCGGCATCGCCGAGGCGTTGAACGCCGGAGCCGACATCGTCGTGACCGGCCGTGTCACCGACGCATCCGTTGTGATCGGGCCGGCCATCGCTCACCACGGCTGGGACCGCGAGGACTTCGACGCCCTTGCCGGGGCTGTGGTCGCCGGCCACATCATCGAGTGCGGGACGCAGGCATGCGGGGGCAACTTCGCCGGCTTCAAGACGCTGATGGACCAGGGCCGATTCGACCAGCCGCTCGGCTTCCCGATTGCCGAGATCGACGCCGACGGGTCGTTCGTGGTCACCAAGCACGACGGGACCGGCGGCGCGGTGACGGTCGACACGGTCACCGCGCAGCTGGTCTACGAGATCCAGGGCGAGCACTACCTCAATCCGGACGTGACGACGCATTTCTCCACGATCCAGCTGGCCCAGGAGGGTCTGGACCGGGTGCGCATCTCGGGCGTGAAGGGCTCGCCGCCGCCGGTCACGACCAAGGTCTGCCTCAACTTCTTCGGCGGCTTCCGAAACGACGCCGAGCTGCTCGTCACCGGGCTTGACCAGGACGAGAAGGTCGCGCTGCTGCGCGCTCAGGTCGAGCAGGCGCTGGAGGCCAAGGCCGCCGCCGGCCTCGAGCTTCCCAAACTCGAGTGGACCTTCAACCGGTCCGATGTCGTCGACCCGGACACCCAGGAAGCTGGCACGTCGGTGCTCCGGGTGCACGCCCAGTCGACGTCCGCCGAGCCGGTGGGCCGCGAGTTCAGCAACATCATGATCGAACTGGCATTGGCGTCCTTGCCGGGCTTTACCGCCAGCAGCAGCCCGCCGCAACCCGGTCGGGCGTTCGGGTTCTACAAGGCGGGCTATCTGCCGCAGGCTGACGTCCCGCACCTCGTGGTGTTGGCCGATGG
>DATLCL010000073.1:0-3791 GCA_035526415.1 Aeromicrobium sp.
TTGTCCTCCTGGCGTGGTCCGCGATCGAGCGAGGAAACGTCGTCCATGGGGTGCTACCTCCTAGGAAGCGATGTGGTTGATCGTGAGTGTCCTGTCCGTCGCCCGATCGTCTCCGACACGAAACGTGAATGAATTCGCGCCGGTGTTCAGGCTCAGGACGAACGACCAGCGGCCGACCGAGTCGGCGGTCGTGTGCTCGTCGAACCAAAAAGGTACGTCCCGCGTGATCTCGGAACCTGGTGCGGCAAGGCCGCGAACGATGACAACATCCTCAAATGTGGTGCTGCCGTCAGCCGGTTCAACGATGAGCAGTCCGGTTTCAGGCACCACCGGCCCAACCGTGCCCAGCGGACTCGGCGACGGGATGAGCGGGGAAGTCGGTGTTGGCGTCGGGGAGGGGGACGGGCTGGAAGACAGCGTCGGCGACGGGCTGGGCGAAGGTGTGGGCGAAGGAGTAGGCGGGCTGGGAGTGAGTGCCGGGCTGAAGGTCGGTGTCGGGTCGGGAGATGCGGGCGGCTCAGCTGAGAAGGTCGGCAGGACGGCGACCTCGGTCGCGGTCGCGGCGGCAGTCGCTGTTGGGCCGGGCGATTCGACGACCGGTGGCGGCGAAAAGGTGCCCGAGATGACCAGCAGCACCACGAGGCCGAGGCCGCCGATCGCCACGAATGCGATCCGGTCGAGATGCGCGGTCGAAGACTTGTTTCCGGTCGGCAGGGGTCGTCGCGTGACGCCGGTTCGACCCGTGCCCGCATCGAACTGCGGGTCCTGTCTGGCCATGGGTTCGGCAGGATACCCTTCCGGACGCATATGACAGATAAGCGCGAAGTGCCCTACGGCGCGTGGCCGTCGCCCATTTCCATCGAGGCTGCGGTCTCGTCCTTCCTCGGACTCGCCGAGGTTCGCCTCGATGGCGAAGACGTGTACTGGACAGAGGCTCGGCCACAGGAAGGCGGCCGGCAGGTGATCGTGCGCTGGAACGAGCACGACGGCCAGTCGGACGTAACCCCGGCGCCGTTCAACGCGCGGACGATGGCGCACGAGTACGGCGGCGGCTGGTACGCCGTGGACACGGGCACGGTCTGGTTCGTCAACATGGCCGACGGGCGGGTCTACGTCCAGGAGCGTGGTGCGAGCAGCGAGCCGCGCGCGCTCACCGCAGAAGGCCCCTACCGGCACGGCGATCTCGCGGTCGATCGGGCGCGCGGGCGCCTGCTATGCGTGCGCGAGGACACGACGCCGATGCAGGCCGGCGGTGCGGACCACAGCGAGACGGCTGAGGGCGAGCGACCGCCCGAGCCAGTCGACCTGCTGACGGCCATCGATCTCGAGTCGGGGGAGGCCACCACCCTGGCATCCGGCTACGACTTCTACTCGACCCCACGGCCATCACCCGATGGCAGCAAGCTTGCCTGGCTGGCCTGGAGCCACCCCAACATGCCCTGGGACACGACCGAGCTATGGGTGGCCGAGGTCGCCGCGGACGGCGGGCTGGCCAACGAGCGGATGGTTGCCGGCGGCGGTGAGGAGGCAGTCGTACAGCCGGAGTGGGCGCCCGACGGGACGCTGGTCTACGTGTCCGATAAGTCTGGCTGGTGGAACCTCTACCGGATGACGGTCCCGGGCGAGGGCAGTCGGCCGGCGGAACCGGTGGCGCTGACCTCGATGGAGGCTGAGTTCGCCGGACCTCTGTGGGTGTTCGGCCTGCGCTGGTATGGGATCGCGCCGGACGGCACGATCGTGGCTTCGGCCAACGCGCGAGGCCGCGATACCTTGATGATGGTTCCCGCAGTTGGTGGTCCGGCCGAGCCGATCGCGGTTCCTGACGAGGCCATCGACTCGCTCGTCGTGTCGGGGCGACGCGTTGCGTACATCGGCGGTGGATCGGCGCAGCCACGCAGCGTCGTGATGCTTGACCTCGATCGTGGTGAGCGGCGCGAGCTCAAGGCGTCGTTCGAGGTACCGGTCGGCGCGGCGTACATCTCGACGCCGGAGGCCATCTCGTTCCCAACGACTAACGGGGACGTCGCCCACGCCCTCTACTACTCGCCGACAAACCCCGACGTTACCGCGCCCGATGGCGAGCTGCCGCCACTGATCGTGACCACGCATGGAGGACCGACGTCGCAGGCGAACGGCGTGATCAACCTGGGCGTTCAGGTGTTCACGTCGCGTGGGTTCGGTGTCGTCGATGTGAACTATCGCGGCAGCACCGGCTACGGCCGCGAGTTCATGCGCAAGCTTGACGATAAGTGGGGCATCTACGACGTTGACGACGCGGTCGCGGCGGCCCGTTACCTCGCTGACCGTGGTCAGGTCGATCCAAAACGCATGGGAATTCGCGGCGGGTCAGCAGGCGGTTACACGACACTGTGCGCGCTCGCCTTCCACGACGTATTCGCCGCGGGTGCGTCGTACTTTGGCGTCGGCGATCTTGAGGCGCTGGCGCGGTTCACTCATAAGTACGAGTCGCGCTATCTCGACCGGCTGGTTGCGCCATATCCCTCTGGCATTGACGTCTATCGCGAGCGCTCGCCGATCTACGCCATGGATCGTGTGAGTTGCCCGCTCATCGTCCTCCAGGGCGAGGACGACATGGTCGTGCCCAAGGCCCAGGCAGAACAGATCGTGGCCTCGCTCCGCGAACGCAAGGTCGCGCACGCCTATCTCCTGTTCCCGGGGGAGGGCCACGGTTTCCGTCAGGCAGCCCACATTCGTCGCTCACTGGAGGCGGAGCTGTCGTTTTATGGCCAGGTTTTCGGGTTTCAACCGGCTGATGATCTTGAGCCCGTACCTGTCGAGAACCTCGCACGGTCCTGAAACCCACGCGCGGGCTGCCCGCAATCTCCTCGTAACCCGTACGCGCCCATCATTGACCCCACTTATCGATACAAGTCTGGGGGATTGGAAACGTGCGGGTCTTAGCGGCGAGGTTCAGGGATCGTGGACGGGCTCTCGCCGTGCGCGACCTGCTGCGCCGCCAATTGCGCCTTGGCGCGCATGACATCGACGTGGCTCCGCTGGGAGTTGCCGGCCAGGAGACGAATGACGAGTTCATACTCCTCGCTGGTCGATTCCAGGACGAGATCGCGCCCAAGGTAGCGGACTTCGTTCGGCAGCTCGGTGGCGAACTGGTCACGAATGTCGATGAGGCCTGGACCAAGCCGCGTCCGTCAGCCAAGCGCCGGGTCTGGCCGCCCTCGTTCGATCGGAACGGCGTCCGCATCTAGCGGCTCCTGCTGCGCGAGCGGCAGGCACCGCTGGCTCCTGCTACAACGGGCCATGTGAGCCCGAGCGTCCTGATCGTCGGTGGTTTCGCCACCATCCCACCGAACTACTGGCCGTTACGCGACAGATTGCTAGCGCGTGGCGCCCACCGTGTGGACATAGCGCCGCTCTGGCCGCCCGATTGGGTGCTGGCCAGCTTCCTGGGATTCGGCGTCGTCTTGCGCCGCACGGGCCGAGCCATTGCCCGCACCTACCATCTTGGTGGCCGTAGGCCCGTTTTGGTCGTCGCTCACTCCGGTGGCGGGATCGCGGCCAGGCTGGCCATGTCCGATGCGCCGTATCACGGGCGAATTGCGGGCGTAGCCGATGCCGTTGGCTGCCTTGTGACCATGGGCACTCCCCACGGGTTGACGGGCCTATCGAACCGCTACCGACACGCCGGGCACGCGGCAGCGGAGTTTCTCCAGCGTGAGCAACCGGGCGCGTACTTCGCGCCGAGAACCGCATACCTGACCCTTGGGTCGCGGCAACGACACGCGTTCATGGGCGGTCCGTTGGGTCGCGTC
>DATLCL010000077.1:0-2002 GCA_035526415.1 Aeromicrobium sp.
TCGGCGGACTGCTGCCTCAAGCTCGACGCGCTCGTCGACGGGCTGCGCGGCAGCCTCGGCCACGGCTGCCACTTCTACTTCATCGATGCCTGCCGCAACGAGGTCTCGAAGGCGGTGGCCGGCAGCCTGATTCCGTTCAGCATGGCTGGAGGAGAAGAGCCGTCGGTGTTCGTACTGCAATCCACTGTGGCGGGTGCGCCGTCGCTCGTGGCCGGTCCGTTCTCGAAGAAGCTGCGCGAGGGGTTGCGCGGCGCGGGCAAGGCGAAGGTCTGGGACCCGCCAATCACCGATTCGATGAAGGTGCGCTTCGACTCGCTGCGCCGCTATCTGAAGGACACGCTCAAGAACACGCAGCCAATTACCCAGAGCACGAGCGGTGAGCTGGGCGAATCAGAAGCCGTGCTGTCGGTCATCGCACCGGTGACGCCGATCAAGCTGACGATTGCGGTTCCCGCCGGCGGCGAGGCCGTGACCGGCGTCGCGATCGTCACGCCCTTTGACGGTGCACCCGTTGAGCACCCGATCACCGCCGCCACGACGATCCTCGAGCTCCCGCCGAAGTTCTACAGCGTCACGGTGCGCCTCGAGGGCACCGAGGTCGAGCCAGCTCTCGTGACGACGGAAGCGTTCGACGATGTGGTCGTGACGTTCCAGCGCGCGTCGTCCGCGGTGGTCGAAGAGGCCGCGCCCGATGTCGCGAGGGGAGTCAGAGTCATCGTGCCCGAGGGCGCGGAGGTGGTTCTGCGCCATGTCGCCGGCGGGGACGTCCACGAGCTCCGGGCAACCGATCGCGCCGTACTGCAGCCCGGACCGCACCTGTCAACCCTGCGTGATCGCGACGGTCACGTGTTGCAGCGTGAAGAGATCATCGTCACCGACAACGCGCCGATCGAGCTGAGGGCAAGCGAGAGTGCAGGCGGCTTGACGCGCGACGCAATCGAGCGGGCATTTACGAGCGGGACCGCAGCGGCTGCTTCAGCAAGTGCGCTGGGCGTATCGACGCTGGATCCGGACCTGCACGTCCGCCTGGCGGTGCTGCAGGCGGCCCACATTCTCCGGTCCCGGCATGACGGTTTTTCTCCCGGCCGGAACAGGCCGGACACGGGCAGCGCTCATGTCACACCTCCGGTCTACGTGTTGGCGGCTCGCCCGAGGGATCGGGCTGCGGTGCATGTACGCATCAACTCGGGCAGTGAGCCGGCGGTCTGGCATGAGGCAGCAGACGAGTCCATACAGCTTGTGGCAGAGACGACGGTCGCGGTGGTGCCGGGGGAGCTCCTCGTCACCTTCGCGATCGAGGCACAGCCGACCTACACCGTCGCCAGTCTGGCCAGACCCGACCATGCAACCCTCATCGTCCTGACGTTTGACGAAGAGGGCCAGAGGCGGCTCTCGCAGTATCTGCTGCCGCTTGGGACGCGTGTGACTGGTCGCGGCGCGGAGACGAACATCGACTCCCGCAGCGTGCTTCGCCGGGTTTACACGCTGGCACGGATGATCCGTGCCTTCCGCAAACGCCGGCGGTTGTCGCAGGAGTTCACTGGCCGGGAGATCGACGCGCTGCTGACGGGCCCGTGGCCGGACCCGATTGGCGCGCCGCTGGCGGCGTACGAGTTGGTGAGGCGGCGAAAGGCCGGGGAAACGGAGCGATTGGCTCAGGCGGCGGAGAAGATGGCGCGCGCTTTTCCGGATCTGCCGGACACCGCGGCACTCGCCCGACTCGCAGGCATTGGCGACAGTGTCCTGAGTGGTGTTCCCTTGTTCCTCGACGGGTTGCGGGCGTTTCCGGATCTGGACGCCTGGCTGCCCTACCCTGCGGGGCTGCTCGATTTTGGCGGTCCGTGGACCGCCTGGAGAGACGCAGTGCCCGGTCCAGCCGGCGAGTGACGTAGCCACTCAACCAGTCCCCTCCCTCGCAGAACTGAATCGTGCGCCGGCCGACGTCTTGCGCCCTGGCGGCCGTGACATCGCCCGTCCGCTTCGAGCGAGGTCCGCCCATCGG
>DATLCL010000078.1:0-2683 GCA_035526415.1 Aeromicrobium sp.
TTCGACCTCGCCGCCAAGAAGGCCGAGCTCCTCACGGCCGGCACCTTCGACGAAGATGCCCCGGCGTGGTCGCCTGACGGCAAGCGCGTCGCCTTCATCCGGCGTCATGGCGAGAAGGACGTAGACAAGGCGCCGAACCGCGACCTGTTCGTCATGGACGCGCGCTCGGGCGCCGACCCGGTCCGCTTGACCACGACGACCGCGGACGAGCGTGGGCCGGTGTCGTGGAGCCCGGACGGCCAGTCGATCGCGTATCAAGTCGGTGACGAGCCCAAGTTCTACGCCTACAGCCTGTCGCGACTCGCGGTCATCCCCGCTGCCGGCGGCACGCCGCGGCCACTGACCGAATCGCTCGATCGGCCGATCAACGGCGCGGTGTGGTCCGCCGACGGGCGCTCGCTGACGTTCGTCGTGATCGACGATCGGGTCCAGCGCGTGGCCCGTGTGCCAGCAGCGGGCGGCCCGGTGCAGGAGGTACTGTCGGGGCCGCGAGTGGTGACGTCGCTGTCAGGCGGGAAGGACGATGCATTTGCCGCGCTGGTATCGACGCCGTCGCAGGTGCCGGAAGTGTTTGCCATCGAGAAGGGGGCGTTGCGCCGGCTGACCCATCAGAACGACGAGTGGACCACCGGCGTGTGGTTCGGCACTACCGAGACGTTCGACGCCAAGAGTAATGACGGCACCGATGTGCACGGTCTGTTGGTGAAGCCCGCGAATGCCGTGGCCGGGCGCAAGTACCCGACCCTGCTGCGCATCCATGGCGGCCCCAACGGGCAGGACGAGCTCGCCTTCAGCTTCGAGCGCGAGCTGTTCGCGGCCAACGGCTATGTCGTCGTCGCGGTCAACTATCGGGGGAGCAGCGGGCGGGGCAGCGCCTACCAGAAAGCCATTTTCGCGGACTGGGGCAACAAGGAAGTCGTCGATCTGCTCGGGGCGATGGACCACGTCGTCCGCATCGGCCTGGCGGATCCGGACCGCCTGGGCATTGGCGGCTGGAGCTACGGCGGGATCCTGACCAACTACACCATCGCGACCGACGGCCGCTTCAAGGTGGCGATCAGCGGGGCGGGCAGCTCGAATCAGATCTCGATGTACGGCACCGACATGTACATTCAGCAGTACGAGCAGGAGCTGGGGCCGCCGTGGAAAAGTCAGGAGCTGTGGACGAAGCTGTCGTATCCGTTCTTCCACGCCGACCGGATCCACACGCCGACGCTCTTCATGGGCGGCGAGAAGGACTTCAACGTGCCGCTGCTCGGGAGCGAGCAGATGTATCAGGCGCTGCGCAGTCTGGGCGTCGACTCAGAGCTGGTGATCTACCCAAACCAGTTTCACGGCCTGACCACGCCGAGCTACAAGAAGGATCGGCTCGAGCGGTATCTGGACTGGTACGCCCGCTACCTGATGAAGCCGGCGGCCATCACGACCGCCGGCGGCTAATCTCGGCCGCGCCCGTCCCGTCTTGGGTCGGGACGCCTTTATCCCTGCGTTTCGTCAATGTTGGCGCCGAGCACGTCCTCGGCGACGGCCACTTCATCCTCAGGCGACTGGTCCTCGTCGCTCACCAGCGCTGCGTTCGGATTGCCCCCCTGCGGGTCGGTGGCGCGGTCGCCCTCGACGGCGCCGAGATGCTCGTCGGAAATGTGATGGGGAAGGTGCGCCGGAGGGGTCGTGGTCGGGTTGTCCATACTGGGTCCTGTCGTCTCGGATCGCGGGCGTTTGGGTTCGCGTGAGATGTTCGACAATGACTATAATCGCTCGGTTATGCAACAGACATTGGCCATCATCAAGCCGGACGCCGTCGCCGCACGGTACACCGGCCGCATCCTTCAACGCATCGAGGAAGCCGGATTCCAGATCCGTGCCATGCGCATGCAGCGTCTCTCCCAGGTCGAGGCGGAGGGCTTTTACGCCGTCCACCGCGAGCGGCCGTTCTTCGGCAGCCTGACCCAGTTCATGGCCTCGGGCCCGGTCGTGCTCCTCGCGCTCGAAGCGGACGACGCGATCAAGAAGTGGCGCGGGCTGATGGGCGCGACCGACCCGGCGAAGGCCGAAGCCGGAACGATGCGCAAAGAGTTCGGCGCCTCGATCGAGAACAACGCGACTCACGGATCCGACGCGCCGGAGACCGCGGCGTTCGAACTGTCGTACTTCTTCCGCGGCATGGAGCTGGCCGGCTGAAGGCCGGATCCAGTCAACGTGTTCCACCCAGATGGGCAAGCTGCTGCTGTTCGGCGGCCTGATCGTGGCGGCGATTGGCGCGCTGATGATGTTCGGCGTACCGTTCGGCCGTCTGCCAGGCGATATCGTGTACCGTCGCGGCAACGCGACGGTCTATTTTCCGCTGGTCACGTCGATCGTGCTCAGCCTCTTGCTCACGCTGCTGCTGTCGCTGTTCCGGCGTTGACGACCGACGACTGACGATTGACGACTGACGACTGACGACTGACGACTTAGGACTGACGACTCTCGACTGACTCACGACTGCCGACTGCCGACTGCCGACTATCCCATGTCCATTAAACCCGACACCTGGATTCGTAAGATGGCTCGTGACCACGGCATGATCGAGCCGTTCGAGGACCGCCAGGTCCGCGAAGGCGTGGTCTCCTTCGGGGTGTCGTCGTACGGCTACGACATCCGCGTCGCCGACGAGTTCAAGATCTTCACGAACATCAACAAC
>DATLCL010000085.1:0-2105 GCA_035526415.1 Aeromicrobium sp.
TTGGAGATTCGGTCGAGGGGTTCCGGTGCGTCACCACGAAGGCCGCGTCTCCTCGGCCACCACTGTTGTGATCGCCGTTCGCACCATGGGCAGCGCGTCCGGCGCGGGTGAGGGCCCGAAGGGGCAGACGGAGTCCAGCCACGCAAGCAGCTTGCCCTTGCGAACGATGGCAAGGAGTTCTTGAAGGTGGGCCTCAGCGTGCGAGGCCTCACGCTCGGAGACGAGTCCGTCGAGCACCGCCTGTTCGAACTCGGCTCGGTCGACGATCTCGAAACTGCGACCGCGCTGGTCGATCAGCACGTCGAGAAAGAGGTCGACAGCATGGACGCGACGCCACGTCGCAACATCGGCGTGGCGATGTCGCAGTTGAACGTGAAGTCATCGTCGCCGTAAACAGCTGGGTGACCATCGAGGTCGGTCGTCACGTTGATCTTGATCCAGCGGTCAGCGAAGGCGTAGTGCCTCAGCACGTAGTCACCGAGCCGAGCGACAGTCACGACGACGGAGTCCTCGCGGCGCAGGACGCGGCGCGGTGGGACGACGAACGTGCGCACGTCGGGTTCGTCGGGGCGAAAATCGTGGTCCCAAAGGCCGTCGGGGAGGAGCGGTCGGCTTCGCCGGTAGCTGGCGAGCGCGGCCGCGTTGGCGACGGGCAGTCGATGGATCTGCGAGATCGCAAACTCGGCCAACTCAACCGGGTCATCGTCCCACCACCGGATCTCGGCGCCGTGAGCTGTCCGGAACGCGAGGGACAACTCGACCGCAACGTCGTCTAGTCGGAACGCGCGCTTGTGCGGAAGGCGCTTGGCTGGGATTTCATGGCTTTGATGGAGGAACTCGTCCAGCTCTTCGAGGGCCGCGTCCAGCACGACCAGATCGACATCGCGATGACTTCGGGGTGGCCGTAGGCCGCGGAGCTCTTCGCCCCAACCGCCGAAGACCGCAACGTCGAATCCACCTTCCTGAAGGAGCCGGACGGCCCTTTCGACGAGAATGAGGTCATGCGGCACGCTCAGGTTGCCGAGCACGGGACCGGGGCCACCTCGCTGGTGAGCGCAGTCATAGTCGCGCCACCGCAGCGGCCAGGAGGTCTTCCACGCGGCCGTCCATGCCCACCTGATCAACTGCGGTCCGCCCGGCCACTTGTCGCGGGATGCCGCTGTGCCATGCCTCGCTGAAGGAGAGAAGGGAGGTGATGTCCCACCGGGGGTCGACGGTCCTTCCTGCTTCGCGCTCGTAGGCCCGCCTGAACTGTTCGGCGAGCGCCGCGGAGAAGAGGACGGCGAGATTCAAACGGCAGTGGCCGACGTCGATGTCGGGCGGGCCCGTCGACGCGTCGGCCCAGTCGATGACGGCGGTCAGCTTGTTGCGCCGCCAGAGGATGTTGAAGTGCTGGTAGTCCCGGTGGATGAAGCAGCGCGGCCCGTCGGCCGCTTCGCAAGCCGCCTTGATGGCGGCGTCCCAGACGGCCGGCCGACGTGTCCACGGCGGCACGGCGAGGGCGTGGGCGTCGATCCAGGACTCCCACTCCGGCGCTGCGATCCCCGCGGCGTGGATCGTCGCCAGCATCGCCGCCATTTGGTGCACCCAGTCATCCGGCTGCGCTGGTTGGAGTTGCAGCCTCCCCGGGGCCCGAGTCATGAGCACCGCCGGCACGCCGGCGGTGTCAACGCCATCGGTGGCCGCTATGAGCCGAGGCGCCGGAACGTCGGTCGCGGCCAACGCCTCGAGCACACACGCTTCGGCGCGGACCGCCGATCGTGCCCACTCCGACCAGTCTTCCCCTCCAGGCGTCCACCGGCGCAGGACGAGGTGTCGCGCCGCTCCGCTCGTGGCGACGGTGACGCGATGCACTGACGCTTGAGGGCTGCCGCCGCTCAGCCGTCGCCATGCCACGACCCGGGCGGTCGGCGACACGCAGCGTGCAACCCACGCCAGCGTCTCCGGCGATGGCCGCTGTCTGTAGGGCTCCATCGCCCAGGACACTACGTTTCGACAAGCCGGCCGACTTCGTCGACCACCTGGTCGAGCACGAGAGGTCGCTACTCGTGAGCGATATCGCTCGACCTCTCCTGCCCTCGGCCGATGCGGCACCTATGGCTGCG
>DATLCL010000091.1:0-3093 GCA_035526415.1 Aeromicrobium sp.
GGATCTGCTTGCGCTGCGGAACCTTGCCGAACAGCAGGAGGGTCGCCCAGCCGAGCGTCGTGTTGAGGAGCTGACCAGCGAAGCGGCCGAGCATTCCAATGATTCCGGCAAAGATGGCCACGGCCGAACCTTACCGAAACTTATGCGCCAGTCCTGCCAAGGCGCGCCACCTGGGCCTTGCAATCGGAAAACGGGCGGCCTACGCGATTGAGGCGATGGCCTCGTCGATCATGTCCTTGGCCGAGTTGATCGGGATTGCGAAGCCGATCCCCTCGGCGCTGCCGGCAACCGCGGTGTTGATGCCGATGACTGCGCCGCTGTCGTTCATCAGCGCGCCACCGGAGTTGCCGGGGTTGATGGCCGCGTCGGTTTGGATTAGGTTTGAAAGCGACTCGCCGCGCCCGGTCTGCTCGTCGGCAACCGTGATGGAGCGGTCGAGCGCTGAGATGATGCCGCGCGTCACTGTCTCAGTGAACTCGCCAAGCGGGCTGCCGATCGCGAGCGCCGTCTCGCCCACTTGGATCGTCGACGAGTCACCGAGCGTTGCCGGCGTGAGGGTCGCGCCTTTGGCCTGGACGACCGCCAGGTCATGCGTTGGATCGGTCGAGACAAGCTCAGCTGTCAGCTCCTGGCCGTCAGACGTCGTGACCGTGAGCTCGTTGGCGCCTTCCACCACATGGTTGTTGGTGAGTATCAGCCCATCGGACGTGACGACGACGCCCGAACCGACGCCTCGCGTCGGGACAGCCAGGGGCGAGAAGCGGTCACGCGTCAGACCACTGCTGGTGATGGTGACGACCGACCTGGTGGCCCGCGCCACAACATCGGTCAAATCCTCGTCCGCGACCGCGGATGGTTGCTTGGCCGTGGCGACGGAAGGCTTATCAGTCGAGGTAACGGCCGCGGCTGGTGTCGCAGCAGGCATGTTGGTGAGGCCGGCCGCGGACAGGATCCCGAGAGTGGACGCCGAGCCGACGACGGCGGCAAGTGCCGCGATTCCGACCAGGGCAAGTGCGCTGCCCGCGCGCCGGGGGCCGCCGCGACCCGAGCGCTCAGTGGGCTGCGCCGTCTCCGAGATGAAATACGGCACTGCTGGGGGCGGGTGCGGAGTGCTCCATCCATTGCGGAATGCCGGGTCGCTGCTCATGGAACGATTCCAGGCGCGCAGCCTTTGAAGATGCTGTGAGGCCCCTGTGGCGATTCCTGTGAATCGCGGTCACCGTCCGCCTAGGGCGTCGTGACCGACTCGGTTGGCGCGAACCACGCCTGGACCGTGCTCGTCACGTCCTCCTCCTCGAAACCCTCATCGAGCGTCGTGAAGGCCACGACCGACGGGCCGGCCACAGTCGTCGTGGTCATCTGGCTGAACGTTGTCGGCAGATCTCCCGTGGCGTGCCAGGTGACGCCGTCAGGTGAGAACCACGACGAGCCGGTGGCGATCGCGAAATCGTCGGTCGGCGTGTAGCCAAGGGCCAGGTAGCCGTTCGAAACGCCGTGGACAGAGAGAAGCGTGGCGCCGCCAAAGACCGAGCTGGCGTCGGACGATTGTGTCCACGACGAGCCGTCGCTCGACTGGAGCGCGATGCCGGTGAAACCCAGCTCGAGATCGTCGCTGTCGCCGACGGCCACGAGACCGTTTGGCCCGAGCGCAACCGATTGGATGGTCGTGGCCAAAAGTTCAGGCACGCTGCCGGGCGAGAAGTTGACGCCGTCCGATGAAGAGGCTCCGAGGAGCACCAGGTCGCCAACCTCGTCCGAGTAGCGAGTACCGAAAGCGGTGACACCGGCCGGCGTCCCGACGACGGCGCTGATCGTGTCCATGCCGCCCAGCGACGAAGTCTCGGTCCACGTAGAGCCGTCGGTCGACAGCCACACACGCGCCTCTTGCGATTCGTCGCCCGACCAGCCGTAGGCCAGAAGAGTGTCGTTCGCGACGGTGACGCCGTCGACCGTGCCCGACTGCATCGATGCGATGGCAGGCAGCCTTTCCCAGGCGCCGCCCGCGACCGATCGCCAGATGCCCCACCCAGCATCCGGCGGCTCTAAGCACTCGTCAGTGCTCATCAGGTCGCACGTCTCGAGCGTCCCGAACGCGTACAGCGCATCACCCAGCGACGCGACGTCTTCAAGGGTCACGAAATTGAATGCGGCGTCCTCGCTGACTGTCCAGCTGCGGCCGTCAGGCGAGCGCCACACGACCCCCTGGTGGCGACCGTAGAAGCCCTCATCGCCGTACGCCTTGAAGCCCACCGCGACCAATCCGGCGGGATCGGCAGTTACGGAGGTCACCTCAAACGCGCCGACCGTGGGGAAGTCGGCAGCGGCCTGCCAGCCGTCAAGGATCGTGCCGCCGAGTGTCGGTGCTGGCTCTCCGGGCGGTGGCGAGCCGAGCGAGATGGGAGTCGAGCCATTTGAAGTGCCTGCTTCAACTGTGGGAACGGGAGCCGTGGGTACGGCCACGCTCGCGGGCGGCGGCATGAGCACCGACTGCCGCGGCGTGGGCGTGATTACCGCCTGCGTCGTCGGGCCGCACGCGGTGAGCAGGAGCGCGGCCAGGATCAGCCCCCCGACGCGCATCAGGCGGACCACAGGACCTGGAGGTGGTGGCGCAGCATTTTCTGCCACCAGTACCAGTGATGCTCCACGTCATGGCCCCAATAGTCGAAGGTGGCGGGGATGGCCTTGTTGTGCAGGACCTCCTGAATGCGGCGCATCTCGGGCACGTGTGCGTCCTCAAAAGCACCCTGGCCAACGGTGAACACGATCCGGCTGCGGCGGTACTGGTCCAGGTGCCAGGGATCCTTGAGCTCGGGCAGGTACGACATCGGGCTGTTGAAGTAGACGTCGTCGTCGCTGTAGTCGCCGACGAACATCCGCGGCTGGTAGACGCCTGACATCGCGATTACCCCGTCGAATAGATCCGGTCGCCGGAAGAAGAAGTTGGCGGCGTGGAAACCGCCCATGCTGCAGCCGGTCACCCAGGCCTGGTCACGGCCCGAATGGGTTCGGACGAACGGCACGACCTCGTCGGTGATGTAGCGGTGGTAGTCGTTGTGTCGGCGCGCGCGTTGCTCCACGGGGACTGCCTTATTG
>DATLCL010000148.1:0-4594 GCA_035526415.1 Aeromicrobium sp.
TCCAGGCGCGCATCCGCGCCGTCATCTGGATGGGCTTGTCGAACCAGCACGGGCACCTCGTGCTCGCCTGCGGCAACAAGTCCGAGCTCGCCACCGGCTATTCGACGATCTACGGCGACGCCGTCGGCGGCTTCGCGCCCATCAAGGACGCGCCGAAGACGCTCGTCTGGCAGCTGGCCAAATGGCGCAATGACCTGGCCACCCTGGACGGCGAGACGCCACCAATTCCCGAAGCGATCATCGAGAAGCCGCCGTCGGCCGAGCTGCGTCCCGGCCAGCTGGACACCGATTCGCTGCCGCCGTACGAGCTGCTCGATGCCGTGCTCGACGCGTACGTGGAGCGCGACCTCGGCTCGGCCCAGGTGATCGCGGAGGGGTTCGACCCCGCCGTCGTGGAGAAGGTCATCCAGCTCGTCGACAAGGCCGAGTACAAGCGGCGCCAGTACCCGCCGGGACCGAAGATCTCCAAGCGCAACTTCGGCCGCGACCGTCGCGTTCCCATCACCAACGCCTGGCGCGAGAAGCTCTAGCCCCCATCGCGTCATTCCGGCGGTTCGTAGTTCTTGATGGTGTCGCGCGCGTCCTTGAAGTCGGCGAAGGCGGCGTTCGAGGCCGCGGCGTTGTACAGCGCGACCATCGCCGCAGCAAGCTTGGAGTACTTGTCCGGATCGATGGCATCGACGCTCGCGACGTACGGTGCCAACGCCTTCTGCGCCTCGGCACTGGCTTCCTGAAGGGCGCGGAACGTGGTGATCAGGACATAGTCCGGCCCGGCGCCGGGGCCGCGGCGCTCCTGCGCGCGCTTGAGGTCCCCTTCCGCGTCGCGCGTCATACGGGCGACGTCGTAGTCGTCGAGCTTGTGCAAGACCGACTCGACGCGCTTGGTCTGACGCTTCATTGCCGTGAGCTTCTGCGGGCAGTCCTTCGCCGTCGCCGAGGTGCTCAGGCGCTCGAACCCGTCGCTCAGCCGGTCCCAACGGGCCGTGAGCTTCGGGGTGAAGTCCTTGCTGCCCGGATTGCCGTGCTTTCCCAGCACGTGGCTTTCAGCAGCGAACTGCTTGCGGCAGTCCCCGGCGTTCTCCGGCGGCGAGCCACAGCCGCAGAGCGCGGCGAACGTCAGGAGAAGGGCCAGGGCAACACGCACGGGCACAGCATGCACCAATGTCCGGCAGACTGGCGGCATGACCACGCCTGAAGAGCCGGCACCCTATGGGGCTGGACCCACTGTGTCACCGACGGGGAGCCCAGACCTGCGCAAGGTCCGCACCCACCACCTGCGGCAATGGAAGGCCGACGGCCACCGGTGGGCCATGCTCACCGCCTACGACCAGTACGCAGCGCAGGTATTCGACGAGGCCGGAATCCCGGTGCTGCTCGTCGGAGATTCGGCGTCGAACAACGTCTACGGCAACGAGACCTCCCTGCCGGTGACCGTCGACGAGCTCATTCCACTCGTGCGAGCGGTCACCCGCTCGGCCAAGCGCGCCCTCGTCGTCGGCGACCTGCCCTTCGGCTCCTACCAGCGCGATCCCGGGCAGGCGTACGACACCTCCGTGCGGTTCATGAAGGAAGGCCTGTGCCACGCGGTCAAACTCGAGGGCGGGGCCGAGATGGCGCCGCAGATCCGCACGATCACCGCGGGCGGCATCCCGGTGATGGCGCACATCGGGTTCACGCCGCAGTCCGAGCACAACCTCGGCGGATATCGCGTCCAGGGCCGCGGCGACGCAGCGCAGAAGACGGTCGAGGACGCGCTCGCCGTGCAGGAGGCCGGCGCCTTCGCCGTCGTCATGGAGATGGTGCCGGCACCGGTCGCCAAGGACATCACGGCGCAGCTGCAGATCCCAACCATCGGCATCGGCGCCGGGCCCGATTGCGACGCGCAGGTGCTCGTCTGGCAGGACATGATGGGCCTGCGGACCGGGCGCGCGCCGCGCTTCGTGAAGCGCTACGCCGACCTGCACGGCGTCATGCTGGAGGCCGCCCGGCAGTACGCCACGGAGGTGGCCGAGGGCAGCTTCCCCGCCGCCGAGCACTCCTTCGAGGGTTAGACGCGCCAGAACAGCCAGCAGCGCTAGACCAGCGATCCGGCTTTGCCGGTCGCGGGCGGCAGTGAGAGCTGGCATGGGCGTCGGCGATCGCCGGAGGCGACCGTCGCCGACAATTCAGCTCAGAGGCTCCAGCCCCACCAGTGCGCGCCGACGTAGATGACCAGGAAGTAGACGGCAAGGCCCACGACGGGCACATAGACGCACCACACCGGCCGCGTCCTGGCCAACCGGGCCACCACGACCAGCTGCGCGATCAGCAGCGCAATGATCAGGGCGATGCCGGACGCCGGGACGTTGATGACCGAGAAGAACGCCGGGAACGCGACGAACAGCTCGGCCAGGACCCCGCCGAAGCCGATCCACGGACCCGACTGGCGGAGGTTGAACCGCACTAGCGATCGTTCCAGTTCGGGTCGTTGTCCCACGCGTCGTTGCGCTCGCGCACCTTCTCCAACGCCCGCTCGGCTTCCTCGCGGGTGGGATACGGGCCCAGCCGGTCGGCCGGACCGCAGCCCGCGTCGGGCTCGACGGCGTTGTGCCTCACGCAGAACCAGAAGTGACCTGAGGGCATCGACATGGCTCCATGATGCCAACCGACCCCTGTCAGATCGAAGTTCCGTTGTCCGGGTGAGCCCGGAACTCCTCCACCTGCGCCCGCTGCCTCTTGCCGAACCGGAGCCAGTCCGGACGGTGTTCGACGACGTCGTAGAGCACCGGGACCAGGATCAGGGTCAGGAGCGACGACGAGATCAGGCCACCGATCACGATGATCGCCAGCGGCTTCGAGATGAACACGCCTCCGCCGGTGATGCCCAGCCCCATCGGCAGGAGGGCGAAGATGGTGGCCAAGGCGGTCATGATGATCGGCCGCACACGCAGGCGGGCGCCCGCCATGATCGAGTCCTCGACCGTCCCGCCATCCGCCCGTTTCTGGTTGATCAGGTCGATCAACACGATCGCGTTCGTCACGACGATGCCGATGAGCATGAGCATGCCGATCATGCTGGGGATGCCGATCGCCGAGTCGGTGAGCAACGACAGACCCAGCGCGCCGGTCGCGGCGAACGGAATCGAGATCAGCAGGACCAGCGGCTGAATCAGCGAGCGGAACGTCGCCACCATGATCAGGTAGACGATGCCGATGGCCACCCACATGGCTGCGCCGAGCTCGCCGAACGACTGCTCCTGCTGTTCCGACACGCCACCCAAGCGGGCAGTGACGCCCTCGCCGAGATCGAGGTCGGCGAGTCCGGCCTTGATTCCGGCCGTGATCGCGCTGAGGTCGGCACCTTCGGACGCCGCGGTGACGGTCACGGCGCGGGCCCCGTCGACGCGGGTGATCTGGCTCGGTGCCTCGATCATCGAGACTCGGGCAACCTCGCTCAACCTCGCCGGCCTGGGTCGCAGGTCGTCGATCTCGTCGGCGGCATCGTCAATCGCGTCGCCCCTGTCCTGCATGCGCTGGGACTTGTCCCACTGATCACGCATCTTCTCGATCTGCTCGTCGAGCGCGTCCGAGCCTTCCTCGGCGCCGCTCATCGCCGCGCGCAGCTGCGCGATCTGGCCCTGCAGGTCGCGGATCTGCGCATCCATCTGCGTGACGTTCGGCGAGTTCGGGTTGGCCGCGCGCCGCGCCTGCAGGTCGGCAAGGCGGGCGTTGGCGTTGTTCAACTGCTCCCGGGTGTCGTCCTCAGCGTGCTCGCTGTCCCTGCGCTGGTCCCGCAGCTCGTCGAGGCCGTCCTTGTAGTCGTCCTTGGCGTCGTCGCGCTGATCGTCCTGAAGATCGTCACCGCGGGCCTCGACGGCGTCGCCCGCGTCTTCGCGGGTGTCCGCCGTCATCCGCTGTGTGGTCGGCAGCACGATGTTGCGCAACTGGCTCAATTCGGTGGCCGGCTCCTGCGTCCGGAGATAGACGTCCAAGGTGGTGTCGTCCTTGGTCATCTCGCCGATCTTCTCGCCGCGCACGGCCCAGGAAAGGGCTTGGCCAACGGTCGCCTGGTTCATCCCCAGCTTGGCCGCCTCGATGTCGTCGACATCGACGTCGAGCATCTGGCGCTCTTCACCGATGTCGCTGGTGACGTTCGTGAGGCCGGGGATGCGCTTCATCATCGTCTCGACCTTGTCGGTGGCCGCGGCCAACCGCTTGGAGTTCGGACTCTCGACGTAGATCACGACCTTGCCCGATGTCTCGGCGTCGCCGACGGCCACCTCGATGCGGCCGATGCCGCTCAGCTTTGCCAGATCGGCCCGCAGTCGCTTGGCTTCCTTGATCGGGTCGGACCCCGGCTCGAGCTCCACGTTGATCGACGCCTTGTTGGAGTCGTTCTTGAGTGCGATGAAGACCGATCCGCCGCCGCCGATCTCGGTCGAGTACGTCCGCAGGTGGGGCTGCCGGCGCATGACCTCTTCGACGCGCCGAGCGGCCTCGGACGTCTCGTTGAGGCTGGAGCCGGTCGGCATCGTCTGGATGACCTGCAGGTTGGTCGCGCTGCCGGCGCCGATGAAGTCGGTCTTGAGGAACGGTGCCATGAAGATCGTGCCCG
>DATLCL010000152.1:0-3283 GCA_035526415.1 Aeromicrobium sp.
TCCAGGCGCGACATGGACGTCAGAGTACCGAACGCGATGGCAATTCAGCGGACAGCTGCGCTCGCTGGGTCCGAGCGGAGAAGTCGCCCGCGGATCACCCGGCCGCACCTGGCTGAGTCCATGGCGGCGCGTTGCCAGCGACATCGTTCGGGTGCTCGTCCTGGCGGATGTTGGCAAGTCGCATCCAGATGCGATGGGGAACGCCCGCCTCGACCGCCTCCCGCCATGCAGCTTCGTCGTCGCCCTCCCACAGCAGCACCTCGACGAGGTGGGACGCCCCGACCGGCTCGAAGACCGGCCCTCGGCCCGGCCGGCGCGGCGCGACGGAGGGACCGCCGGCGTCGATCCGCTGGCGGAGGACGGCGACTGCTTGCGATCGCCGCTCGGACCACGCACCGGCCTTCGTGGCGTGATCGGCGAGCCGTTGATAAGTGGCCAACTCCGGCCGGGCCTGGAACCGCTCCCACGCCAGATCGACGGCCTCCAGGTGACGTCCGGCGCGGTGGTACGCCTCGCAGAGGAACTCGTCCAGCCTCGGGTCACCCTGGGCCGGGAACGCGCTCACCCCGCGCGCGGCCCAGTCCAACGCCTCCTCGTGGCGCCGGCGCCGGCGTAGACCTCGGCGACCTCCAACCAGTCGTAGGGCATCGAAAGGTCGCGACTCTTGACGGCCACCAACTCGTCGACGTCCCCGGTGACCTCCGCCAGTCGCTCCATGACCCGAGTGATCCGGTAGCTGGAGCCCCACCGTTCGGCGTCTCTGTCATCCGGGCCGGCGGGACGCACCTGCGACCACCGTTCCTCGGCGAGCTCACGGAAGTGGGCGACCCCTTCGGGCCCGAGCACATCGGCATAGCGGGATGCGGCGTCCACGAAGACGTCCCAGTGACCGTCAACTTCCCAGGTGAACAGACGGCTTGCCAGTGCCACGGGCTCCGGACGCGCCGAGATGCATGCGTCATGGTGGAGCCGTTCGAGTTCGGCCACGAGATCGGAGATGTAGCCCGACGAGTCGTCCGCCCGCTCCATGACCTCGACCAACGCCTCGAGGGCATGCTCGGCCAGCGTCACGACCGCCGCTGCCTGGCCAGCATCGAGTAGCTCACCGAGCCGCCCGGCGACCTGGTTGACGCCGTACGCCCATTCGCCCGAGGTGTACTCCGAGCCGTAGCGGCTCTCGGCCAGGTCGAAGACCGCGGCATCGATCGACCGCTGGAACGACTTGAGGTCGACGGCTCCCGCCCCCCGCTTCGCCGATTCGATGAGAAGCCGGTCCCGCAGTTCGTCGTCACGAGCGGCGTGCGACAGCAGCAGCTCCACGAGCTGATCGGCTGACAGGGATCCGAGATACGACCGGAGCTGCTCGGTCGTTCGCTTGGTCAGCTTGGCCATGAGCTCTCCGGCCGTGCCGGGGTCGGCCGCTCAGGCGGGGCGGCACCGGTATCGCCTACCGGGCTTGCGAGCTGGCGCTCGAGAGCGGCGAAGGCGTCGATAATTGCTCGAGCTTCGTACGCCCGATTCCGTCGACCCACCGTCACCTGAGCCACGACGCCCGCTGCCTCGAGGCGACGCATGGCCTCGTTCGTCGCTTGGAAGCTGCGGCCGATGAGGTCGGCGGCCCCGCCGACGGAGAGGATTGGAGCTCCGGGCAAGGCATTGAGGAGTAGCTCGACTGAGGAGCCGGCCCGCACGCGGCGGAGAGTCACGCGCCATGCTTTCTCGATCTCGTCGACCCTTTGCTCGAAGTCGGATGCGTCGTCGACCGCCCGCCGGCATGCCGCTGCGAAGACGGCGATCCACCGGTTCAGACCGTCATGCGCGGCGTCGGAGTTCGGCGGTCCTGCGTAGCGGGTGCCGATGAGGCCTTCGATATACGACTTGGACCAAGTCGCCAGGACGAGGGAGATCGGGGGCGACATCCGAGGTGCCAAACCCCGGCGTCGCAGGATCACGTGGATGAGGGCGCGTCCCGTCCGGCCGTTGCCGTCGACGAAGGGGTGGATGGTCTCGAACTGCGCGTGGGCGATCGCTGCCTGAGCGACGGCGGGCAGGGCCTCATCGCTGCAGAACGAACACAAGTCGGCGAGAAGGGCAGGAACGTCCTCCGGAGGTGGAGGCACGAACGCGGCCGAGCAGGGGTTGAAGCTGCTGCCCCCGATCCAGTTCTGTTCCGTGCGAATCGTGCCGGCGTGATCGGCCAGTCGTGAGCCCGCCAGCAGGCGACGATGGACCTCCAGGAGCCCGTCGACCGTGACCGTAGAACCCGTCGCAAGGGTGTCGACCGCCCACGTCATCGCTTCGATGTTTCCGAGGACCTCCTCGGCGGTGACATCGCCAGGCGGGTCCCCCATAGAACGCGCCGCCTCGGCGCGCAGCAGCCGGCGGCCTCCGATGACAAGTCCTTCGATGTAGGACGAGGCGACGGACTCTGCCCGCAGCAGCAGACGCGCGAGCGCCTCGGTGTCGGCGAGCGCGCCGGGAGCAGCGTTCAGCCCCAAGACGGCGGCCTCGGCATCGGCCACGTCTGCTGCGACATCTCCGTCCAGACGGACCCGACGGTCGGCCAGCGGGTCCGGGATGTATGCCTCGTATTCGCATCCCTGCCGGTCTCGGCGAGAAAGCCCGTCCAGCGACGACTGCCAGCGCCTCCGCACAACCTTGCTCAAGTGCCTCCCTTGTTCAAGGTTACAGCGTAACATTGAACTGGGACCCTTCGTCATGCAGTGCTACGCGGTTCGGTGCGCCGACGTCACTGTTCACCTGCCTCAGACTCGACCGGATCCGCGTCGAGCCGTCATCTCGAGCGGAGCGTATGATCTGCAGCGCCGACTCCGCCCGAAGGTCGTGTGACGCACGGTGTCTGGGCGCGCGTCTAAGTACACATTAGGAATCGCCAAAAGCGGGAGTTTTGAACGGTTCCATTTGGTGCCGGACGGACGCATCGTCGCAGTTCAGGGGCGGTTTTGCCTGATCCGGTCAGGACCTTTTTGCACAGAGTGTCCCATCCACGAACGGCCTGTCCGAGAGCAAAAGATGGGACAAAAGATGGGACACTTTCGCATTTGCTCAAATGGGTGCGGGCGGCCACGAACGTCCGTCCCGGCCGCGGCCAGAAGTCCCCGTGCTCTCCGCCACTCACCACCTCGACGTCGATGACCAACCAGGTGCGCGCCACGACCTGACGGTACCGGCGGACGCGTCAGCGACTGGCGTGCTCGCGCCGCAGAACGAGAGAGGCGTCGAGCATGACCTTGGGCGGCGCCGTGGCGGCCGCATCGGCCAC
>DATLCL010000153.1:0-2801 GCA_035526415.1 Aeromicrobium sp.
GGTCATCCACGTCAGCTACATCGACACCATCACGTCGCAGGACGGCCGATTCGACCTTGCCGACCAGACGCACCGCCGGCAGGCGCTCGACTTCATGCGTCAAGGCGCGCAGATCGAGGCAGCGCGTGCCGCGTAGTCTCATCCGGTGGCCCTCGTGAAACTGCCGTCGATTCTGGGACAGCGAACCCCGGACGGGCTCGAGGGCCGCGACACCGAGTTCATCCGGCGGATGTTGCCGAGGCTCTGGCTGGCCGCACAGCTCTATTTCCGGGCCGAGGTCGAGGGATTCGACAACGTCCCGGACGAGCCCGTGCTGTTCGTCGGCAACCACAGCGGCGGCGCGAGCATCCCCGACTCGTTCGTCTTCAACCTCGCCTATCACACGTACTTCACGGTCGAAGGCCGTCCGCTGATCGGGCTGGCGCACGAGGTCATCACCAAGTCACCGTTCGTCGGCGACTTCGCCCGCAAGTTCGGCATCGTCACCGCCGGCCCGGGCAAGGCCTCTGAGGCGCTGGTCGCGGGCGCGAACGTCATGGTCTACCCGGGCGGCGATGTCGACGCGCTGCGCGCCACCCGCGACCGGCACACGATCATGTTCGATGGCCGCAAGGGGTTCCTGAAGCTGGCGCACGCCAACCGGGTCAAGATCCTTCCGGTCGTCGCGACCGGGGGACAGGAGACGCTCTTCGTCTTCAACGACGGGCGGGCGCTCGCGAAGGCGCTCGGATTCGATCGGCTCCTGCGGGTCAAGTCGCTGCCCATCACGTTCAGCCTGCCATGGGGCTTCCTGCCTGGCGGCCTGCCGAACATTCCGTTCCCGGCCAAGATCCGCATCCAGGTCCTGCCGCCCATCGACCTGCACGACGTGTTCGGTGACGAGCCGGACTGGGACAAGGCGTACGACTACCTGGTCAGCGTCATGCAGGTGGCGCTGTCCAAGCTGGCGGCCAAGCAGACCATGCCGGTCCTCGGCTGATGAGCACGTCCGTTCGGCGCTCCATCGTCGTGCGTCGTCCGGTCGATGACGTCGCCGCCGTCGCGACCGACCCGCGAGTGCTGCTGCCGATCATCGGCGGGCTCGGTCGGTTTCAGGAGCTCGCGACCGACGCTGACGGACTCGGTGAGTGGGACCTCTTCATCGACATCGGCAGCGTCGATGTCGGCGGCCGCGTTGTCGTCGAACGTCCGGGGCCGCTGCAGCTCAGCTGGCGCGCGATCCGCGGGACGCGCCATCAACTCGAGTTGACTGTCTACGAGCACGGTGAGGAGAGCGAGGTGGTCATCGTCATGAGCCTGCAGCTTGCTGGATTCCTCCTCGGCCGCGTCGCTGAGACGCTGGCGCGCGGCATCATGGCGCGGCACCTCGACGCAGGCCTGCAGCAGCTGCGGCACCACGTCGAATTCGGCGGGTGACGCTCAGCGGACGAAGTCGGCGATGACGATCTTCTTCATCGACATCATGGTCTCGAAGTTCTGCGGCGTGAGCAGTCGCTCCAGATGAACCGGGACGACCTGCCAGCTGACGCCGTACTGGTCCTTGCACCAGCCGCACTGCTCGGCCTCGGGCACGGCGGACAGCCGGCCCCAGATCATGTCGATCTCGCCCTGGTCGGCGCACTCGACCTGCAGGGACACGCCCTCGTTGAAGTCGAACTCGTGGCGCACCGGTGAGTCCATGACGGCGAACCACTGGTCGCCGACCGCAAACTCGCCGAACATCACTGCCCCCTCAGCCACCTCGTCCTGAGCCGCCGGATACCGGTGGACGTTGCCGATGCGCGAGTAGGGGAAGGTCGCGGTGTAGTAGTCGAGGGCTTCGGCGGCCCGGTTGACGTTGTCGTTGGCGAACATCAGGGACGGGACCAGGAATGGTCGCTGTTCGCCGGACGGATCGGTCAGCATCAGCTGCCACGCGACGCCGAACTTGTCCTGCACCCAGCCGTAGTGCTTGCTGAACGGATACTCGCCGAGCTCCATCAGCACGGTTCCGCCCTTGGTGAGCTTCTTCCACGCCTTGTCGAGGTGCGCTTCGGCATTGTCGTCGCGGGACGGATCGAAGTTGACGATGAACGACAGCATCGGGGTGGGCGCGAACTCCGGCCCGCCATTCAGCGCGGTCAGGCGAGTGCCGCCGATGGCGAAGTCGATGGTGAGGACCTGGCCGGCCATGGACCGCTGGAAGTCGGGCAAGCCCTCTGTCGGGTAGTAGGTCCGGGCGCGCTTCTCGCTGTTCGGGAACACCGACAGGTAGAACGCAACCAGCTCCTCAGCGTTGCCGCCGCACCAGATACACGGGACGATCTTCTGCTCAGCCATGGGACTCCCTCCACGGGTCAGCGTAGGGGTGGGAGGTATCAGCTCAGGACGGCTTGCGGTCCCAGGCGAGCTCCTCGACGAGCTCGCGGCTGCGCCAGCCGTCCGGCGTGCGCACCAGCTTGTGCAGGTAGTAGCCGCCGACGTCCATGTGCCACTTCGAGCCATCCGGCTGATTGATCTGCATGGGATTCATCAGGTAGACGCGCACCTCGGCGGTGTCGCCGTCGAGATGGACCTCCTTCTGCGCCACGTAGTGCTGCATGTTCGAGAACATCGGCAGCGTCTCGGCCAGCCAGTTCCGCACTTCGTCACGGCTACCGGTCATGCCGCCGCTCGCCGAGTAGTCGATGGTCGCATCGGGCGTGAACACGGTGTCGAACTGCTCCCAGTCGAGGGTGTCGACAGAACGGGTGTAGCGGGTGATGAGGTCATCGATCTCGATGCGATCCGAGACGGTCTGTAGGTCCAACATGCGACCGAGC
>DATLCL010000164.1:0-11076 GCA_035526415.1 Aeromicrobium sp.
GCGAGTCGCGCAGCACACCGGTCTGCGGACGGCTGCACTGCGCTATTTCAATGTTGCCGGCCGTTCCGCACCGGCCTTGGGTGACCGTGCAGTGCTCAACCTCGTTCCCATGGCGTTCGAGCGGCTCGACGCGGGCAAGGCTCCGCGGGTCTTCGGCAACGACTACCCGACCCGCGACGGAACGTGTGTCCGTGACTTTGTCCATGTCGATGACGTCGCCCGGGCGCACATCGATGTGGCTCAATGGATGACGGCCCAGGACTCGGCGCCTAGCCGCGCCGCCGCAGCGCCTCGATGAGCGGGATCGGGGACACCCCGAGAGCGGTGCGAAGCCGGCTGACGTCGGCAACGCTCACTGATGGCGCCCCGAGCTCGCTGCCCGGAAGCCACTGAGCGCCGGGGATCAAGGACAGCAGCTCCAGGTTGCCCGTGCCGACCCCTGTGCCGACGTTGAGCACTCCGGAGTCGAGCGCCGGAGAAGCGGCGGCCGCGGTGAAGGCGGCGGCCACATCGTCCCGGTGCACGTAGTCGCGCACGAAACCATCGGTCGCGAAGACGGTGGGAGGCGCCCCGCCCGTCGAGGCGTCAGCGAGACGGTTCACGAGTGAGCCCGAGAAGCCCGGACCGTAGACGTTGAAGATCCTGAGTGAGACCGCCACGATGCCGATCGCCCGTGCGACCTCGTCGAGTGCACGCTCGGAGCGCAGCTTGAGTTGCGCATACGGCCCTGGCGCGGGCGTCGGGTCGTCCTCAGATCGCGGAGCGACAGCCGCGGTGCCGTAGACCGCGGCACTCGATGCGAAGAGGATCCGTGCGGCCCCCTCCTCGTGACATTGGGTCGCGAACCAACCCACCGCATCGGAGGCCGACTCGATCGCGGCCTCGACATCCTCGGTCGGCAACTCGGGACGCGCGAGGTAGACGACGACGACGGGCCGGATGCGCTGCAGGAGCTCCCGTGCGGCCTTAGGTTCGGTGATGTCGACCATCTCGCCCTTGCCCCGACCACGACGAGACACGCCGTGCACCTCGTGGCCCTCGGCCGCGAGAGCTGCGCCGACCGCGGTTCCGAGCGGGCTGCCCGCTCCGACGACGAGGACTCGGCTCATTGGATCGCTGAGAATCCGAACCGGCGCATCTCGTCCGTCAACTCGTCGTCGCCGATCGTGTAGGAGCGCGTCCTCTCGAGCAGTCCCTCGACCCAGCTCATGGTCGCGCCGGCTTCCTGCTCGTCCCGCTCCGTGACGATGAAGATCTTGGGGTGAGTCGTCGTGTCGACGGCGCTCGTCGCGTAGCTGAGTTCCTCGTGCATCTTCTCGCCAGGTCGCAGCCCGATTACGTCGATGTCCAGGGTGGGGTCGACGGCTTCGATGAGGCCCCTCGCTAGGTCGAAGACCCGTATGGGGTCGCCCATGTCGAGCACGAACAGGTCGCCTTGCGACCCGCGTGAGGCCGTCTGGATGACGAGCTGGCTCGCCTCGTCGATGGTCATGAAGTAGCGGGTCACCTCGGGATCCGTGACCGTCAGATTGCGGCGCTGCTGCAGCTGGCGGCGGAACGTCTGCATGACGCTTCCCTCGCTCTCCAGCACGTTGCCGAACCGGACCGCGGTGAACTTCGTGCCGGACTTGCGCGCCGCGAGGTCGCGTAGCAGAAGTTCGCCGATGCGCTTCGTGGCTCCCATGATGTTGGTGGGGTGTACGGCCTTGTCCGTGGAGAGGTAGACGGCGCGCTCGACCCCGGTGTCCGCCGCCTGACGGAGCGTGTTGAGGGTGCCCCAGACGTTGTTGTTGAACGCCTCGACCGGATTGTTCTGCATGAGGGGCACGTGCTTGTAGGCGGCGACGTGAAAGAGGATGTCGGGCTGGTAGCGCTCCATCAGCTGGGCGATGCGGCGCTCCGACTGTACGTCGCCGATCTCGAGCCGGTAGTTGGGGATGTCGGCGAGCGACTGCCCGAGGTGGAAGGTCGCGCTCTCCGACCGGTCGACGCACACGACGAGCTCGGGGTCGAGCACGTGCAGTTGAGCGGAGAGCCGGGAGCCGATCGATCCGGCCGCTCCAGTCACCATGATTCGCCGGTCCTTGATCGCACTCCTCGCCTCGACCATGTCGTGCTTGATCGGCGCCCTCCCCACCATGTCGAGCACGTCGATGTCCGTGAGGTCGCTGACGGAGACACGCTCTCGTGACACGACGCGGTAGGTGCGGGGGACGATGGCAAGCTCCACGAGGTCGCGTGGCGTCTCCGTCACGAACGCACGCAGAACCTCGGCGGGCGCCGAGGGGATCGCGAAGTAGACGAGGTTGATCTGCTCCCGACGAGACACCTCGGCGACATCGGCGAGGCGTCCGATGATGTCCGAACCGGACTGCACGTCATCGAGGAATCCGACCACGACGTCGCCCGAAGCCGCTGCGTCGGCGGCGAGGCTACGACCGGCCGTACCCGCGCCGGCGATCAGCACGCGCTTATTGTCGGGCGGGCGTTTCACGTCGTCTGGCATGGATGTCCGTTCCAATCGCGGGCCTGGACCCGGGGCGACCATCGGCCGCGAACGGCACGGTCCCATGGTAGTTCGATCACGCGTCAGCGTTCTCTGAGCGCAGAACGCCGGCCGGGGAACTTCAAGTCGTAGGCCAGCTGGCCGGCCCGCACGTGGAGGTCACTGACCTGCCGTCCCTGTCTGTGTCCGGACTGGGTTCGACCCGGGGTCGTTAACCTGGGCGGAGGGATGGACGTATGTCTCCCGGTGCATGTTCTGGGTGAATTTCGGGGCCGTGGAACTAGCCGTGCGAGTCATGGATTCGCCCGCGCGCTCAGAACCAGCGCAGAATCGCCCGGCGGAATCGTTACTTCTGGTAGATCCGGACGTAGCCCACGTCGTAGGACTCGGTCGGCAGCTTCGACGTGTCGACACCGGAGCCGGCCCACGAGCCGCCGACGGCGAAGTTGAGCAGCACGGACCGGGGTGGTGTTCGCGGCACCGCCGGCGGCGAGCCATTTGTAGTTGCTGCACCGAATCTTCAGGCCGTCGAGGTACCAGCACGCGCGGTCCGGGTACCACTCCAGCGCGATCTCCATCCAGCGCCCTTTGAGCGACTCGGTTGCGACGAACCAGTTGCCGTTGAGTTGCGGGTGGGTGTACGTGTTCGAGACCGGGCCCTGCGGCGCGTCCGCCCAGGAGTAGGGCGTCGTCACCACCGCGGTATGGACCATGTTGGCGTTGTGGCCGACGCCGTCGTACTGGCTCTCCAGGATATCGATCTCCGGCGGCCGGGGCAGCGGCCGCACGTGTCCGTCGCCGTACCCGCCGATGAGCCAGCACGCCGGCCACGAGCCGATCACGTCGGGCTGCTGGACGCGCGCGGTCAGGTACAACGGGTGCATGGTGACCGTGCGGTACTCAACCTCGTGGCGATGGCAACGCGCCGAAGATCTTTGGCGGTGGCTATCCGACCCGCGATGGGACATGCGTCCGAGACTTCGTCCATGCCGACGACCTCGCTCGGGCGCACATTGAGGTCGCTCGGTGGATCATGGACCAGCCACCGGCAACCGGCGAGACGTTCAACGTGGGAACGGGTCACGGAACCACGGTGCTCGAGATGGTCGAATGCATCCTCGAGGTGGCCGATTCGGATCTTGTGCCTGAGATCGTTGGCCGCCGTGCCGGAGACCCGCCGTCGGTGGTCGCCTCAGTGGACAAGATCCGGTCGACCTTGGGATGGCAGGCCGTCCACACCATCCGCGACATGGTCGAATCCGCTTGGGGTGCGCATTCCGCCCGGTGAACGTTTTATAGAGCGCCTCGACCTGGCGCGCGTCCGGTGGGATCTTGGCGCAGATGCTCGCTCACGTGACGTGGGCGCTGACGATGCTCTTCACGCTACCGCTGCCCTTCGCCTGACCGGTCAGGCGCTCGGACTCCTCCAGCGCGAGTCGCACCGATTCGGCGTAAGACATCGGCTCGCCGGGCACTAGCTCGCGGATCGCGGAATCGGTGACCACTACCTCCGTGCGCATCGAGTCGATCAGATTGCGCCCCGTCGCGACATCGACGTCGGTGACCAGGGCCAGCCAGTATGACGACAGCCGTGGCGTGAGGACCGGCACCCGGACGATCGGCACTCGAGATCCCTTCGAGATCTCAGCCGCAACCTGCAGCATCTCTAGGTAGGTCAACTGCTCAGCGCCGCCGATCTCGAACACCCGGCCAAGTGCGTCTGGGTGGTCGATCACGCCAGCGAGGTAGCGGACGACATCGTCCAGCGCGATCGGCTGGGTCCGCGTGGACACCCACTTCGGCACGACCATCGCGGGGAGCTTCTTGACCAGTTGGCGGGTGAGCTCCCAGGAGACACCACCGCTGCCGACCACGATTGCTGCGCGCAAGACTGTGACTGGGACACCCGCCTCGCCGAGGATCTCCTCGACCTCGCGCCGCGAACGCAGGTGCGGCGAAAACGTGACGTCGTCGGCACCGAGTCCGCCGAGGTACACGATTTGGCGCACCCCGGCGCGCGCTGCGGCGGCGCCGAAAGAACGAGCTGCCGCCGCGTCCCGCCGTTCAAAGTCGGGATCGCCGAGGGAGTGGATCAGGTAGATCGCAACATCAACGCCGGCTAGCGCCGCCGGCAAACTCGATGGGTCGTCGACGTCGCCGCGGACGACGCGTTCGTGCCCACCGTTGTAACGATCTGGGTTCCGGGACATTGCCCGGACCGTAAAGCCCTGCTCAACGAGGCGTGGGAGCAGACGGTTTCCAACGAAGCCGGTCGCACCTGTCACCAGGACCGTGGTCGCGGGCACGCGTTCTTCCAGGCTTCTATCGATCACGTCGGTTCGCACGTAAGGAAAGTGTCGCTTCAGGTTGTTGATGGGTCGCTCGATGAACCGCCACGACAAGGAAGCGAGCCCAATCGACGCGGCGGAGACCAAGATGAACCGCGCGGCACCTCGCGGTGGGAATGCCACATGGAGCCCGATCAGACCTTCCAGATACGCGCCCACAGGCAACACGAAGAGGTGGACGAGGTAGATGCCATAACTAATGGTCCCGATGTAGACGACCGGCCGCCACAGCAGGAAAGCCCCCACCGGCCCGCGTACGCCGCGGGCGACACGATGGACACACCATGCAAATAGGAGTGGCCATCTGGCGACTGTCAGTTGCCAAAGCAAAGCATGCTCTGGCAGCCAGTGCACCGTCGCGAACCGCAAGACGAACAACACCACTGCTCCAACAGCCAGCCATGCCGCGACGCGATCGACGCGATCGACGTTGTGGGACGTACGCCACAGCAGCGCCAACAGAGCGCCTAGACCGAGCGAATCGAACGTTGCCGGAGTGACGATCATGACTCCGTCGGGCCACACGTCCGTGAATGTCACCAGCGCCATGCGCGTAGCAGGAGCCATGAATATCATCGCGCCGACGGCCCATGGAAGCACCCTTCGAGGGGCGAAGAGCACGATGAGCGGCCACACCAGATAGAACTGCTCCTCCACCGCTAAGGACCAGATGTGCGGGACCACTCCCCAGTCGCCGTCAGACGCGATTTTCCAGTTGGACAAGAACAGGAGGTTCCAGCTCAACGATTCCCGCATCGGGGGCACGCCAATCAGCGTCCCGATTACGATGATCAGGTAGTAGATCGGAAAAATTCTCAATGCGCGGCGAGCGTAAAAGGACCGGAGTACCGACGTCCTTCGCTGTCCCAATTCGTCGGCCTGCGCTCGAGCATCGAGCAGGATGCCGGTGATCAGGAATCCGCTGATCACGAAGAAGAGCTGAACGCCGGTCGTTCCGGTCGCTGCCCACGGCCCCAGGGTGTGGGTGGCGACGACGGCAGTGACAGCGAAGGCGCGCAGCGCGTCAAGCTGCGTGAAACGGGCTTCGCGCACGTCTACTCACTTCAGGTTCACATCACGGCGTCTGGGTTGGGCCGCCGGCTAAGGGCGAGTTGGCCGGCCTCAGAATATCCATGATGGAGCGAATCATCCCAATGTCGGGTCCTCAAAGCTCGCAAGAAACGAGAGTTCTTCGGCGCGTGCACGCTTCCATTGGCCGGCATCGACCTTGGAATGTATGAATCCCGCCTCTCCGGGATCGAGAATCCGCAATCTCCCAGATCTGAGTTTCGGCGCGAGCAATTCTGCCTGGCTCGCTGGGACAACGGGATCGTTCCTCGCGGCCACCTGAAAGACGCTCGCATGAATCTTGTCGGCGAATCGGATCGGACTCCACTCGGCCAAATTGCCTTCGCCAAATGCGCGCACAGCGAGCGGATAGACGTTTACCGGATCAGTCGTCGAGAGCGCTCGGAGATCGGTGGGTCCCGCCTCGCTGATGACACAACGGACGTCGGGACGACGGACTGCAAGCATGAGCGCCAGGTGTGCACCGGCCGAATACCCGAACAGACAGATAGGCGTTCTGGGGTAGCGTCTCCGAAGATCATCGTGGTGCGCGACCAAGTCCTCGAGCCCGGAAGCACCAGCCTGGAACTCCGGGATCATGATTGCCCAGCCCTGGTGATGCCACATTTCGGCGTTGGCCGGTTTGCGGATGAGCTCGGGGTCCGGGCCTATCCACCCGTTGCCGTGTATGACCATGACGGCGAGTCTTGGAACCGCACCAGCTGGCGGCTCAATCAAGACGGCCGGGGGAACAGCGACGACATCGCGAGGGACGATGGGCATTTCGGCGGAGACCCGTGGGCTGGCGACCGTGCGACCAGCGTTGGGCGAACCTCCGATAACCGCGCCCACGACGGCCGCAAGCATCACCAGTGAGGGGTATGTCGCAAGGATCCGATTCCGGCGGCGCGGGACCGCTCTCCGCGACATTGCGCGAATATACCTTGCCGAATACACCACCGTGCCACCAACCAGTTGGCCTGGCTGTGCCCAGCTGCGCCCTCAGAAGACGACGCCGCGGTCCACGACCAGGTTCGAGCCGGTGATCGACTTCGCCGCGTCCGAGGCGAGGAAGAGCACCGCGTCGCAGACGTCGTCCGGGGGCACGAATCGCCCCGACTGTGGGTGACGATGGCAGGGTCAAGTGCGCGCGTTGGGCCGAGGTGACATCGTTGGCAGATGAAGACTCGTCGGCTGGTGGTGGGGTGTGAGTTCACCTACGAGGCCGAGGTGTCGACGCTGGCGGTGTTTCAGGTGCAACCCGATGATTCCCAGCTCCACACGCGGCGCTCTGAGTTCTGGGTCTCCACCCCGAGTTTGGCTCTGCGCTCCTATCGCGACCTCTACGGCAACCCGTGCACCCGAGTGGTGTTGCCGGCGGGCTGGTCGACCCTGCGGTACGAGGCGAACATCGACGTAATCGACGCCGTAGAGGACGCCGATGAGTCGGCACAGGAGGTGGCTGCGGAAGAGCTTCCGGACGCGACGTTGGTGTATACGCTTCCTAGTCGTTACTGCCTTCCCGATGTGCTTGCAGACGAGGCGTGGGACCTGTTCAGTTCAGTCGATCCGGGGTATGGCCGGGTCCAGGCGATCTGCGACTACGTACACCAGCACCTCACCTTCGAGTACGGCAGTACCTCTGCGCTTTCGACGGCTTCTGACGTGAACAGCAGCGGTTTCGGGGTGTGCCGGGACTTCACCCATTTGGCGATCTCGTTCTGCCGGGCCTTCAACATTCCGGCCCGCTACGTCTTCGGGTACCTCCCAGCGCTGGACGTGCCGTCCGAACCCGAGCTGATGGACTTCGCTGCGTGGATGGAGGTGTGGCTGGGTGATCGGTGGTGGACGTTCGACCCTCGGAACAATGCCCGGCGCAAAGGGCGCACGGTGATCGGGCGAGGCCGAGACGCCTCCGACGTTGCGATGGCGACGACCTTCGGCGGGCCCAGGCTGAACCAGATGACGGTCACAGCCCACGAAATCAGCGCGGACTAGTCGCTGACTGAAAAGCGCCATGAATCGGCGTACGGTTGAGTTCGCACCCCGGCGACTGGAGTTTCTCGGGGAAACCGGCTGCGGATGTGGCCCGGACGGAGACGATGTGAGAGCCGCTCAAGGCTCGACTGATCTCCCAAAGTCCGATGTGGCCTGGTGGCAGTCGGCGGTCGTCTATCAGATCTACCCGCGCAGCTTCGCTGACTCGAATGGCGACGGAGTCGGAGATCTGCCCGGAGTCTTGGCGCACCTCGACTACATCGCTGACCTCGGCATCGACGTCATCTGGCTGTCGCCGGTCTACCGGTCGCCGCAGGACGACAACGGCTATGACATCAGCGATTACCAAGACATCGATCCACTCTTCGGGACGCTCGACGACCTGGACGAGCTGATCGACGCCGTGCACGAACGCGGCATGAAGCTCGTCATGGATCTCGTCGTGAACCACACATCCGATGAACATCCGTGGTTTGTGCAGTCGCGCCGGAGCCGGTCCGGCCCTAAAGCGGATTGGTACTTCTGGCGCGATGCCAAGCCGGGCACGGTTGCCGGGCAGCCCGGTTCGGAGCCCAACAACTGGGGAGCCGCATTCTCCGGATCCGCCTGGAAGTGGTCGCCCGAGCGCGGTCAGTTCTACTTGCATCTGTTCTCGGCCAAGCAGCCTGACCTGAATTGGGACAACCCAGAGGTACGGGGCGCGATCTTCGCGATGATGAACTGGTGGCTCGATCGGGGCATCGACGGGTTCCGGATGGACGTCATCAACTTCATCTCCAAAGACCCAGCGCTCCCCGACGGCTCAGTCACGGGCTCGGGGTTCGGGGACGGTTTCCCACACTTCTCAAGCGGTCCCCAACTGCGGGCCTTTCTCGCCGAGATGAGGCTGCAGGTCTTCGACCCACGGCCTCACAAGTACCTGACGGTCGGCGAGATGCCCGGCGTGACACCAGAGCAGGCCAGGGAGTTCACCGACCGTGCGACGGGCCACCTGGCAATGGTTTTCCAGTTCGAGCACGTGGCCCTCGATCACGACGGCGACAAGTGGACGCCACGCAAAGTCACAGTCCCCGACCTCCGCGCCACCTTAGGGCGCTGGCAGGAGGCGCTGTCCGACGAAGGTTGGAACAGCCTCTACTGGAACAACCACGACCAACCGCGGGTCGTCTCCCGCTTTGGGGACGATGCGGAGTACTGGTACGAGTCGGCCACGGCGCTCGCGACAGTCCTGCACCTTCATCGCGGAACGCCCTACGTCTATCAGGGCGAAGAGCTTGGCATGACGAACGTTCCGTTCGACGACATCGCCAGTTTCCGCGATGTGGAGTCGCTCAACTACTACGCCGATCAAACTGGACGGCTCGATGCCGATCCCGCAGTCGTCCTTGACGCGCTACGTCGCAGCGGACGTGACAATGCGCGCACTCCCATGCAGTGGACCGGCGGCGCAGGGGCTGGATTCAGTGGATCGACGCCGTGGATCACGCCCAACCCGAACCATGTCTGGCTCAACGCCGAAAGCCAGCGCAACGATCCGAACTCGATCTACGCGTACTACCGGGCACTCATCTCCTTGCGGCACGCCGAACCCGTGGTCGTCCGAGGCACCTTCGCTCTCCTCGACGTCGACGCGGAGACGGTCTACGCGTTTCGGCGGCGTCTCGATGACCAGACGATGGACGTTTTCGCGAATCTCTCCGGGGCGGATGTGCAGGTCGAGGGCGCGGACGTCGGCACCGAAGGAATCGTCATCGGCAACTACCCACCCGCCCGAAGGCGCACAGGCACCTTGGGTCCGTGGGAGGTCCGCGTATTCCGACGATGACAGTCGGTTGGACGCGAGGAGCTACCATCGAACCAAGACTGCAATTGTCGGGTTGGCCGATGTGGGCCCCACGAGCGAACTGATACCGACGACAGCAGCAATCTGAGGTTGGTGGCGAGTTGAACTCGCGCCCTGATAATTCTTGATCTCGTTCGTCTGGGAGTTGGGCTTACCCCTTCCCGCTGGGACGGGAGGCTCGGAGAACTACACGATCGGTCATGTCCGTGAGTTGAATCGACGCGGCATTGCCGCCCAGATCGTCACGGTTGCTGCGGGGATTGACGACGGTCGTGACGAATTCTTTGACATACCGTTTCGCTCGCTGCGGTCGGTGTCCGAGGTCAGCCTTCTGCAGGGCACCGTGGTTTTTGTCACCGAGTTTCCCGCCGTCCAGACCCAGAATCCGGCCTTCCAATTCCTACACATCCCGCCGCCCCTGCGTGACGGAGAGCGTCGTCGGTTGGCGGCACAGACGCGCGGTCGGACTCTGATCGCCACCAGCCAATTCGGTGGCAAACTCTGGTCGGACTTTCTGGGTATCGATGCCGGCGCCGTTCACGTGGTCTACCCGTTCGCCGAGCCGTGCTTTGCCGACCAGATCCGGCCATTCCGCGAGTCATCAACCATTCGCATCCTCTATGCCGGACGACTGAGCCCCGAAAAGGGCATCTACACCTTCCTGGAGATGCTCCACAACGACCTCGTCGTCGCCTCAGGCCTGGATCTCACCTTCACCGCGACAGCCGCCGGGTCAGACAAACCACAGGGCCGCATCATTCACCGTCTGCTGGAAGCCCATCCAGGCGTGCGGTTGGTCCCGGCCGGGAAGTCTCCGGAGGCCATGGCGGCGTTGATGGCGAATCAAGACATCGTGGTGATGCCCTCCAACGGTCAGTACTGGCACGAGACGTTCGGAATCGTCTCAATCGAAGCTCAGCACACCGGCTGTCGAGTCGTTGCCTCAGACGACGGCGGGCTGCCCGAGACCAACTGTGGTGCAGTGACCTACGTCGACCCGGACAACGCCGAGGCGCTCGCGATCGGTATCCGCACCGCCATTGCCGAAGGACGGGTGACGCCGGACGAACGTCGCCTCGCATCGTCCAAGTTCACCGTTTCACAGTCCGTCGACGAATTGCTGGCTGTGCTCGAGCCATCCCAGATACACCAGCCTGCCCTTGTACCTATCCCCGCACGCTAGGAGCGCCCATGAGTGACAAGTCCCCGCGACAGCAGATGTCGAAGAAGTCCGGCAAGTCGATCAAGGAAAAGCGTGCCGACAAGCGCGGCAAGCAATCCGACGTGGCGGTGATCCCCCCAACCCGTAGGGG
>DATLCL010000045.1:0-8673 GCA_035526415.1 Aeromicrobium sp.
AACCACAACGAGCTGCGCTTAACCCGGCCTCCGGTGACCTCGTCGATGCCTGACAACTCATGGACGACGCTGGTGTAGGTGACCAACACGGCGCCGGGAAGGAGTTCTGCCTCGGCCAATTCGGTGAGTTCGGCCGTGAAATGGCCCACCGGCTTCAGGATGTCGCGACGCGTCCACGTGCGGCCGGTCGATCCGACTTCGAGATAGTCGGGGTGCAGGAGCCGGTCGACGAGTTCGGGATCGTTTCTGCTCTGCGGATCCCACAGGGTCCGCTCAAGCTCGGTCACCTCATGCATGAGTCGAGATTAGGTCAGCGACTCTTCATCCAGAGCATGGCTGTGTGGCCGCCGGGTGGGGCGGCCTGCTGGTTAGCCCGTTCGTCGGCGTCGGGGTTGGCGGAGGGGCCAGCCGTCTTTGGTGTAGCCGGGGATGTTGAGTCGGCCGGCGTGGATGAGGGTGTGGCATTTGGTGCAGCGGCCGTCCATGTCTTCGAGTGCGGTGCGGCCGCCGTTGCTGAACCAGTGGCGGTGGTGGTTGTGGGCGATGGGGTGGTGGCAGCCGGGTGATGCGCAGATGCCGTTCTGTCGGAAGGCGATGGCGCGGGCTTGACGTGGGGTGGCGCGGCGGTGGGTGCGCCCGACGTCCAGAACCTCAGGGTTGGGTTCGATGTCCTTGACCAGGATCGGGGTGATCTGGCCGTCGTCGAGCAGCACGCTGAGCAGGACGGGGCCGATGGGTCCGAACCCTTGCAGGACGGCGGGTTCGAGTTCGCCGATCGTGGGCCGGTCACCTTTGGCGATGGCTTTCAGGGTTTCGGCGGTGATCACGACCGAGAGCTGTGGGCGGATGCCGTTGTCCGAGGGCAGGCCGTGCTCCAGGGTGGACTTGAGCAACTGCTCCAGCCCGTCCATCCGTCGATCCGCGGGTGTGCGGTCGTCGCCGGCATCGCGGGGCACCGACAGGTTGCGCAGGACGGTATCGAGCATGGCGCCGACCTCGATGTCGAGGAACCCGGTCAGGTGCCAGCCGCCCAAGGTTTTGGACAGTTTGAAGTCGCGCCGGGCCATGCCGTCCAGGTAGGCCTGGTCCAGGTCGTCGGGGAACAGCCGGAACCGCAGGTGCCGGACCCGCTCGTGAAAGTCCTTGGGCGTGGAGTTCATGGCGGCGTCAACCATCTCGGTCTCGCGCAGGAACACCTGCCCGGCGCCGCAGTGCGCGATGGCGTAGGCGAAGGACTGCAGGTGCCGCATCCCGATGCGACCCTCGGCCGCAGCCTCGCGCACCTGGTGCATCGTGCGGGTCGTGTTGATCGAGCGGACCTGGGCCCGGGTGGCGCCGGCGTCCTGCTGAATCTCGCGTCGCGCCCACACGGTGATCGAAGCGGCGCCCTCGGATTCGTGCGCCCGCAAGGCGTCCATCTCGGCCAGCTTGGCGGCCTTGGCCATCGCCAGAGCCTTCTCCGCACGATCCATGGCCCGGACTTCATCACCCAGCGAAGCAGTGGGGGACTGAAGGGTGCGAGCGGCATCACGCATCACCGCCAGTGTGGTGTCACTCCCGGAGAACATGCCACTAGTTTAGTAGAACACACTGACGAAAAACAAGGAAACCGACCAAGAAAATCGCCGAAATCCCAACAATTTCGCGACCGAAGCCACTGTCGGAGCCGGATGCGAAAATGGCCTCGGGAAGTCTGGGCTCAGGGCGCTGTCACGAAGTCGATGAGTTCCTCGACCCGACCCAGCAGTTCGGGTTCGAGGTCGGCGAAGTCGTGGACGGCGCCCAGGATCCGCTTCCACGCACGAGCGATGTCGGCTTGCTCGGCGTGCGGCCAGCCGAAGGCCTCACAGATGCCGTGTTTCCAGTCGACACCACGCGGAATGACCGGCCACGCCTCAACCTCGAGGCGTTCGGGCTTCACGGACTGCCACACGTCAACGAACGGGTGGCCGACGACGAGGACGTGCGGGTTGCCCGCAGACTGGGCCGCGATGCGCGACTCTTTCGAGCCGGGCACAAGGTGGTCGACGAGAACACCCAGCCTGCGATCCGGCCCGGGAGAGAACTCGGCAACAGCGGATGCGAGGTCGTCGATGCCGCCGAGGTGCTCGACGGCAACACCCTCAGCGCGGAGATCGTCGCCCCACACCTTCTCGACGAGTTCTGCGTCGTGGCGTCCCTCGACCCAGATCCGCGAAGGCAACGCCACCTTCGCCCGGGCATCTGCAACGGCCAGCGAACCGGATGCAGTCCGCGTGGGCGGCGCCGGTGCAGCCTTCGCGGGTGCCGTGAGCGCGACGGGCTTGCCGTCCAGCCAGAAACCCGGCCCGAGCCGGAACGTCTTGCAGATGTTGCGCCGGTCCTGCAGATCCACCGTTCCCAAGTCTGGATCGACACGGACGATCTCGCCGCACCAGCCGGTGGTGACGTCCTCGACGACGAGCCCGAGGTCAGCCGGCTGCTCGGTCGTCCGTCCATGCGCAGGCTTGCGCCAGTCGCCGCCGAGAACATCACTGCCATACCGGTCGTGAGCCACCTCGTTAGACTGGCAGTTGCCCCCGATGAGTGCCAGCAGACTCGCGGGCCGGACGGTGAGCGGGAGGTGCGCGATGGCCGATGAACGGCGTCTTGACGTTCTGCGTGCCATCGTCGAGGACTACGTGGCTACGCATGAGCCCGTGGGGTCGCGCTCGCTGCTGGATCGACATCAGCTCGGCGTCTCGCCGGCGACCATCCGCAACGACATGGCGATCCTCGAAGACGAGGGCTACATCTCCCAGCCACACACGAGCGCCGGACGCATCCCGACCGAGAAGGGCTACCGGATGTTCGTCGACCGGCTGGCGACGGTCAAACCGTTGTCGGCCGCCGAGCGCCGCGCCATCGAGACGTTCCTCAGCGGCGCCGTTGACGTCGACGACGTGGTCCAGCGCAGCGTTCGCGTCCTCGCGCAGCTGACCAACCAGATCGCGATCGTCCAGTACCCGTCGCTGAGTTTGGCCACGGTCCGGCACATAGAGATCGTGCCGCTGGAGAACGCACGCATGCTCGTGGTCGTCATCACCAGCAGCGGACGGGTCGAGCAACGCATCATCGAACTGGCCGACACCCCGGACGACGCGCTGGTCAAGCAGCTGCGGGCACGGCTCACCGGGGCGACCGTCGGCCAGCGGCTGGGGGAGGCATCCGTCCGCTTGGCCGAGGCAATCGACGGCTTCGCCCCGCGGCATCGCCCGATCGTCACCTCGATCGTCTCGGCGCTGTCGCACACGCTCACGAGCGAGCGATCGCCCGAACGGATCGCCGTCGGCGGCACGGCGAACCTCGCCCGGTTCGGGCACGACTTCGACCAGGCGATCCAGCCCGTCCTTGAGGCGCTGGAAGAGCAGGTCGTTCTTCTCAAGCTGCTGGGAGAGGCGACGGCCCCGGTCCCGCAGGTGCGGATCGGCAGCGAGACCGGAACCGAGGGCCTCGCGACGATGGCGCTGGTGTCGACGACGTATGGCAGCGCTGAGGGCGGGTCGGCGCTGGGCACGCTCGGCCCCACCCGCATGGACTATCCCGGCACGATCGCCGCGGTTGCCGCGGTGGCCCGCTATGTCGGCCGATTGCTGAACGAGGACTGACGTGGCAGCCGACTACTACGAAGTCTTGGGCGTGAGCCGAACGGCCACCACCGACGAGATCAAGAAGGCCTACCGCCGCTTGGCCCGGCAGTTGCATCCGGACGTCAACGACGCCGTCGACGCAGCCGACCGGTTCAAGGAGGTCTCGATCGCGTACGAAGTGCTGTCCGACCCGGCGAAGCGGTCGGTGTATGACCGCGGCGGCAACCCGCTCGGCGGCGCCCGCCACGGGTTCGGCCAGGGCTTCAGCTTCGACGACATCATGGACGCCTTCTTCGGCCAAGCAGCTCCGCGTGGGCCACGGCCGCGAGTCCAGCGCGGTCAGGATGCTCTGCTACGGATGGCCGTCGACTTGGCCGATGCCGCCTTCGGCACGACCCGCGAGATCAAGCTCGACACCGCCGTCGTCTGCACGACCTGCGACGGTTCCGGCGCGCGTGAAGGCGCGGCACCGACCCGCTGCAACACCTGCCACGGTCACGGCAGTGTCCAGCAGGTTCAGCGGTCTCTGCTCGGCGACATCCGCACATCGCGCCCATGTCCGACCTGCCATGGCTTCGGTTCGGTCATCACTGATCCATGCATCGAGTGCGGCGGCGATGGCCGGATCCGTGCCCGCAGGTCTCTCACGGTTACCATCCCGGCCGGCGTCGATCAGGGCACCCGGATCCAGCTCGCCGGCGAAGGCGAGATCGGCCCCGGCGGTGGCCCGTCCGGCGATCTGTACATCGAGATAGACGTCAAACGGCACCCGTTCTTCGAGCGCAAGGGCGACCAACTGCACTGCCACGTGACCATCCCGATGACCGCGGCGGCGCTCGGCACCCGCCTCGACCTGCCGACGCTCGAAGCCGACGTCGACCGGGAGCCGGCCATCGTGGAGCTCGACATCCCGCCGGGACTTCAGTCCGGCGAACGGCTGACCCTGCGTGGCCAGGGAGTTCCCCGGCTGCGGGGTGGGACACGCGGCGACCTCGTCGTCGAGGTGTTTGTCGAGACCCCCAACACGCTGGATGACACGCAGCGCGACCTGCTGCGCCAACTCGCCGAAGAGCGCGATGAGACTGCGCCCGAGGCCCGCCTGGGGCCGACGCAGCGCAGCGTCTTCGGCCGCATCCGCGACGCCCTGCGTTAGAGATGATCGTCCACGTAGGCTCGCGGCATGGGAGAAACCGACGAAACCTGCCTGTTCTGCAAGATCGTCGCGGGGGAGATCGCGTCGGACCGCGTTGCAGAGTCGCCGCTCGCCTATGCGTTCCGTGACCTGAACCCTCAGGCGCCGGTCCACGTGCTCGTCGTCCCGAAGCGACACGAGCCGGACATCGGCAGCCTCGCGGCCGCGGACCCGGAATCGACGATTGCCGTGCTGGAGCTCGCCCGGCAGGTTGCCGAGAGCGAGAATGGCGGTTCGTACCGTCTGGTCTTCAACACCGGGCCCGACGCCCTGCAGACCGTCTTCCACTGCCACGCCCACGTCATCGCCGGTCGCAGTCTGACGTGGCCGCCCGGGTAATGCGCCTGGTCTACCCTTGATTCACCAATGAGTGACGACGTTCAGTACACCTTCACGGTGCCGACCAGCCTTCCCACGGTTGCTGTGTACGGTCCCGCCGACGAATTCCTGCGGCTCATTGAGGCCGAGATCGACGGCAGCCTGCACGCCCGCGGCAACGTGGTGACGGTCACGGGTTCGCCGGCCGAGGCCGCCTTCGCCGAGCGGCTGCTCGATGAGATCGTGGCGATGGCCCGCAGCGGCCATGGCGTCACGTCGGAGCTGGTCGAGCGCAGCATCGCGATGCTGCAGGCCGAGACGACCGAACGTCCGGCCGACGTGCTGAGCCTGAACATCCTGAGCAACCGCGGCCGCACGATCCGACCGAAGACGCTCAACCAGAAGCGCTACGTCGACGCCATCGACAAGCACACCATCGTGTTCGGTATCGGACCGGCGGGCACCGGCAAGACCTACCTCGCCGTCGCCAAGGCCGTCCAGGCACTGCAGGCCAAGGAGGTCACCCGCATCATCCTGACCCGGCCGGCGGTCGAGGCCGGGGAGCGACTCGGTTACCTGCCCGGAACGCTCAGCGAGAAGATCGACCCCTACCTTCGGCCGCTGTACGACGCGCTCCACGACATGATCGATCCGGAGTCGATCCCGAAACTGCTCACCTCGGGCACGATCGAGGTCGCACCGCTGGCCTACATGCGCGGGCGCAGTCTGAACGACGCGTTCATCATCCTTGACGAGGCGCAGAACACCACCCCCGAGCAGATGAAGATGTTCCTCACCCGGCTCGGCTTCGGCTCGAAGATGGTTGTCACCGGCGACATCACGCAGGTCGACCTGCCTGGCGCAACCACCAGCGGGCTTCGGGTCGTGCGCGACATCCTCGACGGCGTCCACGACATCGCCTTCACCAACCTCACGACCCAGGACGTCGTGCGGCACAAGCTAGTCGGCCGCATCGTCGCCGCCTACGAGAGTTTCGACGCAGGCGCGACATCCCCCGGTGTCCGATCGCACAGTGCTGGATCCATGGGGGGCGACCATGAACGTCGACGTACTCGATGAATCGGGCGCCGACGGCGACATCGACGTCGTGGCGCTCAGCCAGCTCTGCCGGTTCGTCATGCGCCGCATGCGCCTGCACCCCGCCACCGAGGTGACCGTGCGCCTCGTCGACATGCCCACCATCACCGTGCTCAACGAGAAGTGGATGGGCTCCAAGGGCCCGACCGACGTTCTGTCGTTCCCGATGGACGAGCTCAAGCCCGGCCGCAAGCGCGAGCCGAACGAGTCCGAGGACAGTGCCGGGGAAGGGGGCCCCGCCGGATACCTCGGCGACATCGCGCTCTGCCCGCAGGTCGCGGCGCAGCAGGCACCGGCGGCCGGCCACTCGGCGACCGACGAGATCGAGCTGCTCACCGTGCACGGACTGCTTCACCTGCTCGGCTACGACCACGCGACGCCAGACGAGCACAGCGAGATGTTCGGGCTTCAAGGCCGCCTGCTGCTGGAGTGGCGGACCGGCGAGGAATCGTGAAACTCGGAGCCGAACCGTGATGTGGCTGGTGATTGCCGCCGTCGCGCTGATCGTCGTCGCGGGACTGCTGGCTGCCGTCGACGCCGCGCTCTCGTCTTTCTCCAAGGCGCGAGCAAAGCAACTCGCGGAAGAGAACCGGGGCGGCTCTGCCCGCCTGATGACCATCCTCGACGAACCGGCGCGCTACCTGAACTGCGTCCTGCTGATGCGAGTCGTCTGCGAGACAGCCGCGGTCCTGCTGCTGACGGTATGGGTCATCGGCTATGTCGGGCCGATCCTCCCTTTCTGGCTGTGGCTGCTCATCGCCATCCTGGCGATGGCGTTCGTCAACTACGTCGCGATCGGCGTCGGCCCGCGGACTCTGGGACGCCAGCATGCCGAGTCGATCGCTCTGGCATCCGCGCTGCCAGTCATGGCGGCCGAGTGGTTGCTCGGCCCCATCCCCAAGCTGCTCATCGCCATCGGCAACGCGTTGACGCCGGGCCGCGGGTTCCGCACGGGTCCCTTCGCGTCCGAAGTCGAGTTGCGCGAACTGGTCGACCTCGCGGTTGAGTCGGAGGTCATCGAATCCGAAGAGTCGCGCATGATCCAGTCCGTCTTCGAACTGGGCGACACCGTTGTGCGCGAGGTGATGGTGCCGCGCACGGACCTCGTCTTCATCGAGCACACCAAGACCCTGCGGCAGACGATGTCGCTGTGCCTACGCAGCGGATACTCGCGGATCCCGGTCATCGACGAGAGCCTCGACGAAGTCCTCGGTATGGCGTATCTGAAGGACGTCACCCGACGGGTCTTCGACAACCACACCGCCGAGTCGGTCGAGCGGGTCGAGTCGATCATGCGACCGTGCCTGTTCGTGCCGGACAGCAAGAAGGCAGCCGATCTGCTGCGGGAGATGCAAGCCGGACGCACGCACGTGGCCATCGTCGTCGACGAGTACGGCGGCACCGCCGGCATGGTCACCATCGAGGACATCGTCGAGGAGATCGTCGGCGAGATCACCGACGAGTACGACACTGAGACGCCCGACGTCGTCGAGTTGTCGGACGGCGCATACCGGGTGAACTCGCGCTGCGACATCGATGACCTGGCGGAGCTGTTCGACGTCCGCATCCCGGACGAGGACGTCGACTCCGTCGGGGGACTTCTCGCCAAGCACCTCGGCATGGTGCCGATCCCGGGCAGCTCTGCTGAAGTGTCCGGATTGCTGCTGCGGGCCGAGGGGCCGACCGGCCGGCGCAACCGCATCGCGACGGTGCACGTCAGCCGCGTCCACGCCGACGAGTCGATAGCCTCTGAAAGTGACTGATCTCGACGCCCAGGACGCCAAGCTGGTGACGCTCGCGCGCGCCTCCATGGCCCGGATCGGCGCCGACCATGGTGCCGCGGTCCGCGACGCCGACGGCCGCTCGTACGCGGCCGCTCCGGTGGCGCTTACCTGTCTCCGGATCGGCGCCCTTGACCTGGCGGTCGCGCAGGCGGTCTCGGCCGGTGCCACGGGCCTCGAGGCGGCCGCCGTCGTCTCGGCGGCCGAGACCCCGATCGTCAGCGTGGCTGCCGTCCGCGAGGTAGGCGGCGAGGGCGTCGCCATCTACGTGGCCAACCCGCGCGGTGACGTCGTCCGGATCCTGACCACGTGACCGACGCAGCGACCTCAGGGGTCTTCCGCTCCGGCTTCGCCTGCTTCGTCGGCCGGCCCAACGTCGGCAAGTCGACGCTGACCAACGCTCTCGTCGGGGACAAGATCGCCATTACGTCGTCACGTCCGCAGACGACGCGGCACGCGATCCGTGGGTTGGTCCACCGCGCGGACGGTCAGCTTGTGCTCGTCGACACCCCGGGCCTGCACAAGCCGCGAACTATGTTGGGCGAGCGGCTCAACGACCTGGTGCGTGCGACGTGGCGCGAAGTCGACACCGTTGGCGTGTGCTTGCCGGCTGATGAGCGGATCGGTCCCGGCGACCGGTTCCTCATCGGCGAGATCGCGCGGCTCCGGCGCAAGC
>DATLCL010000050.1:0-13367 GCA_035526415.1 Aeromicrobium sp.
CGAGGACTCGTGCCGCCCCTGCTCGCCGCGGTCGAGAGTCCAGCAGGCCCACCAGATCATCAGGCGGCACTGCTGGAGGGCGATCTCGTTGTCGGCGAGCATGAACCCGACGCCCTGATGCTGGCCGATCGGCTTGCCGAACGCCGTACGCCGCTTCGCGTAGTCGACGGCGATGGCCTGCGCTCGGGTGGCTGCGCCGAGCCAGCGCATGCAATGCGTGAGACGAGCCGGTGCCAGGCGCAGTTGGGCGTAGCGGAAGGCCTGTCCCTCCTCGCCGAGCAGCGCCGACGCGGGCAACCGCAGGTTGTCGAACACCACGACGCCGTGGCCCTCGACATAGTTGCGGTCCATCGTGTCCATCGTGCGCTCGATGACGATGCCGGGAGTCTCGCCATGGCAGAGGAAGAGGGTCGCGCCACCGGCAGAATTCTCACTGGCCTCGAGGTCGGCCATGATGATCCACGTCTTCGCGCCGTTCGCGCCGGTGATGAGCCACTTGCGGCCGTTGATGATGTAGTCATCGCCATCTTTGATGGCGGTGGTGGTCAGTTGGCCGGGATCGGAGCCGGCCCCGTCGGGCTCGGTCATCGCGAACACCGACCGCTGTCGGCCCTCGATGACCGGACGGAGAAACTCCTCGACCTGCGCGTCGTTGGCGATGCGCGACAGCAGGAACATGTTGCCCTCGTCCGGTGCGGCACAGTTCAGCGCCACCGGGCCCAGCGTCGACCATCCCGCAGCTTCAAAGAGAACGGCCTGGTCAAGATGACTGGGTTCAATGCCACCGAACCGCCTCTGAGCTTGAAGCGTCAAGAGGCCGTCATGCCGCGCGAGACCGACGATCTCGTCGCGCAGGTCCTCGGTCGGGCCGTGCGCGGTCAACCGAGGATCCTTCTCGAAGGGCACGATCTTCTCGACCACGAATGTGCGGATCCGCTCGGCCAGGTCAGCTGTTTCCGGCGGGATCTGGAAGTCGATCATGACGCCCCTTCAGGGTGTTGTGGTCAGGATGGAATGCGCGCGCTCGAGCAGCGCGAGCGCGGTGGCGTGGAGGCGGTCGCCGATCTCGGCAGGCGCCTGCCCGGACCGTGCCCGGGCGTAGGTTCCCTCGAGGATGATCCCGAGCTTGAAACAGGCCAGCACGATGTACCAAGGCAGCCGATCGAGACTGCAACCGGAGCTGTTGGCGTATCGCTCGGCCAGTTCATCGGCCGTGGGCAGGCCGCCGGCGCGGGTGAGGCGACCGGCGAACTCCTCTGGAGCGCCGTCGAGGTTCCAGGTGGCGATAAGCCAGCCGAGGTCGAGCAGCGGGTCACCGATCGTGGCCATCTCCCAGTCGACGATCGCGGCCACGGCCGGTTCGTCGCGGCGAAACATGACGTTGCAAGCATGGAAGTCACCGTGCATGAGGCCAGGCCGCCATGTTGTCGGGACGCGCTCGCGCAGCCACGCGGCGACGTCGGGAACATGCGGCAGCTCGACATCGGGGTAGCCGGGCAATGCCTGGTGGGACGCCAGCTCGCCGAGCCAACGGTCCACCTGCCGGTCGAGAAAGCCCTCCGGGCGCCCGAAGTCGGCCAGCCCGACCTCTCGATAGTCCACCCGGCCCAGGCTGACGAGAGCCTCGACAAGTGCGAAGCCGAGTTCGCGACGGAGTTCCGGCGTGCCGGCGGCGGCGTCCGGGAGTTCCAGCGCGGCGTTAAAACCGTCGATCGGCTCCATCAGGTAGAACACCGCGTCCCCCAAGATGCTGAGGTCGTCGCACGATGCAATCAGCTCGGGGTGTGGAACGTCGGTTCCGCGGAGGGCGCGCAGCACCTGGAACTCGCGGCTGATGACCTTGTTACTTCCCGGCCGCAGGTGCTCCGGTCCCCGCCGCAGGACGTACTCCCGGCCATCGCGGGTGAAGCGGATCATGACGTTCTGGGTGCCACCGCCGATGCGCCTGACGTCGTCGATTTCGCCGGTGCCGAGCCCGGCACCGTCCATCCACTTCTGGACTGCTGCGAGATCCATCGTCAGTGGCCGGTCAGGCCGCCGTCGACGGCCAGCGTGATTCCGGTGACGTACGACGCGGCGTCGCTGGCGAGGAACAGGACGGCCGCGTCCAGTTCGTGCTGCTCGCCGATGCGCTCCAGGTCGGTGATCAGCTGGACGGATTCCAATTCGCCGGGCGGAAGGGTGTCGGTCATCTCGCTCGCGAAATATCCCGGGGCGATTGCGTTCACTCGGATGCCCCGGCGTCCGGCCCACTGTTGGGACAGGTCGCGGGTGAGCCCGACGACGGCCGCCTTGCTGGAGGAATAGGCGGCTTGGGGCAGATTCGACTTCACGAGTCCCAGCACGCTGGAGATGTTCACGATGCTTGAGCCCGGTTTCATCACGCGGCCGCACGCCTGCGCCATCCAATAGGCGCCCATCAGGTTCACGTCGACGACAGATCGAAACTGCTCGGGCGTCTCGCGAAGCGCCGGAACCGCGGTGCCGACGCCGGCGTTGTTGATCAGGGAATCGATCTGGCCGAACTCGTCCATGCCGGCGGCAACGAGGGCGGTGCAAGCGTCGGGGTCGGCGACGTCGGTCACCCGGGTGACAACGCCGTGGCCGGCCGTCCGCAGCTCGTCAGCCAGCGCTGCGAGCTGCTCCTCGCGGCGCGCCCCGAGGACGACGTGTGCGCCGGCTTCGGCGAATGCATGGGCGAACCCGCGGCCAAGACCAGAACTCGCACCGGTGATGACGACAACGCGGTCGTCCATCCGGAACCGGTCGAGAAGCGTCACAGCCCGAGGCTCCGACCGATGATCTCCTTCTGGATCTCGGTCGTGCCGCCGTAGATCGTCGAGATCCGGCTGTCCAAGTACGCCCGGGCGATCGGGTACTCCAGCATGTACCCGTAGCCGCCGTGCAGCTGGACGCCGCGGTTGACCATCGAGTTCTGCAGCTCGGTCGCCCACCACTTGGCCATCGATGCACCGACCGAGTCGAGATCGCCGGTCAAGTGCTTCTTGGTGCAGTCGTCAACGAACGTCTGGACGACCCTGGCCTCGGTGGCCATCTCGGCGATCAGGAACCGGTTGTGTTGGAACTTGCCGATCGGCTTGCCGAACGCCTCCCGGGTCTTTGCATAGTCAAGGCACAGTTCGTAGACGTACTGGCACGCGGCCGCGGCCTGGGCGGCGATGATGAGCCGTTCCTGCGGCAGGTTCATCATCAGGTAAATGAAGCCCTGACCGAGTTCGCCGAGCACGTTCTCCTTGGGCACGACCACGTCGGTGAACGACAGCTCAGCGGTGTCCTGGCCGTGTAGGCCTACCTTGTCCAGGTTGCGGCCCCGCTCGAAGCCCTCCATGCCGCGCTCGACGACAATGAGGCTGTAGCCGTGCGCGCCGGCATCGGGATCGGTCCGGGCGACGACGATGACGAGATCGGCGAGGATGCCGTTCGAGATGAACGTCTTCGAGCCGTTGAGCAGGAAGTGGTCGCCCTTGTCGACGGCCGACGTGCGCACGCCCTGCAGGTCTGAACCCGCGCCGGGCTCGGTCATCGCGATGGCGGTGATGATCTCGCCGGTCACGCAGCCGGGAAGCCAGCGCCTCTTCTGCTCCTCGGTCCCGAGCTTGATCAGGTACGGAACGATGATGTCGGTGTGGACCGAGAAGCCCGGCCCGTTGGCGCCGACGCGGCACTGCTCCTCGGTGACGACCACGTTGTAGCGGAAGTCGTCGACGCCGGGTCCGCCGAACTCCTCGGGGACGTCGAAGCAGAGCAGTCCGGCTTCGCCGGCCTTGAGCCAGAGCTCGCGGGGCACGATGCCCTCGGCGTCCCATTTCTCGTTGTTCGGCTGGACTTCCTTCTCCATGAAGGTTCGGACGGACCGGCGGAAGTCCTCGTGCTCGGTCTCGAAGAGGTCACGCATGAATCAGATCCTTAACTTTCGCGACGAGCGCGGCAGCGTCGTCGGCAATGGGCATGATCTGCAGGTTGGTCACACCGCTCGCGCGGTACGCCTCGATCCGTTCCTTGACGTATGACTCCGGGCCGACCAGGTTCGTCGCCTCCAGGAAGTCGAGCGGGATGAGCGCTTCGGCTTCCTGCTTCTTGCCGTCGAGGTAGAGATTCTGGATCTCCTCGGCTTCCTTCTCGTAGCCGTACTGGCGAAAGAGGGTGTTGTAGAAGTTCTTGGACCGTGCACCCATGCCGCCGATGTACAGCGCATAGAGCGGCCGGGCGAAATCGAGCAGTGCCTTGGTCTCCGGGCCCTCGCCGATGGCGACCATGCCGCCGGCCACGACCTCCAGGGGAGCAAGGCCCTCGAGGCGGTTGGCCGTGCCTTTGGCGAGTGAGTCGCCCCAGACCGACGACGCCTTTTCGGGGTGATACAGGAAGGGGATCCAACCGTCGGCATACTCGGCTGCGCCGGCGACCGACTTCTCACCGAGGGCTGCGATGTAGAGCGGAACCGACGCACGTTCCGGCTTGACGAGCAGCTTGAGTGGCTTACCGAGCCCGGTGACCGCACCCTTTTCCTTCGTCAGCGGGACGTTGAAGGTGCCCTCGTGCACGAGGGGCTTACGTTGCAGGCCGCTGCGGATGAGCTCGATGATCTCGCGGGTGCGGGCCAGCGGATTGGCGTACGGCAGGCCGTGAAAGCCCTCGATGACCTGCGGTCCGGAGGCGCCCAGCCCGATGATGGCGCGGCCACCGCTGACATTGTCGAGGCCGGCAGCCGTCTGCAGCAGGGCGCCCGGCGTCCGCGAGTAGATGTTGAGGATCGCCGCGCCGATCTCGACCGTCTCGGTCTTTGCGGCGAGGTAGCCCATCAGCGTGGGGGAGTCGAAGCCATAGGCCTCGGCCACCCAGATCGTGTCCAGGCCTGCCTTCTCGAGCTCACTGACTTGATCGGCGGCCTCCCGGGGGTTCCCGGCGTACATCAGGGCGCTGGAGAGCTTCATGGCTACCTTTCTGGGGTGGACTGACCATGACAGTAACACTGTCAGCGTCTAGTATCACTACCCATGACGTATGAATTGGGGCACGGTACGGGTCCGCTGCGCGGAGTGAAGGTAGTCGAGCTGGCCGGGATCGGTCCCGGCCCACATGCGGCCACGATCCTCGCCGACCTGGGTGCGGACGTGATCCGCATCGATCGGCCCGGCGGGGCCGGAACCGGCATGCCGGTGGAAACGGACTTCCTGACCCGTGGCCGACCGAGCATCGCCCTGAACCTGAAAGACCCGGCCGCCGTCCAGGTAGTGCTGGACCTGGTCGAGCAGGCTGACGTACTCCTCGAGGGCATGCGGCCGGGCGTGACCGAGCGCATGGGGCTCGGGCCGGATGCCTGTCTTGAGCGCAACCCCGGCCTGGTCTACGGGCGCATGACCGGCTGGGGCCAGACCGGGCCTTGGGCGCTGGCCGCCGGACACGACATGAACTACATCGCCATCACCGGCACGCTGCACGCCACCGGCCAAGACCCGAACAAGCCGCATTTCGCCCAGAACCAGGTCGGTGACTTCGGCGGCGGGTCGACCTACCTCGTCATGGGTGTTCTTGCTGCCCTGGTCGAGCGGCAGCAGAGTGGCCGGGGTCAGGTCGTCGACGCGGCGATCGTCGACGGCACCGCTCACCTCAACATGATGTGGGCCGCGATGATGGCCGGCGGGGTCGGCACCGAGACGCGCGGCGCGAACCTGCTCGACGGCGGCATCCCGAACTACTCGATCTACGAGACCTCCGACGGCAAGCACATGTCGGTCGGCTCGCTGGAGCCCCAGTTCTACGCCGAGCTTCTTCGCTTGCTCGACCTTCCACCGAAGACCGCGCTGGATCCGGTTGCGGCGCGCGAGACGCTGACCCAGAAGTTCCTGACGCGTACGCAGGCCGACTGGACCGAAGTCTTCGACGGGACGGATGCGTGCGTCGCGCCGATCCTGCCGCTGAGCGAGGCAGTCAGCCATCCGCACATCGCGGCACGCGGCGTCTTCGTCGAGCACGAGGGTCACGTCCAACCGGCGCCTGCGCCCCGCTTCTCCCGCACTGAACCGACGCTGAGCACCGGGCCGTCGCGTCCGGGTGCCGACACGAAGGCGGCGCTGGAGGCCTGGGGCATCGGCAACGTCGACGACCTGATCGCCTCCGGCGCGGCGGCGCAGCAATGACCCGCACGGAGATCACCGACGTCCCGGGAGTACCGGAGACGGCGCTCTCCGATGAGCTCCTCGCGCGACTGCCGGAGAACCTCGCGCCGGCTCCATGGGACGTTCGATGCGGCGGTGTGGTCTGGCACGGCCGCGGGGGCCGCGCGGCGCGGGAGGCGTTCGCGCCAGCACTGCGAGGTTCGCGAGCACGCGCGTCGATCGGCGGATTCGTCCGCTATGAGGCGACGCCGGTCGGTCCGTACGACGAGATCTTCGGCTTGGTGGCATCGGCCGACGGCATGAAGTCGTGGGGGACCGTTTCCTTCATGGCGGTCGACTCCGAGGCGAGCCTCGTGGGCGGCCGGAGCAACTGGTCGATGCCCAAGACGCTGGCCGCCTTCGACGGCGAGATCGGCCACAAGCAGACGATCAGCGGTTGGTCCGACGGCCCGGTCCGGTGGCGGGTCGAGGCCACGCCAAAAGTCATCGGCCCGCGGATCAAGGTGCGGTCGCGGATGCCGACCCGTCAGGAGTTCCCCGACGGCCTCGTGCGCGCCAGCCAGCTGGCCGCCCGAGCGGTCGTCCGTCCCGCGCTCGTGCGGGTCGAAGTTGTCTCGGACGGGCCGCTGGCGTCCTGGCTGCGCCCCGGACTACACCTCGGCGCCGTCATCGAATCCGCCGAGTTCACCCTCGGCGAGCCGGAGTAGGACCCACCCGGTGCGACGGATGTGGTCAAGAGCACAGCCGAGCCCATCTCCCGCTTGCCCGCAGGAGTAGGAGCATGTCCTTCGTGACCCCGAGAGACTTTGCCGAAGGTGCTGAGGAGCAACCGGAGCTTCCGGACGGCACCGAGGAGCGGGTCTCCGGCTACGGTCTGATGGGGATTCCGTTCAGCAGTGGCCACGTGCTTGGTCTGCGTCGCTGGACGGCCTCCTCAGTCGGTGAGCCCTTCACGTCGATCTGGCACCGCGATCCCGACGGCCGGTGGGTGTTCTATGAGTCCACCCGCTGCACCGTCGCCTGTTCACGTTGGTTCGGCGGTGGTGTGGAGGAATCGCGGCAGACCGGAATCAAGATCGAGTGGGAATCTGCAGACCACCTCCGTGTGCAGACCTCTGACGGTTACATCGACTGGGCGGTGACGCTCGGTTCGTCCCCGATCACCCGACTGATGAACGGCATGGGGGCGATGATGCCGGCTGCAGGCTGGAAGTCTCGTCGGGCCCTCGGCCTGATGGGACGGATGGCTACCGCGACATTGGGTGCCGGCCGGATTTCGCTCGTCGGCACAAGTTCGAGCGGGTACCCCTTCCTGGCCAACCCCTGGCACATCTGGCGGGTCGTCGACAGTTCCGCGACGATCGGCGGCGCGTCCGTCGGCGTCCCGTCCCCATTGGCCGAGCAAACGCGCCTGGGTGACTTCTGGATACCGCAGCGCGGAATCTTCGCGATGGGTCGGGTGTATCTGCGCCCGCCGACCACGTAACGCTGGGCACGATCGTCGTATCGGCGGCAAACCGCACGCATCGCGCGGCGCCGCCGAGTTCGGGCTCGCTCGCGAAATGCGGAGCGAGGCCGCGACCCAATCAATCGCCCTCGACGACTTCGTGGATGTGGTCGGCGAGCAGGCCGTGCGCCTCCTTGTGGACTAGCTCGGCGGCTGCGGCGTCGGGCGCGTCGACGAGGCAGAAGACCTTGCCGTTGGCTTCGTCGACCCAGTAGCTGCGGTAGTTGACTCCGTACTGGTCCTGAATGGCGACGTCGGCCGCATGGGCTCCCGTGACGTCGACGGCGGAGACGCCCGGAAGGTTCTCGTGTACGTCCATGAACAGTGGCATGTGAATTCCTCTTGCTCGTTGAGTAGTGCTGACACAATCAGTCTCGTGACCGGTGCGCCGGAGGTGAATGACTCACTCGCCGTGACCCATGACCCAGACGCCACGCTCGACGGCATACTCGGGCGCGTGCGCCTGGATGGGGCGGTGTTCTTCCGGGGGGAATACACCGAGAATTGGGCCTACGAATCGCTGACAACCGCGCAGTACGCCGCGATGCTCCGGCCCGGTTCAGAGCGGTTGACCATCTTCCACGTCGTGGCCAGCGGGCGTTGTTGGGTAGCTCGAAACGACGGTGTGCGGCTCTGGGCCAACGCCGGTGACGTCATCGTCATGCCGTACGGCGACCAGCACCGGATGGGCGGTCCGGGAGATGCAGAGGTCGTCTCCATTGCGAAACTCGTTGAGCCGCCGCCATGGAAGGAGATGCCGGTAGCCCGACTTGGGCAAGGCGGTGCTCGCACCGACATCGTTTGCGGCTACCTGTACTCCGAGGACCCACTGTTCGACTCCCGGCTGCGCGCACTGCCACGACTCTTCGTCGTCACGCCACCCGATGGAGCCGCGCGGCAATGGGTTCAGGCGAGCATCGACTTCGCCTTGCAACAAACGGAGCCGGCACCCTCCGGTGGCCTCCAAGGCCCGCCGCCGAGGCTCTCGGAACTTTTGGTTCGCGAGGTGCTGCGGATTCACCTCACCAGCGCCCCGTCTTACGAAAGCGCGTGGCTCACTGCGTTGCGCGACCCGATTCTGGCCCCTGCGTTGGCGGCGATCCACGGGTCGCCCGAGCAGAAATGGAGCGTTGAGCTCTTGGCGCGGGAGGCCAACGTGTCGGTCTCCCTGCTCGACGAACGCTTCCGCTCGGTGCTTCATCTGCCCCCGATCCGCTACCTGACGGGCTGGAGGATGCACGTCGCCCGCGACCTTCTGCGCTCGACGGACCTCAGTGTCGCCGCCATCGGTCGGCGAGTCGGCTACAACTCAGAAGAGGCATTCAGCCGTGCGTTCAAGCGGGCGAACGGAATGTCGCCGAGCGCAGCACGCGCCTGAGCGTGCCGGACTATTTCGGAGGCATCCGAATGCCGCCGTCCACCCGGACGACTTCGGCGTTCATGTACGAGTTGGTCACCAGCTCGACGGCCATGCTGGCGAGCTCATCTGGCCGGCCGAGGCGGTTCGGGAAGAGGACGTTCTTGCCCAGGTTCGCCTTGAACTGCTCCGACGCCTCGCCCTCCCCGTAGATCGGGGTGTCGATCAGGCCGGGCGCAACCGTGTTGACCCGGATGGCCGCCGCGGCCAGGTCGCGTGCGACCGGAAGGGTCATGCCGACAACACCTCCCTTGGACGACGAGTAGGAGGCTTGGCCGATCTGGCCGTCGAACGCGGCGACGCTGGCCATGTTGACGATGGCGCCGCGCTCGCCCGAGGCGGTCGGCTCGTGTCGGCTCATCGCGGTCGCGGCGAGCCGGATCGCGTCGAAGGTGCCGATCAGGTTGATCGCGATGACCTTCTTGTACGCGTCGAGGTCATGCGCCGACTCGAACGAGCCGTCGCGGCCAATCGTTCGCTGGGCCCAGCCGATGCCGGCCGAGTTGATGAGAACGCGAAGCGGGGCAAGAGCGTCTGCCTGCTCCACCGCCGCCTTGAGGTCGTCGGTGTTCGTGACGTCGACGCGTGCGAACGCGCCGCCGAGCTCCTTCGCGAGTTCCTCGCCCTTCTCGGCGTTGAGGTCGGCGATCACGACGGTGGCGCCCTTCGCGGCGAGCGCGCGGGCACAGGCTTCGCCGATGCCGGACGCACCACCAGTGACGATTGCGCTGGATCCAGTGATTTCCACGGGCCGAGGTTACCGAGAGTCTCAGCCGGCTGCAGCGGTAGCCCCCGCGCGACGGGCGATGATCGCGCGGCGCGCCTCCGTGATGGCGTTGCTGAACTCTTCAACGAGAATGGCGACGCCGGCCTGTTCCCAGTTGTCGAGCATGGTGACGAGCTGGTCAGCCGCGAGTTCGCCCGACTTGTACGCCGGCCACAGCGATTCGCGGAAGAGTGCCTCGAGCTCTGCAGCCATCGCTTTGCTGTGTCGCCGGTAGACCTCATCGCAGGCCAACGCGATGCTTGTGGGAATGCCACGGTCGATGGTGTCCAGCGACGCGCGCATCCGAGCCTCGTTGAGCGCGTAATTGCCGTCCTCCGCGACGGCGACGCCGCCCAAGGCGGTGAGTCGGTCGAGGTCGTCGGCGGTCAGCTTCCGCCCGGCGCGCGTTTCGAGCTGGCGCCGGCTCACAACAGTCGGCTCAGCCGAGGCGAGCGGCCGGAGCGTCGTGCGATGCAGCGCGATCTGCTCGGGTGTCGCGTCGTCCGGGATGCCTGCGAAAAACCGCTCGATGGCCGACAGGCTCAGGCCGTGGCCCTGGAGGTCCTGCAGCAACTCGAAGCGTGCGACGTGCTCGCCGTTGTAAACCGCCGTCCGTCCCCGCTTCGTCGGGGGAGGGACGAGGCCCTTCGTGGTGTAGAAGCGCAGGTTGCGGACGCTGATGCCGGTTCGGGAGCTCAGCTCCTCGACCGTCAACTCATCGGATGCCGCCATCGGGGACCCTTCCACAAACCGTTACAGTGATGGTGTCAATATCAGTCTGGCACACTCGGGCCGACACAATCGACAGCCACGAGCGACAACACAGTTGGGATACCGCATGCCGTCTGAAGTCACGACTCCCGGCAGCGGCGAGTTTCCCACTGGCCTCCGGGTAGCCGTGCTCGGCGGCACCGGACCTCAGGGTCGCGGCCTCGTGCGCCGATTCGCCGCGGCTGGGCTAGACGTCATCGTCGGTAGCCGTAGTGCTGAGCGGGCCGCTGGCGTCGCTGCGGAACTCAGCGAAGCCACCGGGCGGCAGGTGCGCGGTGCTGACAACATCAGCGCGGCTGAGGCCGGCGACATCGTCCTGGTCGTCGTCCCGTGGGACGGCCATGGCGAACTGCTGCAGGCGCTCGCGCCGGCGTTGGCCGGCAAGGTCGTCGTCGACTGCGTCAACCCGCTGGGGTTCGACAAACAGGGAGCATTCGCGCTCGAGGTGCCCGAGGGCTCGGCCACCCAGCAGGCCGCGGCCATCCTGACCGAGTCGACCGTGGTCGGGGCATTCCACAACCTCAGCGCCGTCCTGCTGGACGACCCGGAGGGCAAGCCACTCGACACCGACGTGCTGGTCCTCGGTGACGAGCGCGAGGCGACGGATCTTGTCCAAGCTCTGGCCGACACGATTCCCGGCGTCCGTGGGGTCTTCGGCGGACGGCGCCGGAATGCTCGTCAGGTCGAGGCCCTGACCGCCAACCTAATCAGCGCCAACCGGCGCTACAAAGCCCACACCGGGATCCGGATCAGCGACGTCTGACGTCACCTCGCATGTTTCGTGAGCCACCGTCTCGCGGGCCGGAGGTGCGCCCGAGGGCGCGTGACCACGGTCCAAGATGGGTACGTGGTCTGGCGTGTCGCAGTCGGTTCAGGGTAGGACTGTGTCACTGAGGACGTGCACACGGCACCGGGCTTCGGGGGGAGCACCCATGAATGAGTGGTTGATCCAGATCTTCGCCGTCTCGGACGCCTCGGCGCAGGAGTTGATCACCGGGCTGTTAGGGGGATTCGATGATGTCGCGGCGAGAGCCGCCACCAACGGGCCTGATCATTTCGTGGTCACCGAGTGTGGTGACCCAATGCGCGCCCGCGCGGTCTTCCGGCTCCTGACCTCCGTCGATGTGCACGCGTCTGTCGTCCACACCTCCAACGGCTCGATCGAACAGTCGCTCTCGGCCTAGCCGATGACTCCCCGCGCTGATTCGGGCTAGGCCTGGTCCTCGGCCCCAACCTTCTCTTCTAGGCCCACTGCGGCGCGCAGTTCGCGCAGAGCGTTGCGAAGTTCGTCCTTTTCGTCCGAGTGCACCTTGTCCATGAGGACGCTCAGTCCCTCGGCGATTGCGTTGAGCTTGTCCTGAAGGGCCACATTGTCGCGGGCTTGGGTGTTCTGCAGGAGGGCGACAAGCAGGAATGTGATAACCGTCGTCACGGTGTTGATTTGCAGCTGGAACGTCTGATCGAGAAAGGCGCGCGGCCCGTGCGCGGCCATCTTGAACACGCCCTCGATCAGCCACGCCACGACGATCGCCATGGCGGCGGCGAAAAAGGGCGCTCGACTGACGAGCCGCCCGACTCCGCTCGCAAGGCGGTCGAACAAGCCCAGCCGGTCGGAGACGCTGGACGGCAACCCGCTGGGCTTGTTCGTCATGACGCTCGCCTACGGCGTCTGTTCGGGGCCTGGGTCCACGCTACCCGTGGGCTTGACGGAGCCGCGCCACGCGCCGGTCTCGGCTTCGCGATGCTCGATGAAGTCCTTGAACTTGTGCAGGTCACGATCGACTTGCACGTCGACGAGGTGGAGGACGTCGGCTGCCTTCTCGGCGAACCCCTCAGGCTCGAAGTCGAGCCGCATGGTGACCTGCGTCCGGTCCGGGCCGATTGCACCGAACGACACGGTGCCGTCGTTCTTGGCGCCACTGGTGGCCCGCCAGGTCACGCGCTCGTCCGGTTCCTGGTGGACGATCTCGGCGTCCCACTCGCGCTTGACGCCGGCGATCTCACCCTCCCAGTGCAGGTGGCTGTCATCCAGTTGGCGGACGTGTTGGACGCCCGACATGAACTCCGGGAAGGTCTCGAACTGCGTCCACTGGTCGTACGCGGTGCGTCGGGGCACGTCGACTTCGATGGATTTTTCGATGACGCTCATCTGATCTCCTTCATCCTTCGGTTATTGCTTGCTCAGTTGTCGGTACCCGGTCTGCCGACGGGCATGAGCTACTTCGCGGGTCGGGTCCTTCGAACTGAAGGCGCAACCGGTTGAGTTCGTCTAACCGTGCGCGCTCGCGGCGGTCATCTGTTGAATCGATCACCCACGCGACGATGGCCATCGCCGGGGCACACGCTGCAGCAACGCATCTGACCATGTAAGGCATTTCCCCCGCCTCCCGTCGCGGCGAGTACCCGATTGACCAGCAGATATGCACATTAGAGCGGGGGTGTACCGGCACCGTGTGGTTGCTGCGCGCGGTGACGACGATACGCAGCGGTCGCCGCGACGGTGGACGCCACGGCGCCTGCGGCCAGAGCGGCCTTCGTCTTGCGGTGGCCCGCGGACGCCTTGCCCGAGGCCTTGGCGGATGCAGTCTTGGCGTTCTTTCCCATCGTGAGCAACTCCTTCGTTGGTTGGCTCTCCGGCCCACCACGCGCCCACACCGCGTATCCGCCGGCGAGCCCGAATGGAATGGCCTCCCGCTTCAGCGAGGTCGCGACCACTTGAGGACTTCGCGTTGTCCTTGGAAGGCGGGCACCTGAACGAGATACCCGCCG
>DATLCL010000213.1:0-3168 GCA_035526415.1 Aeromicrobium sp.
CGATCGCGGAGTGAACCGTCCGGCAGGCCACTGCCTGAAATGGTAGGCATGTCAATTAGTGTGCGTGAAAACCTGGAAGGTGAAGCATGCAGATCGGTATCGGAATTCCGAATTCAGTCCCCGGCGCGACGGGCAGCGGGTTGCTCGACTGGGCGCGGCGAGCAGACAAGGCCGGCTTCAGCTCGCTCGGCTCGATTGGCGCGGTGTCGTATCCGACCTACGAAGAGTTGACGCTGTTCGCCGCCGCTGGCGCGGTGACGGAGCGAATCCGCTTCTTCAGCAACGTGCTGATCACCCCGGCGCGCAGCGCAGCCGAGCTGGCCAAGCAAGCAGCAACCGTGGACCAGCTCACCAACGGGCGACTCACTCTCGGTCTGGGCGCCGGGTGGCGCGAGGCGGACTTCATTCTCAACGGGCGGGATTTCGCCGGCCGCGGCGCAGCATTCGACAGGATTCTGGCTGACCTGCACCGTTCGTGGAACGGCGAAGCGCTCGACGAAGCTGCACGTCCGGCGTCTCCGCCGACGGTGCAGTCGCCAATCCCGATCATGATCGGCGGCGCGACGAAGGCGACGATTAGGCGCGTCGTCGAGCGCGGAGTCGGCTGGACCGCCGGTGGAATGCCGCCGGACGCGGTCGCCGAATTCGGCCAGCAGGTGCGCGATGCCTGGACCGCTGCCGGCAAGGAAGGTGAGCCGCGGATTTCAGCCCTGGTCTACTTCGGTCTCGGTGACACTGAGGAGCAGTCGAGGAACAGCTTGCTCGACTACTACAAGCCGATGGGTGACGAGGTGGCCGGCATGATCGCGGGTGGCGCACTGCGGTCTGCCGACGCGGTCAAGGGTGCGATCGCGGCGTACGAAGCGGCCGGCGTGGACGAGCTCATCATCGACCCCACGGTCCCCGATCTCGACCAGGTTGATCTGCTGGCTGACGTCGTATTCGGGTGACAAACCAAATACCTGGCGGCCTAGGTCGCGCGGAGCGGTCAGCGCGACGCTGTTTTTGACCGAATGCCTTCGGGTACGCATGGGGCATGAGTGCATCTCGTGGCGCACCCGTGGACCGCGGGAGCCTACGGGGGCCGTATGAATTCGCCGGCGACCCGACCTCTCGGGTACTTGCCATCGCCCTGCACGCCGGCCATGACGTCCGTCCTGAAGTCGAGTCGAGAATGACGCTCGACGAAGCCGCGCGGCTCCGTGAGGAGGATCCGTTCACCGATCAGATCGCGGAGACGGCAGCGTCCCGCGTCGTGGTGTTCCGGTCCCGCTTCGAAGTGGACCTCAATCGCAAACGCGAGCACGCGGTCTACCGCACGCCCGAGGACTGCTGGGGTCTCGACGTATGGGGCGACGGAGTTCCATCGGCGCTCGTCGGTCGGTCGCTCGCCATTCATGACGACTTCTACGCCGATCTGGGACGTCACCTAGACGACGTGGCCATGCGTGGGCCATTCGTCGTCTTTGACGTGCACTCGTACAACCACCGGCGAGAACCAAAGGTTGCTCCTCCCTCGCCGCAGGGCGGGCATCCCGACCTCAACGTCGGTACGAGATGGGTGAAACCCCAGTGGAGACCCGTGCTCGAGGCGGTCGAGACCGAGTTTCGCAAAGCAGAGATCGCCGGCCGCCGCCTCGACGTACGCGAGAACGTCGTATTTCGCGGCGGGTACCTACCCCGCTGGATCGCTGAACGGTATCCCGGTACCGGTTGCGCGATCGCCTTGGAGTTCAAGAAGACGTTCATGGACGAGTGGACCGGCACGGTCGATCTTGAGCATCTCCAGGCGCTCGCAGATGCACTGCACGCCGCGCAGACGAGCGTCGTCCGCACCTTGGTCCGGGCGGCCTGATGGTTACCCGGCTGCCGGCTGAGGCTCCATCGGTCGAGGACCTCGCGATCGAACACAAGCTGGCTCAGGCCGCCGAGTCGTTCCGGTTCGTCCTGGACGTCACGCCGGTCAACGTCGAGGAGCAGCGTCGAGAGTTCCTCAGCGGTGGCATCAGCGAGCCGACTTTCGTCTATCGCGAGCTTGAGGACAGTCCGGAGGTGGTGGGCGCGACGCTCGATGCGATCGATGTGGACGCGGTCGTGGACCGTGCGCTCCGGCATTTGCTGCGGGCGAAGCTTCGCGAGCTGCATCTGCAGTTGGACATGTTGCGAGCGCGTGGCACGTCACGTTTCCAATCCCTGAGCGAGGCGTTGTACGGGACGGTCGATGAGGCGCTCTTGCTCCAGGCTGAGTCGATTTTGGCCGCGACGCCTGCGCCGGCAAAGACGGGTGAAAAGTGTGTCGACGCAGCCGAATTCGCCGAGCTCGCCGAGCGGGAGTTGACCTTCTACCGCTCGGTGGAGCCGGACATCAACGTCCATGTCGAAATCCGCCCCGACGTTGCGGGCGTCATGGTGTCCGGGAATGTCCTGCTGGTGAGCTCGGCAACGTGCGTCCGCACCAGTCGCGTCCACGCCCTCCTCCAGCACGAGGTCGGGACCCACCTGCTCACGCATGTCAACGGGACCTTCCAACCACTGCGGCTGATGGCAACCGGCTTGGCAGGCTATGAAGCAACCCAGGAAGGCCTTGCAGTGTTGGCCGAGTTCCTCGTCGGCGGCCTGTCGACGTATCGGCTGCGCCAGATTGCGGCCCGGGTCGTCGCGGTGGACGCGATGACGAACGGCCGGCAGTTCCGGGACGTCCATGCGGCACTCGTCGACCATGGGTTCTCGGCGTACAGCGCCTTCACGACAGCCATGCGTGCCTTTCGGTCCGGCGGGCTCACCAAGGACGCGATCTACCTGCGCGGCCTGCTGAGCCTCATCGGCCACCTGAAGTCCGGTGGGAGCCTTGACCGATTGTGGTTGGGAAAGCTGTCACTCGATGAGCTTCCCCAGATCGAGGACCTCGCCGAGCGGGGCGCCCTCAACCAGCCGCGGCTGCTTCCGCGGTATCTCGATGAACCCGTGACGGCGATAAGACTGTCGCAGGCCGCACGCCTCTCCGAACTGGCCGAACTGGTGGGAGTCACATGAAGATCGGTTTCGTCGTCAACGACGTCTCCCGCGAGATTCCCAAGTACACGACCACGCACCTTGCGCGCGAAGCCACGAAAATGGGCCACAAGGCGTTGTACATCGGCGCCGCCGACTTCTCCTTTGAACCCGATG
>DATLCL010000223.1:0-2374 GCA_035526415.1 Aeromicrobium sp.
CCAGCGTCTTCTTGCGTGGTTCAAGACGCACATGGCCGTAGCGCAGGGTCACTGGATCGGTCGCACCTCCCGGTCTCCCGCGTCTCTGACGCATATCAACCGTTAGCTCTGTAAGTTCGATTGCGCGGAATGGCCTGTCCGTTATTCGTTGAAACGGGTCGCTTTAGAGCGTGGCTGGGCAGGGATTCGGTCCCGCTGGCGCCGAGCGAAGCGCGTTGCCGCGTGACCCCGAGACCGGCCGAGCAGCCAACGAGCGAGCGAATGAATGAGCGCGTGAAGTTGGCTGGGAGGCAGGGATTCGAACCCCGATATCCGCGTCCAGAGCGCGGAGTCCTACCGTTGAACGACCTCCCAGTAGGTGGCGGAAACAAGGATTATAGCGGGCGCACCCTCGCTGGCGCAAGTACGGCTGGGTCCCGGAAACTCCGACCACGCGGACGTATCCTTTCGAGGCTGCAGCGCGTAACACTCGTATGGACCCCGACTTGAACCGCCCGGACGGCCCGTTCGAGGCGCGCTACCTCGCCTTCCTCGAGACGGTCACGCACCTCCGACCGCGTCTGCACCGTTACTGCGCGCGGATGACCGGTTCCGCGTTCGACGGCGAAGACGTCCTCCAGGACGCACTCTTCGATGCCTATCGACGCCTGGACACCTACGACGAGTCGCGGCCGCTCGTGCCATGGCTCTTCCGCATCGCGCATCATCGGGCAATCGACCACCTGAGGCGGCGCGGCGTACGTGAAGCGGCGGAATCGAACGCCGCAAGCGCCGACAGCATCGAGGCCGAAACGCCGCTGAACGGCGAGGTGCGTCAGGCGCTGGAACGCCTGGTCGGTCACCTGCCGCCGATGGAGAGGGCCTGCGTGCTCCTCAAGGATGTCTTCGAATACTCCCTCGAAGAGACGGCAGACCTCGTCGACTCGTCGGTCGGCGGCGTCAAAGCGGCTCTCCATCGCGGTCGACGGAAGCTCGCGTCGATGGCTGGTCAGCCATCAGCGCCGCTACCGGTGGCGGCAGCGAGCCTGGAGCTGGCGAGGCGCTACGTGGACGGGTTCAACCGCCGCGCCTGGGACGAGCTCCGCGGGCTCATTCGTGCGGACGCCGGAATACACGTCGCCGATCGTTATGCAGGGCGCGTGGCGGACTCGCCATACTTCCAGCGATACGCCGAGGTGCCTCACCCGCTGAGGGCGAGCGCCGAAGTCATGGACGGCGAGGTCGTCGTCGTCATCCGCGAGGAGCGCGGCACGACATGGGTCCCGCGCTCGATCGTGCGCCTCACGACCGACGAACGGGGGGCCGTGTCGTTCATCTCCGACTATTTCCACTGCGCGTGGCTGTCGGATGCGGTGGGCGCGTGACCCGTATCCTTCCGATATCGGCCTCCGTAGTAATGGCAGGAGCGACGGTCGCTCCTAGCTTCAAAGGAGATGTCCGATGACGACGAAAGATGCGATTCGCTATGCGCTCGGCCTGGCCGAGGGCGCCTTCCTCCCCGCGATCGACGCCATGGCCGGCGCGCCGCTCACCTATCCCACCAGCAACGGCGGGTGTCATCCCCTGTGGGTCATGGGTCACCTCGCGGTGGTGGAGGGCATGCTGACCGCCATGCTGACGCATGGCACCAACCCGGCCCAGCACTGGGAACCGTTGTTCGCACAGGATTCGGTTGCGGTCTCCGACGCGAGCCGCTACCCCACGTTCGATGAGGTGCGCGCGACGTTTCTCGCTCTCCGACACGACAACCTGAAACGACTGGACGCGATGTCCGAGGTCGATCTCGATCGCCCCACCCCCTGGCAGCCGCGAGGGCTCGAGGAGCACTTTTCGACGGTCGGCCGAGCCCTTCTCACCGTCGCACTCCATCAGACGATGCATCGCGGCCAGGTGACGGACGCGATGCGTGCGTCCGGTCGGCGCGTGATCCGGCCGGCGGCCGACGTATCAACGCGGGAGGAAGTAGGGGTGTAGCAGAACGCGCGAAGTCCGAACCACGAGTTCGCACACGCGGCGGCGCCAGGAGCAGCGTGCGAATTGCTGGCCGAAGTCGGGGAGGTCCCCGACGGACAAAGCCAAACACACGCCGCTCCTCGTGCGCGCGTCAGCGTCATGAAGCAGCGGGGCTCAGGGCTCGTTGTCGAGGCTTCGCCACAGGTACCAGCACGCCACCGACCGATATGGCGTCCACTTCTCGCCCAGCTTCCGGATGCGATCCGCCGTTGGCCGCTTCCGCAGCCGGTACTGCCGGTGGATGGCGTTGACGATGCCGATGTCGTCGACCGGGAGGACGTCGGGGCGATGCAGCCGGAACATCAGGAACATCTCCGCCGACCAGCGGCCGATGCCCTTGATCTGCGTGAGCTGGGTGATG
>DATLCL010000236.1:0-3965 GCA_035526415.1 Aeromicrobium sp.
ACGGCGATCCACCGGACGTGGTGGAGGCGCTGCTCGACGTCGCGCGGCTGCGCGTCCGGCTGCGTCAGGCGGGCATCGGCGAGGTCACGTCGGCCGGCTCGAACATCAGGTTTGCCAGCGTGGAGCTCCCCGAGTCGGCGCAGATGCGACTGAAACGGGTCTACAACGGGCTGTACAAGGCCGCGCCGCGCATGGCCATGGTTCCGCACCCGAAGACCGCCGCACTAGGGGGCCGTCCCATCGCCGGCCGCGAGTTGATCGAGTGGGTTCACGCCGTCGTGGACGCGATGGTCCCGCCGGCGGCGTGAGTTCGTGTTGGTTTCGCCCTAGAACTGTGGAAATACTCGCTGATCTGCGCGGTTAGCAGTTTGATGGAGCCATGACGCCCCCCGACACGAGGTATCTCGATCGCGAGGGCGCTGGTCTCGCATACCAAGTCTTCGGGACAGGGCCCGGAGAGTTCGTGTACTACGGCAGCGAGATCATGCACCTTGACCTGCTGTGGGCCGACCCGCACGCTGAAGCGAATCTGGCTGCCGTGGCACGCAATGGCCGCCTCGCCCTCTTCCAGCGGCGTGGCTTGGGCTTGTCCGATCGAATCGACTACGTTCCGACGCTTGAGCAGCAGGCCGACGACATCCTCGCGGTCATGGATGCGGCGGGAATGCAGCGTGCCGTCATCGGCGCCCCTGGAAGTGCCTGCGGTCCGGCTGCGCTGGTTGCTGCGCGCTATCCGGAGCGTGTCGCCGGCTTGTGTCTGTGGCTGCCGTTCCCGCAGGCAATAGATGGGTCCTGTGACGACCCGTGGGCCAGCGATGCTGAGGTTGCGCATATGGCGGATGTGGTCAACCGCATTGTGGACAACTGGGGCCGGGGTCGGACCATGGACATGTGGAACGAGGAAATGCGGTCCGCAAACAACCGCCGACTGATGGCGATGCTGGAGCGCAGCTCGATGTCGCCGGCCGAAGCGCGTGCACACTGGGAGTGGTCGGCCGGCCTCGACTTCACGCACCTGCTGCCCGCAATACAGGTGCCGACCCGGGTGCTGATCCAAGACAAGGGCATATGTCCGTTGGCGTGCGCCGAACGGATGGTCGCGCAGATGCCGGACGCCAATCTGCATGTCATGCCGGTTCCGGCGCCGGGCTCGTCGATCGGCGAGGCGTACTACCCGGTGTCGATGCACCTGATCGAACTCGCGTTGGGTCCCAGGAAGGTCGCTGAAGATAATCGATTCTTCGGCACGGTCCTCTTCACCGACGTGGTGTCGTCGACCAAGGTGCTGACCGAGCTCGGAGATGAGGAGTATCAGAGGGTGAGGACCGCCCACGAACACTCTGTGCGAGCGGCGGTGTCCGACGCCGACGGGCAAGTGGTCAGCGTCAGCGGAGACGGGACCTTCAGCTTGCTCGCCATGCCGGGTGCCGCTGTCCGCTGTGCGGAACGCATCGCGCGCGAAGCGAATGCGGCCGGCATCGGAGTTCGCTGCGGTGTGCACGCGGGTGAATTGCAGCGGGAAGTCGCCAACGCCACCGGGCTCAACGTCCACGTCGGAGCGCGGATCATGGCTGCCGCAAGTGCGGGCGAGGTGTATGTCTCGCGTACGGTGCGCGATCTGGTCGTTGGTTCGGGCCTGGAGTTCGAGCGGGTCGGTCACAAGCGACTCAAGGGCGTCCCCGACGTGTGGGACTTGTACCGGTTCGCCCACGCACGTAGCCCCCGAACCATTCCGGTAACCGAGTCTCTCCAGACGCCGATGGACAAGGTTGCTGTGCAGGCCGCGCGGCGCGCGCCCCGCCTGATGCGCGCGATGGCCAAGCTCGCGTACGCGACCGACCGGGGTGTCCGCGTCTCATGACATCGAGAATGCTGAACGGCTGAGCTATGCCAGCCACAGTCCTCCGTCGCGCTCCCGCATAGGCTCACGTCTGTGCGCATCCTGGTCCTGAGCCCCCGGATTCCGGCCGGGCTGATGACCGCTTCGGCCTGGGACGCGCTGCGGGCAGCGCCGTCGGTGGTCGCGACAAGCGATGGGCCGCACGTGCAGGCCCTCCGCGAGGCCGGCATTGACGTGGTCATCGGGCCCCGGCCGCCTGACGATGCCATCTGGATGCCCGATCCGGGCGATAGCTCGTGGGCGGCTGACCTGGCCGAGCGGATGCTCGACAGCGTCGAATCCGACGACGAGTTCGAGATCATCACCGGGTCGTTCGATCCCGCCGGCGCCCGATTCCTCGATCTCGTTGAAGTCATGCGCCGACTACGCCGCGACTGCGCTTGGACCCGCGAGCAGACACATGAGTCGCTTGCCCCCTATCTGGCCGAGGAGTCGCAGGAGACCCTTGAGGCGATCGGCTCCGGCGATGTCGAGCACCTGCGTGAAGAGCTCGGTGACCTGCTGCTGCAGGTGGTATTCCACGCGGAGATCGGTGACGACTGGGACGTCGACGACGTCGCCGCCGGCATCACCGAGAAGCTCATCCGGCGCAACCCGCACGTGTTCGGCGACTCCGGCGCGTCCACGATCGACGAGATCGCTGAGCAGTGGGAACGCATCAAGGCGCAGGAAAAACACGGGCGTTAGGCTCTGGGGAAACCGCCGGCGCCCGGAAGCGTGCGGGAGTAAGCCGGACCGAAAGACCTACGAGGAGCAGAGCCTTGGCCAGCATCGAAGCCGTCGGAGCCCGCGAGATCCTTGACTCGCGCGGCAATCCCACCGTCGAGGTCGAGGTGGCCCTCGATGACGGAACGATCGGCCGCGCGGCCGTCCCGTCCGGCGCCTCGACCGGCGAGTTCGAAGCCGTCGAGCTGCGCGACGGAGACGATCGCTACCTCGGCAAGGGCGTCCTGAGGGCGGTCGCCGCAGTGAACAGCACGCTCGGCCCGGCACTGGCCGGCTTCGACGCCGACGACCAGCGCGCCATAGACCAAGCACTGATCGAAATCGACGGAACGGCCAACAAGGCCAATGTCGGATCGAACGCCATCCTGGGCATTTCCTTGGCCGCGGCCAAGGCGGCCGCCGAATCGGCCCGCCTGCCGCTGTTCCGCTACGTCGGGGGCCCGAACGCGCACGTCCTGCCTGTCCCGATGATGAACATCCTCAACGGCGGCGCACACGCCGACTCCAACGTCGACGTCCAGGAGTTCATGATCGCGGCGATCGGCGCGTCCTCGTTCGCCGAGGCGCTGCGCACCGGCGCCGAGGTGTATCACGCGCTGAAGTCCGTCCTGAAGGCTGAAGGGCTGTCGACTGGCCTCGGCGACGAGGGTGGCTTCGCCCCGAGCCTGTCGTCCAACCGGGCGGCGCTTGACCTCATCGCCACCGCCATCGACAAGGCCGGTTTCAAGCTCGGCTCGGAGGTGGCGCTGGCGCTCGACGTCGCGGCCAGCGAGTTCTGCGACGAGGGCACGTACACGTTCGAGGGCGAGCAGCGTTCGGCGTCGGAGATGTCGGAGTACTACGCAGAACTCGTCGGCGCCTACCCGATCGTCTCGATCGAGGACCCGCTCGACGAGAACGACTGGGAAGGCTGGATCGGCCTGACGTCCGACCTCGGTGACCGGGTCCAGATCGTCGGCGACGATCTCTTCGTCACCAACGTCGAGCGTCTGACCCGCGGCATCAGCGAGGGCGCGGCCAATGCCCTGCTCGTCAAGGTCAACCAGATCGGCTCGCTCACCGAGACCCTCGATGCCGTCGAGCTGGCACACCGCCACGGCTTCGCGTCGATGATGAGTCATCGGTCCGGTGAGACCGAGGACGTCACGATTGCCGACCTCGCCGTCGCCACGAACTGCGGGCAGATCAAGACCGGCGCGCCGGCTCGCTCTGACCGTGTTGCCAAGTACAACCAGCTGCTGCGGATCGAGGAACTGCTGGGAGGTTCGGCCACCTACGCCGGTGCGTCGGCGTTCCCGCGCTTGTCCCTCTGAGAGACGATGGGCTGGTGAGTCCCAGC
>DATLCL010000241.1:0-7401 GCA_035526415.1 Aeromicrobium sp.
TCGGCGAGTCGGGTCTTGCCCGATCCACTCGGTCCATCCACTGCAACGACGGTCGTCGAGCCGCATGCAGGCTGCCGTTCGCGGATGAGGTCGACGATGTCGCCGTACCGATGCAAAGTCACGGGGCAAGTGTCCACTAGACTGACGCGGCTACGGGATGTAGCGCAGCTTGGTAGCGCATCCGCTTTGGGAGCGGAGGGTCGCAGGTTCAAATCCTGTCATCCCGACGAAATGCCAGCCGCCCGAACGGGCGGATTGCATTTCGTCTTGGCTCTTGCCGCTCCGGCGGCGACTGGGGCCACGCGCCGCGAAGCGGCGTGGGGAGCATCCCGACGCGCGTTACCGAGATCAACCAATTTTGCTCAAAGCAGGAGAAGTCCGTGAAGACCAGCACCGAGTCCCTCAGCCCGACCCGGGTCAAGTTGACCATCGAGGTCCCATTCGAGGACTTCCAGCCGAGCCTCGACAAGGCCTACAAGTCCATCGGCGGCCAGATCCAGGTGCCGGGCTTCCGCAAGGGCAAAGTGCCGGCGGCCATCGTCGACCAGCGCGTCGGTCGCGGCGCGGTGCTCGACCAAGCCATCAACGACGCTCTGCCGAACTGGTACAGCGAGGCCGTCCAGGATGCCGAGCTGCGCCCGCTGAGCCAGCCGGAGATCGATCTCGCGAAGTTCGCCGATGGCGAGCCAATCGAGATCACCGCCGAGCTCGACGTGCGTCCGCCCATCACCGTTCCCGACCCAGCGTCGATCAGTGTCCAGGTCCAGAACGCCGAGGTCAGCGACGCGGACATCGACGAGCAGCTGGAGGCGCTGCGCGAGCGATTCGCCACCTTCACCGATGTTGAGCGCGCCGCCGCCGACGGCGACGCCGTCACTCTTGACCTGGCGGCCGCCGACAAGGATGGCAAGCAGGTTGAGGGTGCTCAGGCCGAGAGCCTGCCCTACACGATCGGCAGCGGCGCCTTGCTCGACGGCCTTGACGACGCGGTCATCGGCCTGTCCGCCGGCGAATCGACCACGTTCAGCACCGAGCTGGTCGGCGGCGAGCTGAAGGGCACGGATGTCGACGTCACGGTCAAGCTGACCGACGTCAAGGAGCGCCAACTGCCAGACCTCGACGACGACTTCGCCCAGACCGCCGGTGATTTCGACACGCTGGACGCCCTGAAGTCCGACCTGCGCGAACGTCTCACCCGCGCCAAGCGCATGGAGCAGGCGGCCGAGGCGCGCGACAGCGTCCTGACCGAGATCGTCGACAAGCTCGACGCCCCGCTGCCGGACGGCCTGGTCGCAGCCGAGGTGGAGGAGCGCCGCCAAGCGACGCTGCAGCAGCTCGCGTTCGCCGGCCTCACGCTCGAGGGCTACCTCGAAGAGCAGGGCCAGACGGTCGAGGAGTTCGACGCCGAGATCGAGCGCCAGGTGCGCGAATCGATTATCGCCGGGTTTGTGCTCGACGAGATCGCCGTCGCCAACGCCATCGGCCTCGAGGACCAAGAGCTCACCGAACACGTCATCCGCCGTGCGCAGCAGTCCGGGCAGGATCCGAACGAGTACATCCAGCATGTGATGGAGCACAACCACATTCCCGAGCTGATGGCCGAGATCATCAGGGCCAAGGCGCTGTCCAATCTCGTTGAGTCGGCGAAGGTCACCGACGCGGACGGCAACGTGGTCGACCTCGCGTCGCTCCAGGCGGACGGCTCGTTGTCCACCGATGAGGATCCGGACGAGACGTCGGACACAGCTGCCGAGTAAAGATTGGGTAAACGTGATGCACGACGCGCCGTCTGGATGTGCAAAGAGGGGCGTCGGGCAGGCACACTGAAGTCCATGCCCACGGATCCCGCACGGACGACCGACGTCGCCGCGCTCGCCCTCGACTATGGCGAGCGCTTGATCGTCGGCACCGTTCGGGACGTCCACCAGGCCATCAGTAAGCGGGCCTTTGGCGCGACACGCGCGGTCGGCGGACGTGTCCCGGAGTCGTTCCACGACGCGGTCATGACGTCCCTGTACGGCGCGATCTCCGGCGTCCTTCGCATCTCCAGCGGCTCCATTCGGGCGCTGGCGAAACGCGGTGTCGGACGCCCGGTCGAGAGCTCGCGGATGGGCCGCGGCGTCGTGGCGGCCGTCAACGGGCTCATCGGCGATGAGCTGCGCATGGTCGACGACCCGCAGGCCATCGTCATGGCCGTCCGCAAGGACGGCGGCGACATCCCGGTCTCGCCGTGGCCGATCGGCGAATCCTTCCGCGACGCGACGAGTCACATCGTCCTGTTTCTGCACGGTCTGTGCGAGAGCGACGAGTCGTGGAACCAGGGCGACCGGTCGACCACCTCTACCTACGCCCAGCGCATCAAGGACGACACGGACGGAACCCCAGTGTTCATCCGTTACAACACCGGGCTGCGGGTGTCCGAGAACGGCAAGCACCTCGACTGGCTGATCCGCCAGCTCGTGGCGTCGTGGCCGACTGACGTCACCCGCATCACGCTGGTCGGACACTCGATGGGCGGTCTGGTCGTTCGCGGGGCCACCAACCACGCGACAGCGTCGGGCCAGACCTGGCAGCACCTGGTGCGTGACGTCATCTGCCTGGGCACGCCTCATACCGGCGCGGCGTTGGAGAAGGTCGCGCACGTGGGTTCGCGCGTCCTCCATTTCTTCCCCGAGTCGCGTCCATTCAGCTCGATCCTTAATGCCCGCTCGGGCGGCATCCTCGATCTGAGGCACGGCTACATCACGAAGGAAGAGTGGGAGGGTCAGGACCTCACCCAGCTTTGGGGCCTCGACCGCATCGCCGCCGCACCCCTGCCGCATGCGGAGTATCACTTCGTCATTGCGACGCTCGGCGCGACCAAGCGGCATCCGTTCAGCACCGTCCTCGGCGACTTGCTCGTGCACTTCTCGTCGGCGGCCGGGATCGGACGATCCGGGACTGTCGTCGACGGCGCCCGGCTGGAATACCTGCCGAGCACACATCACTTCGCCCTGCTCAACCATCCGCGCATCGCGGACTGGCTGGTTCAGTGGATCACCTCGCGCGGAGCCGCGGCCCTGCCGGCTGGTTCAGCCGGCTGACGCTTCTGCTTAGTCGTCCCAGTACGGCACGCGAGCGACGACGAAGACGCGTCGGAACGGCAGCACGACGGTTCCGTCCTGGACCGGGTAGGCGTCGTTGAGCCGGCTCTTGAACTCGGCTTCGAACCGGACCCGGACGTCGGCCGGCAGGGCATCGAGCGTTGGACGTGCGCTGGTGGTGGCCACCCACTCAAAAACCGGGTCGCGTCCGTGCAGGACGTGCAGGTAGGTGGTCTCCCATGCGTCGACGGTGCAGCCGAGGTCGGTCAAGGCGTGTAGGTAGGCGCCAGCGTCGTGGGCATCGCCCTTCGAGACGGATTCGGCGTACGGGGCGAATTCGGGCAGCGTCTCGAGCTCCCGGCGAATGGTGTGGCTGGGTTCGTGGAAATTGCCGGGTACCTGGAATGCGAACCAGCCACCGGGCGCGACCGCGCGGGCCAGCTGGGGGAGCAGTTTCAGGTGCCCCGGCACCCAGTGCAGGGTCGCGTTGCTGATGAGGACGTCGATCGGCTCCATCGGCTCCCACCGATGGAGATCGGCCAGCACGAAGTCGACGCCGGGAATCTCTTTGGCCGCGAACTCGACCATCGTCGGGCTGCTGTCGATGCCGATGACGTGGGCGTGGGGCCAGCGCTGGGCCAGCAGGGCGGTGAAGGTTCCGGGACCCGAGCCCAGGTCGACGACGGTGGTTGGGTCCTCTGCGCCCACCCGCGCCAGCAGCTCGACGAACGCCCGGCCGCGCTCGTCAGCGAAGCTGAGGTAGCGCTGTGGGTCCCAAGCCATGTGGGGGAGATTAACCCAAGGGTTTCGTCTGCCGTCAGCGAACAGGACGTGTCCGAGCGTGTCTCCAGAGCGTGGGACGTCTAGGGTCGAGGACGTGACTAACGACATCGGCCCCCAGGACCTCGAAGGGCACATCTACCAGCGGCTGCTCAAGGAACGCATCGTGTTCCTCGGCTCGGAGGTGAAGGACCAGAACTCCAACGCCCTGTGTGCGCAGTTGCTGCTGCTCAATGCCGAGGATCCCCAGGCAGACATCTTCTTCTACATCAACAGCCCCGGCGGCTCGGTCGACTCCGGACTGGCAATCTACGACACGATGCAGTTCATCTCCAACGACGTCGCCACGGTGGCATTGGGCCTGGCCGCGTCGATGGGCCAGTTCCTCCTCGCATCGGGTACGAAGGGTAAGAGGTACGCGCTCCCCAACGCGCGGATCATGATGCACCAGCCGTCCGGCGGCATCGGCGGCTCGGCCTCCGACATCCGCATCCAGGCCGAGCAGAGCCTGCTGCTCAAGAAGCGGCTCAACGAACTGCAGGCCAAGCACACCGGGCAAACCATCGAGCAGGTCGAAATCGACTCCGACCGCGACCGCTGGTTCACACCGCCGGATGCCAAGACGTACGGCTTCATCGACCACGTCATTTCCCACCAGGGCGACGTCAAGAAGGGCAAAGCGTGAGTTACTACATCCCCCAGTGGGAAGAGCGGACGTCCTACGGCTTCCGTCGAATCGACCCCTACGCGAAGCTGTTCGAAGATCGCATCATCTTCTTGGGGACCCCGATCAGCGACGACGTCGCCAATGCCGTGATGGCGCAGCTGCTCTGCCTGCAGCAGATGGACCCCGACCGTGACATCCAGCTCTACATCAACAGCCCGGGTGGCTCGTTCACGGCAATGACGGCCATCTACGACACCATGCGCTACCTCAAGCCCGACGTGCAGACCGTATGCCTCGGCCAGGCCGCATCGGCCGCAGCGGTGATCCTGGCGGCGGGAGCGCCGGGCAAGCGGTATGCGCTGCCCAACAGCCGCATCCTCATCCATCAGCCGTACACCGAGGGCACCGGTGGTCAGATCTCCGATCTGGAGATCCAGGCCAACGAGATCATCCGCATGCGTGAGCTGCTGGAGCGGATGATTGCCGACTCGACGGGTAAGCCCACTGAAGAAGTGAGTCGTGACGTTGAGCGCGACAAGATCCTCACCGCCGAGCAAGCGGTGGAGTACGGACTCATCGATCAGGTCTTCGACACGCTGAAGACGCAACCCGTCTGACGCTCCCGATGGCCGCTCTTCGCAGGTACTGTGAAGGACGCCGACCCCCACTCGCAGCCTCCGCGATCGTGGAGTATCGAAAGGAACGACATCGTGGCACGTATTGGTGAAACCGCCGATCTGCTCAAGTGTTCGTTCTGCGGCAAGAGCCAGAAGCAGGTCAAGAAGCTCATCGCCGGTCCGGGCGTCTACATCTGCGACGAGTGCATCGACCTGTGCAACGAGATCATCGAAGAAGAGCTCGCTGAAGGCGCCGAGGTCAGTTTGGGCGAACTGCCCAAGCCCAAGGAAATCCTCGAATTCCTGAGCGCCTACGTCATCGGGCAGGACACCGCCAAGCGTGCGCTGGCTGTGGCCGTCTACAACCACTACAAGCGGGTGCAGGCGCAGAGCGCAGCGCCGGCACGAGCCAAAGACGATTCGGTCGAGTTGTCGAAGTCCAACATCCTGCTCGTCGGCCCGACCGGCTGCGGCAAGACGTACCTGGCGCAGACGCTGGCGCGCATGCTCAACGTCCCCTTCGCCATCGCGGACGCCACGGCCCTGACCGAGGCCGGCTACGTCGGCGAGGACGTTGAGAATATCCTGCTCAAACTCATCCAGGCCGCCGACTACGACGTCAAGAAGGCCGAGACGGGCATCATCTACATCGACGAGGTCGACAAGATCTCGCGTAAGAGCGAGAACCCGTCGATCACGCGCGACGTCTCTGGCGAGGGCGTCCAGCAGGCTCTGCTGAAGATCCTCGAGGGCACGACGGCGTCCGTTCCGCCGCAGGGCGGCCGCAAGCATCCGCACCAGGAGTTCATCCAGATCGACACGACGAACGTGCTGTTCATCGTCGGCGGTGCCTTTGCCGGGCTCGAGGAGATCATCGAGCAGCGCAACGGCAAGGTCGGCCTCGGCTTCAACATCGGCGGCTCCGACTCGACCAAGAAGAAGGCCGAACCGCACAAGGCCTACTCGCAGGTGCTCCCGGAGGACCTGCTGAAGTTCGGCCTCATCCCCGAGTTCATCGGCCGTCTCCCGGTCATCGCGGCTGTCGACAACCTCGACAAGGACGCGCTCGTTGCCATCCTCACCACGCCTAAGAACGCGCTCACCAAGCAGTTCGTGCGGCTGTTCGACATCGACGGCGTGGAGCTGGAGTTCTCCCAGGACGCTTGCGAGGCCATGGCTGAGCTTGCGCTGGCCCGCGGCACCGGTGCGCGCGGCCTGCGCTCGATCATCGAGCACGTGCTCCAGCCGGTCATGTACGACATCCCGAGTCGCGACGACGTCGCCAAGGTCATGGTCTCGGCCAAGACAGTGCAGGGCCTGGAGGGTCCGACCGTGCTCACCCGCGACGAAGTCGAGCAGAAGGCGTCCTAGCCGCTGAGCCTCTCGAGGTTTTCCTGCGTCAGCGGTCCGTCGGGATGGTGGCCTGGGCATACGGTCCAGCCGTTGACCTTCACCTTGCCACGCTGATGGCAACCCTCGACCTGGCACTTCTCGTGGCGCCAGAAGGTGAGGAGCCCGCCGAAGATCGTGACGCTGCTCAGGGCAGCACCGAAGCCGCTGTAGAAGTAGTAGAACGGGCCGCCGTCGGTGCCGAATAGGTGTGCAATCCAGTCCACGGGCAACATCTTGGCACGCTTCACTACGCTGAACGGATGTTCCATCGGCATCCGTTTCTGAGCCTGATGACCTTCGTATACATGGGGTTCGTCGGCATGGTGACGTTGACGCCGGCGGCGAGCGCGCCGATACCCGTTGGTCTCGTCGTCCGCGTGCTGGATGCTTTCCATCGGCGCGGCTACCTCGAGACACTGTCGATCTATCGGGTCGAATTCCTGGCGAATGTGGCGATGTTCGTGCCCATTGGCGTGTTCCTGCTGCTGCTCGTCGGGGCCGAGCGTTGGTGGCTCGCCCTGTTCCTGCCGTTCTTCGTGACGGCATTCATCGAGACCGTCCAGCGCGGCATCCCAGGTCGCGTGTCGGATCCACGCGACGTCCTGGCCAACACGATGGGCGGTATCGTCGGCGTCGTCCTCGCCATGGTCTTGACGCTGCCCGGTACGCTTCGGCGACGGCGTCGCAAACAGCGTGCGGCAGCCCCGGTCGGCTACGACTACGGCTGAGCGAGCGGGCTCAACCGGCCAGCACCGCTTCCACGGTCAGTTCGCCTTCGCCGGCCGCGAAGGTGAAATCACCAGTGACATTGCCCGCTGCCCGCAGGTCGCCGAGCGCCAGCTGAGCTGCGTCGAGCGCGGCC
>DATLCL010000260.1:0-51606 GCA_035526415.1 Aeromicrobium sp.
CTGGTTCCTCGTGCCGCACGGGGAGGTCCTGTGCCGGCCGTGACCCTCAGCCGGTGACGATCCCGGTGACCAGGTTGATCGTCGTGGCCAGGATGACGGTGCCGAACACGTAGGACAGCAGGCAGTGCCGCAGGACGACCGCACGGATCGCCGGGCTCTGCACGGCGGTGTCGGAGACCTGGTAGGTCATCCCGAGGTTGTAGCTGAAGTAGAGGAAGTCGCGGAACGCCGGCGGCTCGCTGGAGTTGAAGTCGATGCCGCCAGGATTGCCGACCGCGTAGTAGATGAAGGCATACCGCGTGGCGTACATGAGGTGGAGCGATGCCCACGCCGCGAACACGCCCACGACGGCTACCGCCGGCGCCCACGACGAACCGCTCGTTCCGTCGGCGAACAGGAGCACGACGATCCCGCTCAGGCCGAGCAGAGCGAACCCGACGATGGCAACTTCATCGGCACGCTTGCCCAGATCCTCATCCGTTGTGTGCCGCGCCGTTGCGTCGGAGGTCATAGGCCACAGGATCAGCCAACCCGATACCACGAACAGCGTCCCGGCCACCGCGATCGCCAAGAGCAACGCGAGCGCAGTACCCGTAGGCAAGCCGACCAGCATCGTCACAACACCCGCGACCAGCGACAGGAGCAGGCGCCTCCATCCCTTGACGAAGATCGCCGCGTCACGCATGCGCCCATAATTCCGCAGGTCACGTCCCATTCGTGGTCACCCGCGGCGTTTTCAGGTCAGACTGTGAACCTGATGATCACCATGCCACCGACTCAGTACGCCCGCGCCGGGGATATTTCGATCGCCTACCAGGTAGTCGGCGACGGGCCTATCGACGTCGTTCTCGTCCCCGGCTACGTGTCGCACGTCGAGATGCTCTGGGACTTCCCGGGCGCGGTCCGCATGATCGAGCGGATGACCTCCTTCGCGCGGCTCATCCTGTTCGACAAGCGCGGCGGCGGCATGTCCGATCCCGTCGCCGGGGCGCCGATCCTGGAGGAGCGCATCGACGACGTGCGCGCCGTCATGGAAGCAGCGGGATCGGAGCGGGCCGTGCTGCTCGGCGTGTCAGAAGGCGTGCCGATGTGCCTGCTGTTCGCGGCCACCCATCCAGAACTGGTCTCGGCCTTGGTGCTCTACGGCGGCATGGCCCGTTCGACGTGGGCCCCGGACTACCCGTGGGCGACGCCGGCCGACGCGCTCTTGGAGTCATCGATGGAGATGGCCCCCTACATGCTCGAGGGCGCGGCTTTGGAGATCATGGCGCCGAGCATCGCCGAGGATCCGCAAGCCCGGCAAGCGTTCGCTCGGTACCAGCGCTACGCCACGACGCCGTCGATGCTCCAGCAGAACTTCCTGATGTTCCTCGACATCGACGTGCGTTCCATTCTCCCTGCAGTGGAGGTGCCGACACTCGTCCTGCATCGACACGGCGACATGGCAGTCAACCGGCGGGCGGCCGAGTGGATGGCCGGCCAGATCCCGGGCGCAAAGTACGTCGAGCTTCCCGGAAACGACCACCTGCTGTACGTCGGCGACAGCGACCGAGTGATCGACGAGGTCGAGGAGTTCCTCACCGGCTCGCGTCGGGCCGTCGAGATCGACCGGGTCCTCGCCACGGTCATGTTCACCGACATCGTCGACTCGACGCAGCGCGCATCGACCATGGGCGACCGCGCGTGGCGCGACCTGCTGGATGCGCAGAACGACGTGCTCCGGCACGAGCTCACTCGGTTCCGCGGCCACGAGATCAAGACCCTCGGCGACGGCATGCTGGCCACCTTCGATGGCCCGGCCCGGGCCATCCGCTGCGCATTGGCCATCACGGAGGCCGTCCGTCCACTCGGGATCGAGGTCCGGGTCGGCCTGCACACCGGCGAGGTGGAAATCGTCGGCGATGACGTCGCCGGCATTGCGGTCCACACCGCTGCGCGGGTGGGCGCGAAGGCCGGCGCCAGCGAGGTACTGGTCTCCGGGACCGTAAAGGACCTTGTCGCCGGTTCCGGAATCGGGTTCGCTGACCGCGGTGAACACGTGCTGAAGGGAATCCCCGATCAATGGCGGCTGTTCGCCGTGGAGCGGTGAGCCGCTCTACTCCTCAATAAGTTTCAGGGCAGCGACCGGGCAGGCATCGACGGCAGCCTGCACGAAGGACCGCTCCGAATCCGGCGGGTGCTCGTCGATGACAACGACGGTGGCCGTGTCGTCGAGTTCGAAGTACTCATGGGATGTCGCTTCACACATGCCATGCCCTTCGCACACGTCGCGATCGGCGACGATTCGCAAACCCATCTCAGACCTCCTGCTTCGTCAGCGGTACGAAGTCGACCTTCTCACGGACACCGCAGTCGGGGCAGCACCAGTCGTCAGGAATGCTGGCCCAGGCCGTGCCCGCGGCGAAGCCTTCTGACTCATCCCCGGCCTCGACGCTGTAGGTGTAGCCACAGCCGGGGCAACGAGCCGCTTCGACGACGCCGCTGAAGTGCTGGACAGTCGGGTCGACCGAATTATCGATCTCCTCATGCTTGCGCCGTGGCCACCTTTTGAGCAGCTTCTCCCGCTTACGCGGTGCGAGATTGGCCTGCGTGAGGTCGCCCTCGTAGTGCTCGTAGACCCGCTTGTCCATGAGTGCGCGGAACCAGAACGGGAAGTAGGCCACAACGATCATTCCCGTGTAGCCGGTGGGCAGGACCGGTGCCTCGCGGAAGTCCCGCAGCGCCTGGTAACGACGGGTCGGGTTTGCGTGGTGATCGCTATGCCGCTGCAAGTGGTACAGCAGGACGTTGGTCGCGATGTTGTTCGAGTTCCAGCTGTGCGCCGGAGTCACCCGCTCGTAGCGCTGCTTGTCCACTGGTCCCACCAACTGGCGCAGCATGCCGTAGTGCTCGAGGTAGTTGACGATCTCCAACATCGTGAATCCGACGACGGCCTGCAGGATCAGGTAGGGAAGGATCTCCCAACCGAGCCAGGCGATCAGGCCGCCCCACAGGACGACGGACATCAGCCATGCGTTGAGGACGTGGTTGCCGATCCGGAACGGATGCTGCCCCTTTCGTTGGTAGCGACCGGCTTCGAGGTGCCACGCGCTCTTCAGGGAGCCCCAGATCGTGCGCGGCAGGAACTGGTACAGATTCTCGCCCATCCGGGCCGACGCCGGATCTGGCGGTGTGGCCACCCGCACGTGATGACCACGGTTGTGCTCGATGAAGAAGTGGCCGTAGAAGCTCTGCGCCAACGCGATCTTGGACGCCCAGCGCTCGAAATCCTCGCGCTTATGTCCGAGCTCGTGCGCGGTGTTGATCGCGACGCCGCCGACGATGCCGACCGAATAGGCCAGCCCGACCTTGTCGATGAGCGTCAGAGTGTCGCTGGTCGCCAGGAAATACATGGCGAGGACGAACCCGACGTACTGGATCGGGATGTACGCATAGACCACCCAGCGGTAGTACTTGTCCTTCTCCAAGGACTCGACGATCTCCTCGGGTGGGTTCGCCCGGTCATATCCGGCGATCAGGTCAGTCAGCGGGATGACGCCGTAGTAAAGGATCGGAAGCAGCCACAGCCACACTCCCATCCCGGTCGCACCGTTCAGCGCCAGCCCGACCAGTGGGGCAACCGGGATCACCAAGCCCATCAGCCAGAGATAACGCTTGGAATCCCGCCATGCGACGGGAACCCCGTTCGTGTCCGTGTACGTGCGTGCCATGACTTCCTCCTAAAAGACTCGCATCATCAGAATCGCACCGACGACACGGCCACGTCACCGGGCAGCGACGCTGAACTTGGTCCGACTCCTTTGTGCTGTGCGCCCAAAACGATCGCGCCACCGACCGCTGTGCGACGATTGCGCCGTGGCCTGGGTCACACCCCGACGTGGCAGGAGAACAAGTGGCGGCCGGATCGCAGACCTCGCCGGACGAGGAGTTCGTTCTGGCTTGGCGGCAGTTGTTCGCGCAGAAGCGCGAGGCAATCATCACCGAGCTCTTCGCGAACATCAGCAAGGAGATCGGCGAACTGGCCGATGATCCCCGCCTGGCCGGCCTGCTTGAGGCCTCGGTCTCGGAGAACATCGTGTCGGCGATCAACTTCCTCGAAGGCGGCACCAGCGTCGACGACCTCGACGCGACGTCTGCGGCATTGGCGCACGCGAGGATGCTGGCCCAGCGGGACATCCCACTCTCCTCGTTGTTCCGCGCATATCACCTGGGGCATGCCATGTTCGTTCGCCTCGGCATCGAGGTCATCGCCGAGCTCGATCCCGCTCACCATCTCCCGCTGACGCAACGGCTGCTGGGGCGCTCGGTCGTGTTCATCGACAAGGTCTGCGAGCAGGTCGGCCGGGCCTACGAGGCGGAGCGCGACCAATGGGTCGGTGATCGCGGCGGCATCCGCCAGCACTGGGTGGCGGAGGTTCTGTCCGGCCGTACGGTCGACCTGAGTGAGGCGGAAGCGGCTCTCGGCTACCGCTTCGCCGGGACACACGTGGGTGTTCAGATGTGGCTGCCGGCACGCCTCGACGGCGTCGACGCCCGTGGGGCTTTCGAGGAAACGCGTCGGCAGTTGGCCAAGGTGCTCTCTCCGATCGCCCCGCCACTGATGCTGCCGCGCGACGAGCGCGAGATGCACGCCTGGTTCCCGATCCGAACCGATTCGATGCCAGTCGGCGATGAACTGAGCAGCACGCTGGAGAAGACCCCAGGGCTCAAGGTCCAGTTGGCCATCGGCCGACCAGAGCCAGGCATCGAGGGGTTCCGACGGACCAGCGATCAGGCCAAACGGGTGAAGGACATTCTCTTGGTCTCGGCGAAGAAGCTTCCCATGGCCGTCACCTACGAGCAGCTGGGACCGGTTGCCCTGATGACCGCCGACGTCGACGCCTTGCGTCGTTTCGTCCGCCGCGTGCTCGGCTCACTCGCCAAGAACGGCGAACGCGAGGAGACCCTGCGCGACACCCTGCTGACTTTCCTCGCCCACAACCGTAGCTATGCCGCCACCGCCCAAGCCATGGTGCTGCACCGCAATTCGGTGCAGTACCGCGTCCAACGGGCGCTCGAACTGTGCGAGCGCGACCTGAACGATCCCGATGTCGCGCTAGGCGTCCACACCGCGCTGACGGCCGCTCACTGGCTGGGACGGGCCGTGCTGGAGCGGGGCTGAGCGCGCTAAACGCCCCAGATGTACAGGCCGAGTGCGGCCAGCAGCAGGACGGTGCCGAAGACGTACATCGTCAGCACGCCCATGCCCAACTGGCCCCAACGGTATTCGCGCTCGTCCTCGGACAGTCGACCCGGAAGCTTGGGATCGTCGATCAAGCCATCAATGCGTCCGCGCATGAAGACGCCGAGCCCCAGCGTGATGATTCCCAGTACGGCGAACGCGATGACGTACGCCATGATGTCGGCGTCAGTGACTCTCATTGGTCGGCCCCTCCCGGTAGCGGCTGTGTCGTGGGCGGCTGTGCCGTAGGTGTCAGCGGCGGCGGCGCATCCGGATCGGCGGGTCGGTACGCGTCGGCGTAATGAACGTCGGCCTCGCGGATGACCTTGGCCAGCCAGTCCGACCATTTCCGAATTTCCTGTTCCTGCTGCAGCTGCTTGCGGAACGCATCCTTGACGTCGGCGAACTTCGCCGGCTCTGGTGCGGCGATCGACGTGACCACGCCGACGTTCCAGCCGTGGCTGCCTTTGGCCGGCCCGTAAACCTGGCCCTTCTTCGCGCCGAACGCCGCCCTGGCCACGGGCTCCTCCAACTGTGCCGCGGCGAGATAGCCAAGGTCCCCGCCGGACTTGCGTGTCGCCTCGTCGATGCTCACCTCGGCGGCAATGGTCTCGATCGACTCACCGGCGGCCAGCCTCTGGGCCACGCGCTCGGCCTCCTCGCGTGATGGCACGACGATGTTGTTGAGGCGGCGGCGCTCGGGCGTGGCGAGTTCGGCCTTGCGCCGCGCGAAGGAGGACTTCAGGAAGGCGTTGGAGATCGTGACCTTCCCGATCACCTTGGTGCGTAGCTCGATGGTGGCTCCCTGCCGCCTCAGCTCGTTCAGGACGGCCTTTTCTGACGTACCGACGTTCCCCAGGACCTCGATGAACGTGTCGCGGTTGCCGAACTGGGCGTCGATGAACTTGTCGAGCAGGTCGCGCGCCTTCTTCTCGGACACGCGGATTCCCATCTCGCGCGCCTTCCGGTCGAGGATGAGCGTCACGGCGTAGGACTTCGCGGCGCTTCGACGGAATGAGTCACGCTTCTTGCCCGACTTCGGCGCGCTGATGCCGTAGAGCGCCCGCAGCACGTCGATGCGTTTGTCCAGCTCAGCCGTAGTCACCACCCGATCGCCATAGACGAAGGCAGCGCCCTCGGGGACGCTCGGACGGGTCAGGGCCACGACGGCGACCACCGTTGCAACGATCGCCGCCACGATGACGGCAAGCCACACCCGGCTCTTGCTCATATCGAAGCCTCCTCCTTCGTCGTGCCCGTGCCAATCGATGGGGCACCGATCCACACCATGAGATGGGCAATGAGCGCGGCCACCGCGACCGTCACGGCCAACAGCAGCCCGAATTCACGAATGCTGGTCACGCCGGAGACGGCCAAGACACCGTAACCGGTCGCCGACGCGGCGGCCGCCAACGGGACGGTGCGGTGTCGACGTTCACCGGGATTGCGGCGGGCATCCATGAGCACGACCGTGAACTCACAGGCCACCGCCGCCGCCAGGGATCCGACAGCCGCCGTGATGGGGTTCAGGCCGATCCCGAGCAGGTACATGCCCAGCAGGACGAAGCCCGTGGTCAGGGTTGCGGACGCGACGGCGTAACCGGCGTCGCGTCGACGGCGCAACAGCAGCAGCAGGACAAGACCCGCGGCGACGATCCCCAGGCCGGCGTTCAGGTATCGATTTCCGGCCAGCGACTCATATGCGGACACGGCCACAAATGGCAGCCCGACCAGCTCGACCTTGAGCCCCTTCGGTGCTGGCGGAAGATCTGCCCGGAGCTCGTCGCGCAAGGTCTGGAGCCGCTTGGCATCGTCCAGGTCGACGCCGTAGGACATCACCGCCATGCGGTGATCGTTGCGAACAACGCTGGACGTCAAGTAGCTGGGCAACAGCCGAAGCGACGCCGCGAGCTGCTCGTCGGTGGGGTTTGCGCCGAGGAATCTCAACAGGGTGGGCAAGGACAGGATGGGGCGAACCTCGTCACCGTGGTTCACCACGATCGACTCCTCGGCCTTGCGCATCCACACCATCGAGTCGCGCGTGACGACGTCCTTCCCAACCAGTGCCACGGCGACCTCGCCGGACGAGCCCATGACGTCCTGGACATGCCGGGCATCGTCGTAGGCCGGCAGGTTCTGGGCGAGTGACTGGAAGTCCGCGTCGAGCCGCAGATGCGGCAGCAACGCCCAGCCCACCGTCGCGATGAGCGACGCCACGACTGCCACGGCGATGCGTTGGGACCGCGGCGCCGCGGGACCCGACGGCGGCTCCACCACGGGTTCGACCTCGCGGCCCGCTCCGCCCAGGGCACGAACCGCCGCCAGGCTCACCGCCAGCGTGACGACTACACCAATGGCGAGCGTCCACCCGAGCTGACGCACGGCCGTGATCGGCGTCGCCCCCAGCGCGGCGAAGCTCGCCGACGTCGCGAGGCCCGCGGCGATGACCAGGCGCCGCGACACCGAGGTCAGCAGATAGATCATGAAGTCGCTGCCGACACCCAGCAGAACCGGCAAGAAGGCGACCACGCCCAACGACATCGGTATGCCCAGCCAGCCAGCTGACCCGAGGGTGAGGGCCGTGCCGGCCAGCGAGACCAGCAGCGGGAGAAGCCGGCGGCGGCGCGACATCCACGGCGTCAGGAGGAACCAGGCGCCGACGCCAATGAGCGCCAGGATGCCCAGGACGGCCACGTCGCGTTGGATGCGCTCGCCCAAGGTCGCCACGATGGCGGGCACACCAGAGATGGTGACCTGGGCGTCTTTGACCTCACGCTGCGAGACGGCCTTCTCGACCTGGTCAACCAGCGTCTCGACCTCGCCCTGACGAAGGCCGGCGTTGGGTCTGATCAGGATCGCCACCGAGTTCGCGTTCGGAACGACGAAGTCCCACTGGGGGCGCGGATCTCCCTCGGCGTTGTAGACGACGTTGGTCACGAACTTCTGATTGCGCAGCGTCGGCAAACCGCCCGGGAGCCCCTTGCTGATCAGCGGAAGGTAGCGGTCGTCGAACGAGGACACAGTCGCGTCGCCAGCTGCCTTCACAGCAGCCGGTCCGGCGCCCGCCTCTTGGGCCTCCTGCTCGGCCTTCTGACGGAGGCCGTCACGCATGCCGACCAGCTCCGCCAGGAAGTCTTGCGCCTGCCCGGCGATCTGGTTGAGAACCGTGGTGGGGCCGTAGACCGTCGCGACGTTGTCGAGCTTGGCCAGGTTGCCCTCGAGCCGCAACATCGCACCGATGTTGACCTTGGACAGCAGCGCTCCCGGCTCATCGGACTCGAGCAGGACGACGATCGGATCACCGCCAAAGGACTCAGCGACGCGGTTGGTCGCCGCCAGCGCAGGATCGTTCGCCGGGACGAACGAGTCCACGCCAGCGTCGATCGACACTCGCGTCAACCCAACGAGGGCGAGCGCAGCCACCACGATCGCCCCGAGGATCGCAAGCCGACGGCGGGTGCCGGCCGGTGCGGTCACTGCGGGAGCGGGTCGCGGGAAACGTGCGGGTACTGGCCGGTGAAGGTGACGTCCGGGTTGTCCTGCGCCGCGCCGGGTGCCGGGTACGGGTTGTAATTCATGCCCGGCAGCATCCCCTTGATGGGCGAGTTCAGGCTGTGAGCACTGAAGACAGTCATGACGCGCAGGATGTGGCCCAACGAGTCCTCGGCACTCACACTCAGCCCGATGTTGCGCCACATGACGCCGATTTCAGGTGCATAAGGCTTCATGTACGTGAGCATAGGGTTGAGGTCCTGCAGGACCACGCTGAGCGACTTCACGGCGGGCTGTGCCTCATCAACGAACTCCGGCGTCCGTTTGAAGGTGGCCGGCGCCCGGTTGGTGACCCGCTCCAACTCCGGCACCAACAGCCTGAGCTCCTTCGTGGTGGCCGGGAGTTCCTTCAGCGCTGCCGAGAGGTACGGCGCCCCTTCGTCGAGGTTCTCTGCGACGTCGTCCAACGGGTCGGCGAGGCGCTTGAGATCCTTGGAGGCATCGCTCGCCGAATCCAGGAACGGAGGCAACTCGCGCACGAGCTCTTCGATGTCGTCCTTCTGGGCGGCCATCGACGCGGTGATGGCATCGGAGTCCTCCGCCAGTTGGACGATTTGCCCCTGCCGCTGGTCGAGCGCCCGCATGACTGCCGCCATGTTGCTGGTGAGCTCGGCCAGGTCCTGGGACTGGTTCGCCGCCGCCTCGAGGGCCCCGCTGCCGTCGCGGCCGAGGCTGCCGAGACCGGTCAGCAGGTCGTCGACGTCCTCGCGCGTCCCGTCGGTCACCAGCCCGGAGGATCGCACCATGCTGCGCAGTTGCTTGCGCGTCGGTTGATCAAGGCTGGTCAGAACGTCGTTGAGCTGGACGCTGGCTGTGCCTGAGCCCTTGGGCAGGGTGGAGCCGCTCGGAATCTCCGCACCCTTGCCGTCGACGACACTGAGGTAGGTCTCCTCGATCAGCGTCTTGGCGCTCACCGTGACGGTTGCGCCCTCGTGCAGTGGCGCAACGTCCTCATTGAGTTCCATCGTTGCCCTGGCCTGACGGCCGACGACACGCAACTCTTCGATCTTGCCCACCTGGATGCCGGCGACCCGCACGTCAGACTGGAACACCAGGTTGTCGACATCGGGCAACGTCACCGAGACGCGATAACCCTCTTGCGTGATCAGCGGAATCTTGCCGCCGGCTTGCGTCCACAGGATGCTGAAGATGACGGCGCACAGCGCGACGAACGCCGCCACGGCCATGCCGTGAATGGCCGGGATGCGCTTGTAGGAGATCTTCACAGCGCACCTCCAAGCTGCGACAGCTGACCAAGGACGTCCGGCGGAATCGACTCCGGCGAGACCCCCGTGAGGAGGCGCACCGCGCCGCGGTTGGCATCACGCAGGCTGGCCACGTTCGCGGTGTTTCGGAAGAACGCGTTCAGGTCGTCCAGGTGCTTGACCGTGGTGATCGTGAACGGGTTCAGATCCTTGGTGATCGGACGAAGGTCCGCCACCGTCGACGCCAGATGCGGACTGGCCACCCGAAGGTCAGCCACCACCGGCTTGGCGTCCCGCAGGGTCGGCTTCGCATGGTCGAGGAACCCGTCGAGTTCCTCGACCGAGTCATCGAAGCGATCGAGCGCGTCCGGCAGCTCGTCGTTGGCATCAGCCAAGCTGCGAAGCGTCGGGTCGAGCTCGTCGACGAGTTCACGCACGCCCTTCGAGGCGCTACGCAGCTCCTTGGCGAAGCCAGGCATTTCGGCCAGCGCGTCGTCGAGCTGGTCGTCCTTCGCACCGACCTTGGACAGCGTCTCCTGCAGGGATGTGGCCAACCGGGTCAACCGCTGGTCGTCCTCACCTGCTGCGGCGGCGATCTCAGACAGCGAGGTCACCAGCTTGGCCAGCAGATCTCGGCGCTTCTCCAGTTGTTCCATGACCGGTTGCAGATCCGCCGTCGCGACGTCGGTCTCCCTCAAGCCGGCCGGCAGGTCCGTCGGCGCGTTGGCCAGCGCCACATCCGACTCGGCCAACAGCGCGGTCAGTCCCCGGCGCGCGTCGGTGTCGAGGTGGCCCAGCACTTCATCAACCTGGATGGGCCGAACCGTCTGGGACGCCGGGACGGTGCTGCCGTCGCGGAGCAACGTGCCGGGCGGGCCACCCGGGCTGATCTCCACATACATGTCGTTCAGCGGGCTCTTGGGCCTCAGCACGTACTTGGCGTTGCTGTAGATCTTCTGGTCGTCAGCGACGCGCAACTCGAGCACGGCGTGCCCGTCGTTCGAGACCTTCGACGACCGAATGTCGCCAACCTCGACGCCGGCAATGCGGACTTCCTGGCCTTTGCCCGGTGCAACGCCCGGCGCTTGGTCGAAGGTGGCGAAGACCGAGTACCGATCCTCCCACGGCGGGTTGAACCGCTCGTGAGCGAGGAAGTACCCGGCGGCGACGGTTCCGATGGCCACCGCGACGAGCCACGCGATGATGCTGCGGCCCAGCCCCGGCTCGCTGCGAGCCCGTTCCCAGAACTTGGAGAACCCACTGCGCTGAGCGGTCATTGGAGCCCCTCCGCGTATTGGGTGAACAGTTTCGTCAGCATCTCGCCGGAGATCGGCAGCCCCATCAGCGAACCCGGGCCGTACGAGGAGATGACGGTGCTCATGGCGCCATTGGCGTCGGCCATGTGCCCTTGATCAAGACCCGAGAGTGCGTACGCGATCTCCTTGTACATCTCGTTGTCGGTGCCGTTGTTCTCGTACAAGCCCGTGCCTTCCCAACCGCTGTTCAAGGCCGGCAGGATCTGGCCGTTGACCCGGTTGAGGACCGGACCGCGCAGGTTGTTGAACACGGCCGTGAGGTCGGCCGCCATCGGCGTCAGGTCGTCGAGGACCGGATGGAGGTCACGGGCGACCACCCGCAGGTCGCGGATGACCGGCCTGGCCTTGACCAACGTCGGGTCGAGATCTTCCAGCAGCTGATCGAGCTCCTTGACCGAGGGACGGATGTCGTCCGACGTGTCCTCCAGGGTGTTCAGCGTCTTCCGTAGCTTGCCAAGCATCTTGTCGGTCGATTCCAGCGTGTCCGGCATGTCATCGAGCGACTTCCGCATGTCGGTGCGACGGGCGTCCAGGACGGCCGTCGTCTTGGACAGGTTGGCCACCGAGCTGTCGAGCTGACCGTTCTTCTCAGAGAGGACCCGCGACGCCGACTCGAAGCCGCGCACCAACGTGGGCAGGTCGGTGCCAGGGTGCGTGCCCCGCGTCGCTTCGAGGGCTCCTGCTGCCGGTTGCAGCGTCTTCGGCGCGTGCGCGCTCAGGTCTTGCAGCGCCTTGCTTCCCTCATCGTCCAGCGCGCCACCGAGATCCGGGACCAAGGACCGAACACCCTCGCGCGCGGGTGCATTGAGCGCCGCCGCGATGCTGTCGAGTTCGACCGGCAGGTGCGTGTGCGACACCGGAATCGTTCCATGGAAGGCTCCGCGTCGTCCGCCGGGGATGAGGTCGAGGTAGTAGTTGCCGCCGAGCAGTGTGGTTGGGCGGACTGCCGCCGAGGGTGCGGTGCCCATCTTCTCCAGGGCGTCGCCCTTGACCTTGATGCCCAGCCGCGTGTGGCCGTTGTCGAGACGCTTCACGGTCGTCACGCTGCCGACCGGGACACCGGCGATCTTCACCTGCGCCCCGAACGGCGAGATGCGGTGGTTGGAAGCAAATTCAGCGGCAATCGTGTCGCCGGGCGTCAGGCTCGTCATGACCCGCTGCTTCTGGAACAACAGCAGGCCGGCGACAACAGCGACGATGACGAAGATCGTGCCGAGCCGGAGCTCTGACATGGAGCGAGGACGCAACAGCTTCATCATTCGTCCTCGTCATCCGTGCCGGGAGCGCCGTAGACGTTGCGCCGCAGGTTGAGCGCCTTGCCCTTGCCGCCGACCGACTCGTCACTCATCACGGCGAGGATCCGGGCGTACTTGCCACCGGGCGTGTCGTACTTGAGCGTGTCGCCGAGGTCAGCGAACCAGCGGACGACCTCGGGCGTGTACCGGGCGAGGTTCATGGCCGGTGGGGCTCCGGAGTCGCCTGTCGTGATCAGCTGGCGTGCCAGTGGCCGGGCGTCGTGGACCAGATCGGTCAGCGATTCCAGCGCAGGAACGCCCAGCTTGTTCACCCGCGGCAACGCGCGCAGTGGGTCGACGGCATCCTTCATGAAGTCGCGCAGGTCAGGCGTCGCATCTGCCAGCGCCTCGGCACCGGGACGCAGATCCTCCATGGCTGAAGCGGTGTTCTCCAGCGGATCCTGGAGCTCATCGAGGGCCGACTCGACGTCGTCCAGCGTCCCAGGGGCGTCGTCGAGCGTCTCGCCCAACGGTTCACCGTTATCGACCGCGAAGCCGTCGAGCACGGTGGCCATCTGGTCGAGCACGTCGGCGGCATGCTGCTGACGGCCCTTGAACCGCGCCGCCAACCGGTCCGACGACTGCAGCAGGCCGACGAAGTCATTGGCCTGGTTGACCGCGAGCGCATTGGAGACGGCCGCCGTGTTCTCCAGGATTCCGGGAGCGGTGTCGAGCAGGTCGTTGAGGTCCTGGGCGTGTCCGGTCATGCCGCCGCCAAACTGGCTCAGCGTTGTGTTGGCTGCGCCACGCGTCTTCTTATCGAACACGTTGAACAGCTCGTTGATGTCCTGTGCGCGGACCGTGTTCGTGCGTTCGATCCGACCGTTGAACTCGCCGGCTTGAGCTGTGCCGGGATCAAGGTCCACGAACTTCTGCCCGAATCCGGACCGATCGGTCACGACGGCCCTGGCATCGGCATAGAGCTTCTGCTTCGGGTCGTCGATCTTGAGGATCAACACGGCATTGCCGTCGTCGACCTTCATCTCCTCGACGTAGCCGACCCGGGCGCTCGCGATCCGGACGTCGTCGCCGACCATCAGCCCGGCCACGTTGTCGAACACGGCCTCCACTGACTCCCGCTCCTTAACCGGCGAGCCGTGCGTGGCGTTGAGGCCGAAGATGACCGCCCCAAGGAATGTCGTGACGGTGACGAGGCCGATGAGGCTTGACCGTTTCATGTCACTCACCCCCGCCGAACAGGAAGCCGAGGAGCCCGGACTCCTGCTTTTCGCTCAGTCCGGTGCTGCTGCCGTCCTCGCTCTTCTTGCCGCCGAGCAGCGTGCCGCCGGTGAGCTTGTCGGTCAGGCCGGTGAGTGGCTTGGTGACGCCGTTGACGACTTCGGGCACATCCACCGGCGCGTCACTCTTTTCGCTGGTGCCGGACGCCGACTTCGCTGCCGTAGCTCCTGCTGGCAATGCCGGAAGCGAGCCGCCACCCAACATGTCCAGAAGCGCCGTCCACGAGTCGGGGTGCACGGTGACGACGATCCGCCAGTAGTGCGAGATCCCGTCGAACCCGTTGGTGTTGAGAGCCCAGTTCCGGATGAATGCGAAGACCTTGTCGCGATTGATGGTCAGCCCGTTCACGAGCGTCTTCGTACCGCCGACCGTCTCAGCCAATTCCGGGGATCCGATGCGCAGGTCATCGGCCGGGCGTCGGGCTTCGCGCAACAGCTCATCGGCCGCATCGAGCAGGGGCTGCGAGGTCGCGAGGGCCGGATCGAGTGCATCGGCGAAGTCCTCCATCTCCTCGGAGATCTCCGGCAGGTCGTCCGTGAACGGTTCCAGCGCATCGAGCGTGGGCGCGGCTTCGTCGGCGGTGTCCGACAATGCAGCCAGCGTCTTACGACCGACCTTCAACGTGTCGGGCAGCTTGTCCAGCGTCCGCTCCAGGTCTTCCTGGTGGTCGGCGGTAACACCCAGGACCGCGTCCGAGGCACCGACCAGCCGATCGAGCGTCTGGCCGTCCTGGTCCGCCAACGCGCCGACGATCGGCTCCGCGTCTTCGACCAACCTGCCCAGGAGCTCGTTGTGGTTCTTGAGAACAGCAGTGAGGGCCTGGGTCTCCTTCATATTGGGTGCCAGGCCCCTGATGGTCTCGTCGACGTTCGCGCCGTTTCCGCTGACGCCACCACCCAGCGTGTCGACCAGCATGGCAAGACCCTCGCCGGCCGGATCGTCCATCGTGTTCATCATGTCGTCGAGCCCGACGTTCGTGGCGGTCTGGGAGATCGGCACCACGCGCGACTTGTCGAGCATCGGCGCACCGGCTGTCCCTCGATCGAGGTCGATGTAGCGCTCGCCCAAAAGGCTGGCCGGCCGGATCGTGAACGTCGCGTCGTTGTGAACGGGCATGGCTTCCGGATCGAGGGTCATGGTGACCTCGGCAAATCCGTTGCGCACACGCAGCGAGTCGATCGTTCCGACGACGATGCCTTTCAGCTTGACCTGGTTGCCTTCGACCAGCGGGGCGGCGGACACGAACCGCGCCGTGACGGCGTCGCCGTCGCTGCCGCACGCGCTGAGCGTCGCGACAGCGATCAGGAGTGCGCAGGCAGTCCGCAGGCGGGCCGTGAGCGTCATCGCACACCGTCCCCGTATGCGTCTTCCCACGGCTGCTCAACCGGATCGCCCGGCTTCGGCTCCAGGTTCTGCGTCACGCCCGCGCCTTTCGCAACCCCGGGAATGACTGACTCGGCGCCGTGCAGGATGCCGAACCGGGAGTAGTGACCATTGGAGTCGTAGTTGCCGGCCTGTGACGCCCAGTTGGACAGCCAGCCGACGATCTCGGGCGTGTACGGCCGCAGGAAGTTGACCGCCGGCTGTGAGTCCTTGAGAGCCTTGTTGATGTCGGGGAATGTCGCCGCTCCGGCGTCCATCATGGCCGGCGTCTCGTTCAGCAGCTTGGCCAGCGAGCCGAGCGCCGGACGGAGGTCCTGAACGGCCGGACGCAGGTCCTGCAGGACGGGCTTGAGGTGCTTCGAAGTGGTCGCCAACTGCTCGCTGGCCGGCTCGAGATCTTCCAGGAGCGGAACGGTTTCGTCGACCGCGTCGGGCACCTGATCGAAGGTCTTCTCACCCTCGTCGAGGACGCCGGGCAACTTGTCCAGCGTCTGGCCGAGCTCCTTTTGCCTGGTCACCACAGTCGAGCTCATGTCGCTGAGATCACCGATGACCTGCGACAACGTCCGCTGGCGGTTGGCCAGGATGCCCATCGTCCGGTTGGACTGGGTGAGGATCTGGCGGATCGCCTCGCCGTCGGTCCCAAGATCGCCCAGCATGGCGCCCAGCTGCTTGACCGCCGGACCTGACGTCGTGAGCGCGGCCTTCATGTCGCCTTCGTGGCCGCTGGTCGTAGCATTGATGTTCTTGATGAGCGTGTTGAGGTTCTTGCGCGTCGGCGCGTCGAGCGCAGCCAGGACCTCGGAGATCTCAACGGGCTCAGATGCGACGTCGGTCAGGAGTGCACCCGACGGGATCTCGGCGTTCTTCTTCGGCCCGTCGGTCAGCGTGATGAGTCGCTCGCCGATCGTGCCCTTCCACGCGACGTCCGCGCGGACGCCGTCATGCAGCTTTCCGAAGCTGTCGTCGAGATCGAGCAGCAGCTTGGCCTTGCCGTCGACGACCTCGATGCTCTTGACGGAGCCGGCCCGATATCCCTCGCGCATCACCGACCCGCCCTTGATGATGTTGTTCGCGTTGGGAAGGACGACCGAGACCTGGTAGTCGTTGGACGACACCAGCATCGCGCCACCGGACGCCAAAGCGGCAGCGACGACTAAGGCCGGGAGTGAGAGTTTGGGCACGCAGTCAGTCCATTCCCAACGGACCGACGGAGTCGCCGGACAGGAACTGGCGGACAAAGGGATTCTCGGACTCGAACGCCTCGTCGGCGGCGCTGTAGTGGATGCACTTGCCCTTCCAGATGACGCCGACGTAGTCGCTGACCTTGCGGGCGGTCTTCATGTCGTGCGTGACCACCATGTACGTGCCCTTGTGACGCTCGTGCATGGCCAGGATGACGTCGTTCAGCAGGCTGGTGCGCACCGGATCGAGGCCGGAGTCCGGCTCGTCGAACAGGACGATGTCCGGACCGAGCACCATGGCCCGGGCGAAGCCGGCACGCTTGCGCATGCCGCCGGAGATCTCGCTCGGCAGCTTGGTGGCGCCTTGCTCCAGGCCGACCTCGGCCAGCAGCTCCATGACGATGTCGCCGATCTCGTCTTCGGGCGTATCGGTGTGCTTGCGCAGCGGGAACGCGACGTTGTCGAAGACGTTCATCGAGCCGAAGAGCGCGCCGTCCTGGAACAGCACGCCGAACCGCTTGCGCAGCTCGTAGCGCTCGGCCTTGGAGATCTTCCAGATGTCCTTGCCGTGAATGAGGACGTCGCCCCGGTCTGGCTCAAGGAGGCCGACCAGGTGCTTGATCAGCACGCTCTTGCCCGTACCGGACGGGCCGAGGATCGTCGTGATGGCGTCATCATGGAAGTTCAGGTTCAGCCCGGTGAGGATCTCGAACGCACCGAACGCCTTGTGCACATCCCGCACTTCCATCGAGTGCGTGCCGTTGCCGACGTTCAGGGTCGTCTTGGTCGCGGTGCCCACATCAACGGACATGGCGATGCTCCCTTCGCTCGGTGCTGCGGTTGGTCATCACGTCAGTTCCCGATCGGCGCGTTGGGCGCGACGCCCCAGAACAGCTGGGTGCCGAGGGCACCGACGACATGGACCATGATCATGTTGAGGATCATCGACTTCGCCGTGTTCTTGCCGACCTCGACCGAGCCGCCGCGGACGGTATAGCCGTAATAGCAGGCCACGAACACGATCACCGTCCCCATTGCCATGGCTTTACAGAGGTAGAAGATGTAGTCGACCGGGTTCTGATACAGCCAGAAGATGTAGTTGTGGCCACCTGGTGAGACCCCGCCGACGACGTAGACCGTCACCAAGATCTCGCCGAGCGACATCATGGCCAAGCTCACCGCCGCGAGGAACGGGAACGTCATCCACGCTGCCACGATGCGCGTGCCGACCAGATAGACCATGGAGTCGATGCCCATGACCTCGATGGCGTCGACTTCGTCAGCGATGCGCATCGAGCCGATCTCGGCCACCAAGCCACAGCCGACCTTCGCCGACAGGATGTAACCCCACATGTACGGGGTCATCTCGCGCACCGCGCACCAGGCGTTGAAGATGCCCGAATACAGCGGCGCGCCGACCTGTTTGAGCGTGTAGATGGCCTCGGTGCCGCACATCGTGCCGACGATGAACTCCATCAGCCAGATGATCAGGGCGCTGCCGAGGACGAGGATCGCCGCCTGACGGAAGATCTCGGGCCAGAACTTGAAGACCTCAGGAAGGCTCCGGATGATCTGGCCGGAGAACCGGGCGATCTGGCCGCCGGTGATGAGCGCGTTCTTGACCGCGGCCCAGGCCGAGCCGACGGTGACGATGGTGTCGGCCGGCTGCGGTGGGGTGCGTCGCCCGTTCTCGGGGCGCTGTTCGGGTGCCATTGTCATGGTGTGCGCCTCACCCTCGGAAGACCTGGATCTCGGGGTTGAGCCCCAGCAGAATGTTCGTGAAGACCACGTTGAACGCGAAGATGAGAGCGAAGGCGATGACGACGGCCTGGTTGACCGCTCGCCCCACGCCCATGGGCCCGCCCTTGGCGGCCAAGCCCTTGTAGCAGCAGACCACACCGATGATGAGCCCAAATCCGAACGTCTTGACGACGCTGCCCCACAGGTCCGGCGTGGTGATGTTGGCGAACAAGCTGGCATAGAACGCCCACGGGTTGGCCCCCAGGACCGGGACGGCGGCGATGTAGCCGCCGATCACGCCGAAGCAGAGGGCGACGACGTCCATCAGGCCGGTGATGAGGGTCACGGCAACCACGCGCGGAAGGACCAGCGAGCGGATCGGGTCGACACCGAGCACCTCGGTGGCGTCGATCTCCTCGCGGATACGACGGGCCCCGAGGTCAGCGGTGATGGCCGAGCCGACAACGCCGGCCAGCACCATCGCGTTCACCCACGGGGCGAACTCGCGGACGCTGGCCATGATGAAGAACGAGCCGAGCCGCTCGGGCATCCCGAACAGCCGGTAGATGTTGCCGCCCTGGAGACCAGGTGCACCCAGGCCGAAGAACACGCAGGAGACGGCCATCGGGACCCAGCACTGCTTGAGTGCCTGGAACATGATCTCGCGGGATTCGCCCCAGTAGTCGTAAGGACCGCGGACCGCCATCTTGATGACCTGGCCGGTGAGCATTGTCATCTCGCCGAGGTCGCTGATGAAGTTCTTCGGGCCGGTCAGGACGGTGAACTGACGACGCGCCTGAGCCGACGCATGTGCCGACTTCGCCACCCTGTGCCTCCCAACCCCTGCGATTCGTAACCCAATCGCAATCAAAGTGCCGTGTGATGGTCCCATAGGCCTGTGATGCAGATCATTGTGCTGACCACACAACAACGCTCAGACCACCTGTGCATTGAGCACCTGCGCACGTCAGGGGCCCTTGAGAGGATCAACCGTGCCTCCCACGGGTAAATCGCCGTTGCCGGCTGCACGGGTCGATTTTCCGGTCGCGGTTCGAGGCGCTTCGAGCGGTTTCAGCGTCCTCGTGATCGGGGTCTTGCTGAGCCAGCTGATCCTAATCCTGGCACCCAGCATGCCGGCGCTGGCCGTGGTCTTCGCGCCGTACGTGCTCGGGTCATACGTAGCGGCCCGCAAGGTCGGCAACGCCACGGTTCCAGCGCTTCACGGGGTTGCCGCGTCGGTCGGCGCATTTCTCCTGACGCTGCCGTTGCTCCTGCTCATGATGCTGGATTCCCAACCCCTGGAGAGCATCTCCTACCTCGCCACGGGACTCACGCTCGCCATCGGGATCGGAGCAATCACGGGGTGGATGAACTCAGGACGACGACGGGATGGCTAGCGTTCACCGCATGACCGATCGCAAGATCCCGCGCGACGCCACCGATGACTACGGCCGCGAGGCCATCGCACGACGCCAGGAATTCATCCGCGCGCACTCGGACAGCCTGCTGCAGCACACGAGCCACTACTCGCTCGACCCGGCCACGCTGCCGGGCAACATCGAGAACTTCTTCGGCGTAGCGCAAGTGCCGATCGGGCTGGCCGGACCCTTGCTGGTCAACGGTGAGCACGCCGATGGCGAGTTCTTCGTCCCCTTGGCCACGACCGAGGGAACGCTGGTCGCTTCCTACAACCGCGGCATGAAACTCTGCCGCGACGCCGGCGGCGCCACCACGACCGTCATCGACGACCGGATGCAGCGTGCGCCCGTGTTCACCCTCCCGAGCGCGCGCGAGGCGCGCCAGTTCGCAGGCTGGCTGGACCAGCACTTTGCCGACATCGCTGCAGCTGCGGAGTCGACGACTTCTTCGGGGAAGCTGATCGAGATCCAGAAGTTCTCGGTGTCGAAATTGATCTACACCAGGTTCAACTACACGACGGGCGACGCGGCCGGCCAGAACATGACCGGGAAGGCCACCTTCGCGGCCTGCGCCTGGATCAAGCAGAACTACCCAGGAGAACTGCATTTCCTGCTCGAGGGCCAGTTCGCGACCGACAAGAAGACCTCGGTCGTCAACATGCTGCACACCCGCGGCAAGCGTGTCGTCGCCGAGATCACCCTGCCGGCTGACCTGGTCGCCGAGCAGATGCATGTCACGACCGACAAGCTTTTCGCCGCGCGCCAACGCAGCCTGATGGGCTCGATCATGGCGGTGACCAACAACAACGGAAGTCATTCCGCGAACGGCCTCACCGCCATGTTCATTGCCACCGGCCAGGATGTCGCCAACATCGCGGAGAGCTCAGCCATGTACGGCTTCACAGAGCTGCTGCCCAATGGGGATCTGTACGCCTCCGTCACGCTGCCCGCGCTCATCATCGCGACATACGGCGGCGGCACCGGCCTGGCCACACAGCGCGAGTGCCTCGAGATGCTCGGCTGCTACGGAACCGGAAAGGTCCACAAGCTCGCCGAGATCATGGCTGCCACGGTTCTGGCCGGCGAACTGTCGCTCGCGTCAGCGGTTGTTGCCGAGGAGTGGGTGCAGGCGCACGACGAGCTCGGCCGCAACCGGCCCTGATCGGCTCAGCCGGGTTTGTGCTTGATCACCAACCGGCTGAGCCGATCCCGTGCTGTCGTCCCAAGCGGCCAGCCGGACGGCGATGGGACCTTTGTGGTGACGGGCTCGGCACAGGGTCGGGCCCCCATCACGAAGGCAAGTCAGCTCCATGCGCGAAGTAGTCCTCGAAGCCCTCACCACGCTCGGCCCCATCGTCTTCCTCATGCTCATCCCAGTGCTCATCCCGATCGTCACGCTGAGCATCGGCACGATCGTCGACCGGCTTACCGCCGAGAGGGAACCGCTCGCCTCGAACTCCTGATCACACTCGGCGACTAGGCCGCCGTGCGCGGCCGTCCCATGACCGGGACGCGCTCCAGCACCCGGCCGTCCTCCAGCAGCAGGCCGCCCCACACGCCCGATTCGCCGCGCGCGATGCCCAGTTCACGGCACACGTCCTGCAGCGGGCAGTCAGCGCAGATGCGCCGAGCCGCAGCCAGCGTGGCCTCGTCTTCCGGGAAGAACTGCTCCGGGTCGATGCCGGCGCATGCCCAGCCCATGTCAGGCGTCGTCGGCGTCGGGTGCCGGTAAGCCACCGTTACGCCCTTGGTCGTCAGTACCGCCTGGGCTGACCTCTCTGTGTTGATTCGCATGTGCCGTCACCTCCTTGTCATGGCACGTACGTCGGTTGCTGGAACAAACAAAAAACCGCTCCGGTGAGACTTCGCGTCTCGCTGGAGCGGCCCGTTTGGTGCGGGTGCGGTGCACCTGCCTATGGCGACTCCAAGCGATGCGCGAGCATCGCGTGGTAGCGCTTTGCCGTCTTGGCAAAGGCGCTGGAGTCGAACCACGGGTTACGCATGGGACAAGGGTAAAGGGTGAGGTGAGGGTTCGCCAAACCCGTTTGGGAGGATCAACGCATCGACAGGTGGAGGAAACCATGAGAGCAGTTGTGTGCCAGAACGGTGAGCTCGATGTTCTTGACGTCGAATCACCCGCGGCGGGGCCCGGCCAACTTGTCATCGACGTCGAGCGCTGCGGGATCTGCGGCTCTGACCTGCATGCCCGCGTCCACGCTGACCAGCTCGCGGACTCGGCCGCGGCGGTCGGCTACGAGACCATCATGAAGCCGGACCACCGGATCATCTTCGGCCACGAGATCGTCGGGCGGGTGTCCGCCTACGGGCCCGGGACGCGTGCGCAGTGGAAGCCCGGCACGCGCGTCGTCGGCTTGCCGATCGTGCGGCACGGTGACGCCGCCCATGCGGTGGGCTTCGACACCGCGTCCCCAGGGGCTTATGCCGAGCAGGTCGTCCTGCAGGAGGCCTTCACCTTCCCGGTGCCTGAGAGCGTCCCGGCCGACAAGGCCGCCTTCACCGAGCCGATGGCGGTAGCACTGCATGCCGTCCGGCGAGGCAGCGTGGGCCGGGGCCAGACCGCCATTGTCATCGGCTGCGGTCCGATCGGACTGGCCGTCATCCTCATGCTCAAGGCGACTGGCGTGAAGAAGGTCATCGCCTCCGACTTCTCCCCTGCGCGCCGCAAGCTCGCCGAACAGTGCGGCGCAGACGTCGTCGTCGACCCACGCGAGCGGGACCCGCTGACGGTCGTGCCGACGACCGGCGCGATGGCCTCGTTCAGCAGCCTCGTGTCGTTCGGCATTGACACACTCGCCAAGGCGCGTCGCGTCCCCGGCCTGCCATGGCCCAAACTGATGCAGGTCGCCAAGCAGGCTGGCCAAGGCCCATCCGGCCCGGTGATCTTTGAGTGCGTGGGCGTGCCAGGGATCATCGACCAAATCATCGCGGCGGCCCCGATGGGGTCCCGGGTGGTTGTCGTCGGGGTGTGCATGCAGCCGGACACCCTGCGCCCCTCGATCGCGATCAACAAGGAAATCGACCTGCGCTTCGTGCTGGGTTACGACCCGGGTGAGTTCGCGCAGACGCTGCACTTGATCGCCTCCGGCAAGGTCGACCCCAGCCCATTGCACACCGGGACCGTCGGGCTGGCCGGTGTGGCCGGGGCCTTCAAGGCGCTCGGTGACCCCGAGCAGCACGCCAAGATCCTGGTTGACCCGGCTTCGGACGCCACCCTCAGCAAAGGCTAGGAGCTCCTGTTTATCGGAGCCATTCAGCAAGGTCCGAATCAGCCAACAACTCGCGAGCTTCCTGTTCGCGCTCGTCAGAGACGAGAACGCGCATCTGGATGGCATTGATCAGGCCGTCGATCACACTCATGTCGCGATCTGCGACGAAGCACGGGATCCCAGCCGCGCTCAACAGCCCCTCGACGGCGGAGATCGCCGCGAGGTTGTTGGTCCTGACGAGCTCCCCCACGTCACGAGTATGACCCGGCGTGCAGAACGCGCAATAAGGTTAGGCTAACCTTGCCTCCGATCCAGGAGGAACCATGCGAAGCCCCATCCCCCTCGCCCTCACGGCCCTCGCGCTCAGCGTGTCGCTCAGCGCTTGCGGCCCGACTGCCGAGAAGGCCCCCGAATCCACTGCGGACGAGCCCAAACCACTCACCGCTACGGAGAAGGCCCAAGTCGCGAAGGCGACAACCGAATACACCAAGTACGTCCAGGACGAGCTCGCCGGACTTGTCCGACAGACCGCCGAGTTCGTGACGGCGCTCAAGGCCGGCGATGACGACCGGGCGCGCGCCATCTACCCGAACGCACGCAGCCGCTGGGAGCGCGTTGAGACGATTGCCGCCGAGTTCGGCGACCTCGACCCAGCGATCGACGCGCGCGAAGCCGGCCTTCGGAAAGGTGAAGAGTGGACCGGTTGGCACCGCCTCGAGAAGGACCTCTGGCCAGCCCGCGCCAAAAACTACACGCCGCTGACAGACGCCGAGCAGGCTGAGCTCGCGGACAAGCTGCTTGCCGACACCAAGACCATCCAGAAGCAGGGCGAAGACCTGAAGATCACCGTCACCGACATCGTCGAGGGCTCGCAGGGCCTGCTCGAGGAGATCGCCGGCGAGAAGGTGACCGGCGAGGAGGAGTACTGGTCGCGGACCGACCTGTGGGACTTCCAATCCAACCTCGATGGCGCCTGGGAGGGCTTCGACCTGCTCAAGCCGGTCATCGAAGGTCGCGACGCGAAGCTCGCCGCCACGATCGACTACCGGTTCGGCGCCGTTCAAGGCCTTCTCGACGCGACCAAGAGGTCCGACGAGTTCGTCACGTATGACAAGCTGACGAAGCAGCAGGTCAAGGCGATGTCCGACCAGGTCAACGCCCTCGGCGAGTCGTTGGCAAAGGTCTCGACGGTCCTGTGACGCCAGGCGGCACCAGTACCGGAATATCGCCCGGAATATCACGCAGGGCGGCGATTGGCGCGGGCCTCGCCGCCGGCGCGACCGGCGTGCTGGTCGGTCGGGAGGTGTTCCCGGCCGGCCAGCGCGGTTCTGAGAGGTACTCGCTTCATGGCGCGCACCAGCCCGGCATCACCAGCGAGGTCCAGGACCACCTGCACTTCGCGTCGTTTGACGTCACCACGAGGTCGCGGCATGAGCTTGAGCAGCTGCTGATGGCGTGGACGGTCGCCGCCGAGCGGATGATGTCCGGCCGACCGGCCGGACCAGTCGGGCCGGTCGGGGGGCGGCCCGACGTCGCGCCGGACGACACCGGCGAGGCCATGGACCTGGACACGGCGAACCTGAGCATCACCATCGGCTTCGGGCCCGGCCTGTTCCGCGACCGAGCTGGCCGGGACCGCTTCGGCTTGGCGCGCCACCAGCCGCAAGCCTTGCGCCCGCTACCGCGCTTCCCGCTCGACACACTCACCCCGGGAGCCTCCGGTGGCGATCTGTGCGTGCAGGCGTGTGCAGACAATCCGCAGATCGCCGTCCACGCCGTCCGGAACCTGACCCGGATCGGTTTCGGCACCGTGGGGATGCGCTGGTCGCAGCACGGCTTCGGCCGCAGCTCGTCCACGACGCGCGAGCAGATCACGCCACGCAACCTGATGGGCTTCAAGGACGGCACGGCCAACATTCGATCCGACGAGACCGGCGAGCTGGACAAACACGTCTGGGTCGCAGCGGACGACGATCGCTCGGCGTCCTGGCTGGCCGGCGGCTCGTATTTGATCACTCGGCGCGCCATGATCACCGTCGAGCTGTGGGATCGCCAGAAACTCCGCGACCAGGAGGAGTTCGTCGGTCGTACCAAGGGCCAGGGCGCTCCGCTGACCGGCCGCAAGGAGTTCGACGAACCGGACTTCCATGCCACGGCCGGGGGCAAACCCGTGATTCCGGAGGATGCCCACGTCCGCGTCGTCCACCCGAGCAACCACGGCGGCGCCCGCATCCTGCGTCGCGGCTACAACATCGCCGACGGCACGAACGACATCGGCCGGATGAACGCCGGGCTGTTCTTCATCGGGTTCGTACGCGATCCCGGCAAGCAGTTCGTTCCCATCCAGATGGCGATGGCGCGCAACGACATCCTGATGGAGTACCTGCGCTTCACTCAGTCGTCGGTCTTCGCCGTGCCCCCCGGGATCGCGGAGGGACAGATCCTCGGGCAGGCCCTCTTCGCGCGGCGCGGCCACGGCGGCCACCGCGCCTGATCGTCAGGCACTGTTCACTTCACGGTTCCGGAATGTCTGCGGTGCGACGTAGCGTGAAGAAGGTCCTGACGTCCGACATGAGGAGATCCCATGACCAAGCCCATTCCCGACGGATACCCGCGGGTCACGCCCTATCTGATCGTCGACGGCGCGGCCGAGGCGATCGACTTCTACACCTCTGTGCTCGGCGCAGCCCAGCGCGGCGACCGCATGGAGACGCCCGACGGCAAGGTGGGCCACGCCGAGCTCTCACTGGGCGACTCGCTCATCATGCTCGCCGACGAGAGTCCGGACATGGGCGCGGTCGGACCACGCACGGTCGGCGGCACGCCCGTGACCGTCCACGTCTACGTTGAGGACGTCGACAATGTCCATGCCAAGGCTCTCGCTGCAGGCGCCAAGGAGCTGACCCCGGTCACCGACCAGTTCTATGGCGATCGCAGCGGTCAGTTCGAGGACCCGTGGGGGCACAAGTGGAACGTCGCCACCCACGTAGAAGACGTCCCGCCGGAGGAGATGGGCGAACGCGCCAAAGCGGCAATGGCCGGTTGAACCTCGCGAGCGGAGCGAGCCTCGAAACCACCCGTGTGATTTCGACGGCCGCTCCCTCGGCTCAATCAGCGGTAGGTGATCAGCTGGCGGTCGTGCTCGAGGTGGCTGTGGTCGTTGTAGGTCGACAGCGTGATGCCGGATCGGCCGGTCACCAGTTTCGTGACGCCGGTGTTGACCGCAACCCGGTTGAGCGCCGCCCACAATGAGCCGTTACCGGTCAGCAACCGGGATGCGACAAAGGCGATCGGGCCGCCTGAGCTGACGACCAAGACGGTGCCGCGCGCATCGGCCGCCGTCCGCTGTAGCGCGTCATCGATCCGTTCCGAGAACGCTGAGAACGGCTCCTCGTAGTCGTGATCGGCGCCACCGCCGGTCCACCGTTCGGTGGCTTCTTCGAACAACGTCTGGAAGCGGGCCCGGCGCTCGGCGGCCGGCGTACGGGCGAAGTCGGCGAACATCAGTGCCTTGGATCTGTAGAGCGGCTTGTGCACCCGGATCACGTGGTCGAAGTTGAACTCGTCCCATCCGTCATCGACGACAACTTCGGGACCCTGTTCCAAACCAGACAGGATGCCTTCGACCGTCTCCGCATGTCTGCTCATGCCGCCGGTCACGATCCGAGACGGCACCACTCCTCGCGCGGCCAAGGCGGCGCCCAGGATCCGGGCTTGCTCGTGCCCGACGTCCGACAACGCGTCGTAGTTGCGCTTGCCGAACGAGGCCTGTCCATGCCGAACGAGGAGCAGCACGCTCATCGAACACTCCGCATGATCTGCCGCGCGCGCCGGTGCAGCACATGCGAGGCGAACCAGAAGTTCTTGAAGCGCGGGTTGGTGGTCTGTTTGTGGTGATAGCGGTAGTAGATCTGCTGCAGGATCACTGCGAGCCGGAACAGCCCGAACACTTCGTAGAAGGCCCACTCCTTGTCGGTGAGCTCGAAGCCCATCCGGCCGCAGTAGTAGTCCACGACCTCACGGCGGCTCAGCATCCCGGGCAGGTTGGACGGCTGCATCCGGAACAACTGCAGGAAACGCGAGTCATCGGCCTCGATCCAGTACGACATCGTGCTGCCGAGGTCCATCAGCGGGTCACCGATCGTGGCCATCTCCCAGTCCAGCAGGGCGATCGGCTTCGTCGGGTCTTTCGGGTCGAAGACGATGTTGTCGAAGCGAAAGTCATTGTGGATGAGGCCGCTCCCCCGATCGGCCGGCTGGTTCTCGTCCAGCCAGGCGATGACCTTTGCCCACGACGGCACGTTCCATGTCTTCGCCTTCTCGAACCGACCGATCCAACCGCCGACCTGACGCGCGACGTAGCCCTCGCCCTTGCTCAACCGGTCCAGCCCGGCCGACGTCGGGTCGACCGAATGGAGGGCGACGAGCAGGTCCAGCACGTTGACGCACATCTGCTGGACCCGGTCCGCGGGCAGCTCGATGCCGAGGTCCTTGCGCGGGATGTGGCCGACGACGCGCTCCATCACGTAGAACTCGGACCCGATGACCGACTCGTCCTCACACAGCGCGATCATCGGCGCGACGTACGGGAAGACCGGCGCCAAGGCGGCCTGGATGCGGTACTCGCGGCCCATGTCGTGCGCACCCTTGGCCTTCGTACCGGCCGGCGGGCGGCGCAGGATGAGGTCCTGCTGCGGGTAACGCAGCTGGTACGTCAGGTTCGATGCGCCACCGGAGAACTGCTTGACCTCCGGCAGGCCGTCGCCCCACCCTGAGGCGTCGGCGTGCGCACGTAGCCACGTGTCGACCGCGGCGACGTCGAATGCATCCTCGGACCGGACGCTCTGGGCGCCGGACGCCGTTTCGGCCACGTCAGACGAGCTTTCGGACCACGCTCATCGGCGCGTTCCTGAGCGCGAAGCCGATCGGCACCCACGGCCACGTGGGAACGTACGCCTTCTCCTTGCGCTTTTCGATGGCGCTGACCATCGCCTTCACGCCGGTCTTCGTGTCGACCATGAACTTGGCCTTCTGCACGACCTTCTCGTTCATCTCGGACCTGATATAGCCGGGGTAGATGATCGAGACGTCGATGCCCTTGGCCTTGACGTTCTCATTGATGAGGCCCTCAGCGAGAGCAGCGACGCCGGCCTTGGTCGCGGCGTACGCCGTGATGGTCTTCCGCATGCCGCGGAGGGCCGAGATGGACGAGATCATCACCAGGTGACCCGAGCCCTGCGCTCGGAAGATCTCCATCGCCGCCTCGGTCTGCGCGAGCGCGGCGACGAAGTTGGTCATGGCCGTCTGCTGGTTGGCGTCGTAGCGGCCGGTGCCCAGCGGCGCACCCTTCCCGAGACCGGCGTTGATGATGACGCGATCGAGCGTGCCGAAGTCGGCAGCGAACTCCTTGAAGACGCTGAAGACCGCCTCGTCGTCGTTGACGTCAAGCGCCTTGAGCTCCACCCGGCGGTCCGGATGAGCTGCGACGATCTCCGCCTGCAGCGCCTCGAGCCGCTCCACTCGGCGTGCACAGAGGCCCAGGTCGTAGCCGAGGTCCGCGAACTGGCGCGCCATCTCCTCGCCAAGGCCGGAGCTCGCGCCGGTGATCAGAATCGTTCCCTTACTCATGCTTTGTCTCCATGTGGTGCTGACTCGGTGATGGCCTTGATCCGGGCGGCGAACCGTCGCTGTTCGCGGTCGTAGAGCGGACGGGCGAACTTCTTGGTCCAGACTGCCCTGCGCCCAGGGGCATCCGGCTGGATCACCATACGGCGGGCGTCGATGCCCTTCATCACCTCGGCCGCGATCTGCGGAGCGGTGAGCGGCGACTTCTCGATGAGTCGCGCGGCGATCTTGTCGACAGCCGTGTCCGAGCCGGCCAGCGACGACGCGAGGTTCGTCTGGAAGAAGCCGGGGCAGACGGCCGAGACCGCGATGTTCCAGGGACTGAGCTCATAGCTCAACGTCTCGCTGATCGCGACGACACCGGCCTTCACGGCCGTGTACGAGGCCATGCCCGGCGGGTGAACAAGGCCGGCCAAGCTGGCGGTATTGACCACATGGCCACTGTTCTGCGCCTTCATCATCGGGACGAACGCGCGGCACCCGCGTACGACGCCGAGGAGATTGATGTCGATGACGCCCTGCCACTCGGCCAAGGTGACCACGTCGATGCGACCGCCGGTGGCGATGCCGGCATTGTTGACCAGGACATCCAAGCCGTCCCACGCGAGGTCGACCCACGCACGGGCCTCGTCCCAGTCCCGGTCGGACGTCACATCGAGCTTGCGGTAGTCCGCTCCCGGCGGGACGTCGCAGGTGTCGGCGAGGTCCGTGACCAGCATGCGGTCCCCTCGCTTCAGGAACTCATCGACGAGAGCAGCTCCGAGTCCGGACGCCCCGCCGGTGACCAAGACACGCCTGCTCACCGCTCGTGCCCGTACTTCATCAGTTCCAGCCGGGCGATGAGGCCCAGGTGAACCTCGTCGGGACCGTCCGCGAAGCGCAGGGACCGCGCGCCGGTCCAGGCCGCCGCCAGCGGGAAGTCGTCGGTGAGTCCGCCACCGCCGTGGATCTGCATCGCGAAGTCGATGATGTCCAACGCCATCTTCGGCGCGGCGACCTTGATCTGCGAGACCTCACTGATCGCGTTCATCGGGCCGCCGACGTCGAGCTTCCACGCAGCATTCAAGACGAGCAGCCGGGTCGATTCGATCGCAATCCGAGCCTGGGCAATCCGCTCCCGGTTGCCGCCGAGGTTCACCAACGGCTTGTTGAAGGCGACCCGGTCGGTCCCACGCTTGATGGCCAGCTCGAGCGCCTTCTCGGCAAGCCCGATCAGCCGCATGCAGTGATGGACACGCCCCGGGCCGAGCCGTCCCTGCGCGATGGCGAAGGCCTCCCCCGGCCCGCCGATGAAGTTGGCGACAGGCACGCGGACGTTCGTCAGGGACACCTCACCGTGACCGTGCGGCTCGTCGAAGTAGCCCATCGTCGTGAGCATGCGCTCGACCTTGACGCCGGCGGTGTCGCGCGGAACGAGCACCATCGAGTGCCGGCGGTGCCGGTTCGCTTCGGGATCGGTCAGCCCCATGACGATCAAGAGCTCGCAGTCGGGATGGCCGACGCCGGTGGAGAACCACTTACGCCCGTTGAGAACGATCTCATCGCCGTCGACGACCGCCGTCAGCTCCATGTTGGTTGCATCAGACGAGGCGACGCCGGGCTCCGTCATGAGGAACGCGCTGCGGATCCGGCCATCGAGAAGTGGATCGAGCCACTGGTCCTTTTGCTCCTGCGTGCCGTACTTGAGCAGGACCTCCATGTTGCCGGTGTCGGGTGCATTGCTGTTGAAGACGTAGGGCGCGACGAATGATCGGCCCATGAGCTCGGCCAACGGGGCGTAGTCCACATTCGACAGGCCGGCCCCACCGATCGTCTCGTAGCGCTCGGCGTAGGGCCCCTCGTGGCCCGCCGGGAGAAAGAGGTTCCACAGACCCTGCGCGCGCGCCTTGGACCGGAGTTCGGACATGACCGGCAGCTCCAGCCAGTTCTCCCCTTGGCCGGCCTCGCGGCGGCGCTTGATCTCAGCGAAGTACTCGGCCTCGATCGGCTCGATCTCGGCCTCGATGAAGGCCTTGACCAAACCAGTGAGTTCGTGGGCGCGTTCCGAGGGTGCAAAGTCCATGGCTTGACTATGCCACAGTTGTTGAGCAATGCTCAATAGCGTGAGTGACGTCACCCGTACCCGGCTCAGCCCAGATGACCGACGTCGTCAATTGCTGGGCATCGGGCTCCGGATGCTGGTCGACAAGCCCATCCAGGACCTCTCCCTGGACGCCGTCGCCAGCGAAGCGGGCATCTCCCGCGGCCTGCTCTTCCACTACTTCCCCACCAAGACCGATTACTACGACGCCGTCATCGGGGCGGCCGTCCGCCGGGTCCTGCGCAATATTGCGCCCGAGGACGGCATCGACCCAGACGTTGCCGTGCGGCACTTCATCGAGCGGTTCTTTACGCAGATCGAACGGCGACGCACGTTCTACCTAGCCCTAGTCTTCGGCAACGGGGCAATCTCGCTCGGCAGCGAGGGCGTCGATTCGCTGCGCATGACGGCGGCGCGCAGAGTCGTCGACGCACTCGGCCGTGACGACGGGGTCTTGCCCGCCGTCCACGGCTGGATCGCCTACGTCGAGGACCGCGCACTTCAATGGTCCGGGCAGCCAAAAGCCACGCGTGCGTCACTTGCGTCGGAGGTCGAACGGTGTGCCAGGGCCTTCCACGCCCTCGTGGAGATCGAGAGCCTCTGACCGCGCGATCTGCCGGTCGGCGACGCTCCGAGAGACCTTTGGTCCGCTCAATACGGCACTCGGCCGCCTAGTCTTGAGGGAGTTGCCTCCTCACTTCCCCAAGGATGGTGCATCGTGTCCTGTTCTTCTGGGCCAGCTTCCCCGAGCCGGCGTTCGATGAGTCATGTCCTGCGCCGGTGCGGCTCCGTTGTGGTCGTGGTCGCCGCGATGGCCGCGATGGCCGCGACGACCACCTCAAGCTTTGCTGTCACGCCCACACCGACAGCCACCCCGACACCCACGTACGCACCGGAGATCATGCTCGGCGTGGTGAGCCACCTCGCAAGCTCGCGCATCACCGAGTCCAGCGGCATTGCCGCCAGCTACACCTACCCCGATATGGCGTACACCCTGAACGACAACTCCGAGGACCGGCAGACGGTCTACTCGTTCCGGATCTCCACCGGCGAGCTCCTCGGCCGCACCGAACTTCCGTACAAGAAGCGCGGCGACACCGAATCGATCTATGCCGACCCGAAGGGGCGCGTCTGGGTGGGCGACCTCGGCGACAACGACCACGAACGCACGAATGCGTCCATCATCCGCTTCACCGAACCTGGCCCCGGCAATCGCACAGCGACCGGCTTGGTCCGGTTCCCGGTTAGATACAGCAATGGCAAGCCGAACGTCGAAGCGATGCTGGTCAACCCGGTGAACGACCAGGTGTTCCTGATCGACAAGCGCAGTTCGGGCGCAGCCTCGCTCTACCGGCTTCCAACCACCTTGGTCGCCAACAGCCCGAACGTCGCGAAGCCGACCTACGTGTCCATGCCCGCGAAAGTCAGTGACGCGGTGATCAGCCGCGACGGGCGCACGGCCATCGTGCGCACAGCCGAGAACGTCCAATTTTTCCGGACACATCTGTGGAGCCGTTACGCGGTCTTCGACGTTCCGGACCTCAGCAAGCCGGAGTCGGTCACCATCGAGCCCGGCCAGACGACGTTCCTGTTCGGCAGCGAAGGCTCGAACTCGCCGGTGTACCGGTACCCGATCCCGTCCTGACTCACTGGTCGAGGACGTAGCTTCCCGGTGCCTCGCCCATGACCGGGTGGTGGACGCTGCCCACCCGCGTGGGCGCGGGCTTGAAGTCCGCGGACCGCTCGGCCAACCACGCGGCATAGTCCGGCCACCATGAGCCTTGGACGGTCTCGGCGCTCTCACGCCACTCGCCGGCCGGCAGCTTGTTGTCGTCGGAGACCTGATAGTTCGACTTCTGGTTCGTCGGCGGGTTCACGAGTGCGGCGATGTGGCCGTTGGTGGACAGGACGAACCGGACGTTTCCGCCCAGCAGCTGGCCGCTGCGATAGCAGTTCGCCCACGGGCAGATGTGGTCGGCCGAACCGGCGACGACGTATGAGTCGCAGGTGATCTTGCCCAGATCGATCTCCGTGCCCAGGACGCTGAGCGCACCGGGGTGCGCGAGCTTGTTTCCCAAGGCCACGTCGATGAAGTCACGGTGCAGCTTCGCCGTCATCCGCGTGGTGTCGGCGTTCCAGTACAAGATGTCGAACTTCGGCGGCTTCTTGCCCTGCAGGTAGTTGTTCACGACGTAGTTCCAGATGAGATCGCTGGGGCGCAGCCAGGCGAAGACCTCCGCCAGCTGCCGACCGTCGAGGTAGCCGCGGCGACGGGACTTGGCAACCGCCGACGTGGCCATGTGCTCGTCGACCAAGGCCCCGGTCGTGCCGCCTTCAGCCTGATCGATCATCGTCACCAACAGGCTGAGACTGGCCAGTCGCTCCATGCTCTGCTGGTTCGTCTCCACAGCGCGCCGGGCGGCTGTGATGACGGCGAGCAGGCCACCGGAACACGCCGCGACGGTGTGGACCGAACTGACGCCGCTGATGTCATCGACCACGTTGAACGCTTCGCGGATCGCCTCGGCGTACTCGTCGAAGCCCCACTTGCTGTGCCGTGCATCCGGATTGCGCCACGACACCACGAACACCTGCTGGCCTTGCCCGACGAGGTACTCGATGAGGCTGCGACCGGGTGCCAAGTCGAGAATGTAGAACTTGTTGATGGTCGGCGGAATGATCATCAAGGGGACCGATCGGACTTCGTCGGTCGTCGGCTTGTACTGGATCAGCTCGAAGATGGGCGACCGATGGACCACCGATCCTTCGGTTACGGCCAGGTCGGTGCCGACCTTGAAAGCCGACCGGTCGACCATCGAGGGAACCCGGGGCGGCCGGGCCAGGTCGCCGACCAGGTTGCGCACGCCGCTGATCGCACTGCCACCGCCGGTGTCGATGGCGGCCTTCCAGGCGACCGGGCTCGTGAACGGGTTGTTGCTCGGCGACAACGCCTCCACGATGTTGCCGACCGCGAACTTGACCTGTTCGGCCTGACGCCAGTCCATCGGGACGTCCTGGGCCAAGCCCTCGGCCGTGCTGGCTGCCACGAGATAGGCCTGCACGAGTCGGCGCAGCATCGGATTCTGAGTCCACGCCGGGTCGGCGAAGCGCCGGTCGTGGGACGCCGGCGCCACTTCGGAGGCGCCAAGGGCGATCTTCACGCACTCCGACGCGAGATCGGTGAGCCGTGCGGCCACCCGCTCCGGGCGTCGGGCGAGGGCGCCGATGAACGATGCGCCGGAGCGCACGGGGACGAATCTGCGCAGGGTGCCGTGCGACGCCTGCGTCAGCAGCAGGTCAAGCGGCGCCGACGCCTCAGACTGGCCAAGCTCGGCATCATGTCGCGTCATGCACTTCATCCTCGCCGCGATGGGACCGTCTGCATACCCGTCGGGCGCACAAGTCCCACGACCCCAATTGGTCACATCGCACACGCATGCGCTGCACGCGGGGCCCTACTCTCACACGATGGGCTCTGGCACGACCGAGACCGTCCGCATGATGACGGTCCGCGGGCATCAGATCCGTGTCGCGCATCGGCCCGGATCCGGCCGCCCACTCGTCCTGTGCAACGGGATCGGCGCCAGCATCGACTTGCTCCAGCCCTTCGTCGACGCGCTGGATCCGGCGATTCCGGTCGTGCGCTTCGACGTCCCCGGCGTAGGAGGCTCACCTCTTCCGCGGCGGCCGTACGTGTTCGCGTCGCTCGCCGGCCTCATGGGGTCGCTGCTGGACCAGCTGCACTATCGCGACGTCGACGTGCTTGGCATCTCGTGGGGCGGTGGCCTGGCTCAGCAGTTCGCCTTCCAGAACCCGTACCGCTGCCGTCGCCTGGTGCTTGTAAGCACCGGCACCGGCTGGATGATGGTCCCGGCCAGCCCCCGCGTCCTCAGTCGCATGATCGGGCCGCGCCGCTACCGCGACCCGGAGTACGCCAAGTCGATTGCCGCCGAGATCTATGGCGGCAGCCTGCGGGACCAGCCCGAGCTGGCGAAGGTGCTGCTCGACAGCCACTCCCCGATGGGGTCGCGCCGCGGCTACCTGCTCCAGCTGCTCGCGGCCTCCGGATGGACGAGCCTGCCGTTCCTGCGCCTCATCCGGCAGCCGACCCTCATCGTGGCCGGCACGGACGACCCGATCATTCGGCCGGTCAACGCCCGGATCATGGCGAAGCTGATGCCCAACGCCGAGCTGCTCACCTACGACGACGGCCACCTCGGCCTCGTCGTCAAGGCCGACGAGTTGGCACCGCGCATCGCGCAGTTCCTGCGCCACGCGAACCAGGTGCGCTGAGCCGGCTCAGCTGAACTCGAGCGAATCGTCCTCGATCGGCTGCTTCTTGATCATGCGCCGGTCGAAGTACCAGTTGTTCTTCAGCCGCCATGGGTCCTTGTCGCCGGCCGCCGGCAGGGCACCCTGAGCGCGCTGCAGGTAGCCCGAGCTCAGATCCATCAGCGGACGGCGCTCCAGTGCCGTGCGCACCCGCGGCGTCACGACCGAGTAGTTGTGCTCGTCCATGTGGTCGAGCAGGCGCACGACGTACTCACAGACCAGGTCGGCCTTGAGCGTCCATGAGGCATTCGAGTAGCCGATGGTGAAAGCAGTGTTGGGGATGTCGCTCAGCATGAGCGCCTTGTACGTGAACACGTCGCCGGGATTGACCACCTTGCCGTCGACCTCGACCTCCGCCTTGCCGATGATGACGACCTTGAGGCCGGTCGCGGTGATGACGATGTCCGCCTCGAGCTCGCGGCCCGACTTCAGCCGGATCCCCTTCTCGGTGAAGGTCTCGATGTGGTCGGTGACCAGGTCGACCTTGTGGCTGTGCATCGCCCTGAACAGGTCGGCGCTGGGCACCACACAGAGCCGCTGCTCCCATGGGTTGTAAGGCGGCACCAGGTGCGTGTCGTAATCGAAATCGGCCGGCAGGTGGGGCTTGGCCCAGCGCTTGATGAGCCTCTTGCCCAACTTCGGATTGCGGCGCATGAACTGGTACATCCCGATGGTCCCGGCGGCGTAGGTCTTATGCAGGTACTGGTTGGCAACCGCGCGCGGCATGATCTTGCGCGCCAGTTCGGCACCGGGATGAATGCGCGGCTGGCTGATGATGTACGTGGGCGTGCGCTGGAGCATCGTGATGTGCGCCGCGTCCCGCGCCATCGACGGGATCAGGGTGACGGCAGTTGCCCCGCTGCCGATGACGACGACTTCCTTGCCGGTGTAGTCGAGGTCCTCGGGCCAGAATTGTGGGTGGATGACGGTGCCCTTGTACTTCTCGATTCCCGGGAACTCCGGCGTGTAGCCCTCGTCGTAGTCGTAGTAGCCCGACGTCCACCACACGAAGTCCGCGGTGAGCTGCGACGTCTGACCGGTGTCGGTGTGGTCGACGTCGAGTGTCCATCGCTTGTCCGCGCTGGACCACGACGCCTTCGTCACCTTGTGGTGGTAGCGAATGCGCTGGTCAACCCCGGTTTCACGGGCCGCTTCACGCAGGTAGCTGAGGATGTCCGGTCCGTCGGCGATGGCGGCTTCGCCGTCCCACGGCTTCCAGCCATAGCCGAGCGTGAACATGTCGGAGTCCGACCGGATGCCGGGGTACTTGAACAGGCTCCAGGTCCCGCCGAGTTCGTGCCGCTGCTCGAGGACGGCGTAGTTACGACCTGGGAACGCCTTGGCGATGTGTGCCGCAGCGTCAATTCCGGACAGGCCGGCACCGATGATGAGGACGTCGAGGTGCTTCGCTTCACTCATGAAGTCAGCATGGCCGATCAGGCGGCCGCGCGGGTCGGTTCGCTGCAGGTAGCGAGCACCAAACACTAAGGTCGACCTGTGGCTGAACCAGCAGTGATTTCGGGCCGCGCGGCGCGCTGGCGTGAGCACAAGGCTCAGCGACGCCAACTCATCGTCGCGGCAGCCATCCGCGCGATCGAGGCTGCCCCCGCCGGCGCGGATCTGAACGTGCAGAGCGTCGCCGACGAGGCCGGGCTCGTGCGAACGGTCATCTATCGCCACTTCGACGGAAAACCTGAGCTTGTTAGGGCCGTCCAGGCGCACATCGTCGCTGACTTGCGCGACGCCCTGGACACCGATCTGCGCCTGGACCGGAGTCTTCAGCAAATCCTCAACGCAGCCGTGGCCACGTACGTGTCATGGGCGGACAAGAACCCCAACCTCCACGCGATCATCGAGCGCGAAGTCGCCGACGGAAAGCCGAGCGAACTCTCGGGCGGCATTGACCACTTGGCGCAACGCATCCTCGCCATGATCCGATTGGGCGCCGACATGATGGAGATGGAGGCCCGGGACGTCGACTACGCGACGCTGGAGACCGTTGCCTACGGCATCATCGGCCAGATCCGCGGGACGGTCGGCCACTGGATTCGCTTCTCGCCCCGCCAACCGTCGGCCAATGATCTTGCGAGGATCCTGTCGCGCTCGCTGTGGTTCCAAGTGGCTGGCCAAGCCAAGGACGTCGGGGTTGAGCTGAACCCATCGACCGCGCTTCGGGAGTTGTTCGCCGCAGCGAAACTCTGACGCGGTGGGTAGCCTGACACCGATGGTTCCTGACGTCCTTGCCGACCGCCGCTGGCTGGTGCTCACCGGTGCCGGAGTCAGCACCGACTCCGGCATTCCGGACTATCGCGGGCCGGGTTCGGTCGCCCGGTCGCCCATGACCTACCAGGAGTTCCTCGGCACCGAGTCGAACCGGCGTCGCTATTGGGCACGCGCCCACGTGGGCTGGTCACGCCTGAGCGGCGCACAGCCCAATGCCACGCATCGATGGCTCGCCGAGCGACAAGACGACCTGGCCGGCCTCATCACACAGAACGTCGACACGTTGCACGAGCGAGCCGGGCACCGCGACGTCGTCGACCTGCACGGTCGCATCGACCGCGTCCGGTGTCTCGACTGCCGCGCGATGAGCGAGCGAACCGCGGTGCATCGGCGTCTCGATGAACTCAACCCCGGCTGGTCTGACCAGGACGCGACGGTGCTGCCCGACGGAGACGTCGCGCTCGAGGCCACCGAAGGGTTCTTGCTTGCCGACTGTGAGCACTGCGCCGGCCGACTCAAACCCGACGTGGTGTTCTTCGGCGAGAGCGTGCCGAAGGGCGTGGTCGCGCGCTGCTTCTCGCTGGTCGACGACGCCGAGGCGTTGGTGGTCCTCGGCTCGTCCCTACAGGTGATGAGCGGCCTGCGGTTCGTCCGCCACGCCGCCAAGCGCGGCATCCCGACCGTGATCGTCAACCGCGGAGCCACCCGTGGCGATGACCTGGCGACGATCAAGATCGACGGCGGCGTCGCCGAGACGCTGCACGGCTGGGGTCCGCGGCCGCGACTTCAGGACTTCGGCGTCGGCATCATTCGTTTGGACACTGCAGCAAAGACGTCCTGGTAGCGGGCACCGGTCAGCCGGGCGAATTGGTGAATGAGGTGGGCGTCCATGCCGACCAGGACGCGCGGACGGCGTGCCGCCGCCCCGTCGAGGATGATCTTCGCGGCCTTCTCCGGCGTCATGCGCGCCAGCTTTTCCTCGAAGAGCCGGTCCACTGCATCCGCGTCCTGCGAGGCGGTCTTGCGCCCATGTCGGGCGATGCCAGTCTTGATGCCACCGGGGTGGACACAGGTGACGCCGACCGGGTGCTTGGCGATCAGCATCTCCTCACGGATGGCCTCGGTGAATCCGCGGACGGCGTACTTCGTCGCGTTGTAGGCCGACTGGCCCGGCATCGAGATGAGCCCGAACAGGGACGAGATGTTGACGAGGTATCCGTCGCCCGATGCGATCAGGTGGGGCAGGAACTCCTTGGTCCCGTGAACGACCCCCATGAAGTTGATGCCGACGATCCAGTCGAAGTCCTCGTAGCTCATCTCGACGAAGTCGCCGGCCACGGTGACACCGGCGTTGTTCACGATCATGTTGACCTGACCGAAGTGCCGGGCGACCTCAGCGGCCCACGCAGCGACAGCTGCCCGATCGGCAACGTCGACCTGCGTGCTCAGGACCTTTACGTCGTCAGCCAGCAGCTCGACCGTCTCGTCGAGGCCGACCTTGTTCCAGTCGGACAGCGCGAGGCTTGCGCCGCGCGAGGCGGCCAAACTCGCAATGGCCCGGCCGATGCCACTGCCGGCACCAGTGATGGCGACGACCTTGCCGGTCAGATCACGACGTCCCATGGATGACGCTCCTCATGTGTTAGCCCGCACCGCGGCTCAGTGATCATCTCATTCGGTCCCGGGCAAGCGCTGTCGGCCCAGCCATTAGGCTCCCGGGGCATGAACACGTCGTCGCGGGACTGGGGCCATGAGCTCGTCCAATCGCTGATCTGGCTGTCGTGGGTCGTCCCGCTCACGTTCGTGGCGGCGGCGGTCATCATCGCGCTGCTCCTGCGGACGACGAAGTGGGGCCGCCAGGTCTGGAACATCTCCGGCGGGTATTTCCGAGGACCGGACGCGTGGAAGGTCCACGCCATGCTCGCGCTCCTGCTGCTGTTCTCGCTGTCCGCGGTTCGCCTGAATGTCCTGTTCTCCTATTGGAGCAACGACTTCTACAACTCGTTGCAGTTCGCGGCCCAGGCGATCGCCAGGAAGGACAATGCCGGCCTCGACGATTCGGTGGCGTTCTTCTGGAGCTCCCTGGGATTGTTCGGGGTGCTCGCCACGATCCACGTGGCCCGCTCGCTCATCGCGTACTTCATCGGTGAGTGGTTCGAGATTCGCTGGCGGCTGTGGCTCACCGACAATGTGACGGCGGACTGGCTGACCGGCAACGCCTACTACCGCAACCGCTTCATCGACGAGACGATCGACAACCCGGACCAGCGCATCCAGGCCGATATCACCAACTTCGTGGGCTCCTCGCGCTCGCTGGCCTTCGGTGCGATCAGCTCGGTGGTCACGATCTTCGCCTTTGTCCCGGTGCTGTGGAAACTCTCCGGCACGCTCACCGTCTTCGGATTCGACATCCCACGCGCGATGATGATCCTCGTCCTCACCTACGTCGTTGCCACCACCATCGTGGCGTTCTGGCTCGGTCGTCCGCTCATCCGGCTGAACTTCTTGTACGAGGCCGTGACGGCGACCTTCCGGTATGCCTTGGTGCGCGTGCGCGAAGGGGCCGAGAACATCGCCTTCTATCGCGGCGAGGACGTCGAGCGAGCCGGCCTGTTCACCCGCTTCCGCGCGGTCATCGCGCAGTACTGGCGGATCGTGTACCGGACCCTGAAGTTCGACGGCTGGAACCTGTCCGTCAACCAGCTGGCCGTCATCTTCCCGTGGCTCATCCAGGGCCCGCGCTTCTTCGCCGGCCAGGTCACCTTCGGTGACGTCACCCAGACAGATTCCGCCTTCGGCCAGATCCACGACTCGCTGTCATTCTTCCGCGAGGCGTATTCCGACTTCGCCGCCTACCGCGCCTCGACCATGCGTCTGCATGGCCTGCTGGAGGCTGACGACGAGTCGCGCGACCTGCCGAAGATCGCGAAGTCCGATGTCGCCACCGGCGTTGAGCTGACCAACGTCGATGTTCGCCGACCTGATGGAGTCGTCCTCATCGATGACCTGGACCTGCGGCTGGTCGCCGGCGACGCGCTCGTCGTCAAGGGAGCTTCGGGGACGGGCAAGACCACGCTGCTGCGCACGCTCGCACAGATCTGGCCGTTTGCCGACGGGGCCATCGCAGCGCCGGCCGGCAACGAGACGCTGTTCCTGTCCCAGATCCCGTACCTCCCACTAGGCGACCTGCGCATGGCGGTCGCCTATCCGGCGGAGGTATCCGAGTTCGACGACGAGGTACTCCAGGCGACGCTCGCCAAGGTGTCGCTGCCGCACCTGGTCGACCAGCTCGATGTCGCCGAGGACTGGTCCAAGGTGCTCTCTCCCGGAGAGCAACAGCGGATCGCCTTCGCCCGCATCCTGCTGATTCGTCCGGCGGTGGTCTTCCTCGACGAGGCGACGTCAGCCATCGACGAGGGCCTGGAGTACGGGCTGTACCAGCTCATCCGCACCGAATTGCCCGAGACGATCCTGGTCAGCGTCGCGCACCGGAGCACGGTCGACGTCCACCACACGCAGAAGCTGGAGCTTTCCGGCACTGGGGCATGGGAGCTCGCCGCGATCGCACGCTAGGCAGCCCCGTTCCGATCACACCGCTCGATCACGCCGCTCGATCACATCGTCAGAGCAGGAACTTGCGTCGGCGAACCGCCGGCTCGGAATAGCTCTCGACCAACAGCGTGAACAGGTCGACACGGTGACGACGCACCGACCTGCTGTGGGGCTCGACCGCCAATTGGGTGAGCGTGCCGTCGTACGCGGCCACCAGTGAACGACCCAAGGCACGCCGGTTTGTGACCTTGCGATCGATCTGCGCGAGCAGGCGGTCGATCAGCGGGAACAGCGCCTCTTGGATGGCTTCCTCCCGCCGGGCCATCACTTGTGCGAGCCCTGGTGTCCGGACGGCATGCGCCGTGAACTCCGCGGTGATCTGGAACCACTCGGTGTCGACCGGCAGTGCGTCCAGCACGCGCTCGACGACCGACCGCAAGTCGCGGACCTTAGGCCCATCCTCCGCGGCGACATCCTGCAGCCGGCTCAGCATCGTCGCCGACTCCTGCGCCCACATCTCCAGAAACAGCTCGTCGAGGCTGGTGAAGTTGGAGTAGAACGCTCCGCGGGTGAACCCGGCGGCTTCGCACACCTGCTCGACGGTGCTGCGACCGAAACCTTCGCGGGCAAACACCTCGCGCGCAGCGTCCAGCAACCGCTGGCGCGTCTGTGCCCGGCGGCGAGTGACCGGCTTGGGAACGCTGCTCATGGTCACAGGAGTCTCTTCGATACACCGGTGTATTGGCAAACCACAGGCGTTCACGGGGATGGCGAATTCGATTGACAGATCGTCCGCCGATCAACACACTGTTCGATACACCGGTGTATCGATACCCGAAGAGATCACCAGGGCCAGAAGGATCTTGCTTCATGCGCGGACCGCAACGTCGTCTTGCTTCATCTCGTCCGCGCCGGATCAGCGCGTCCGTGAGCGCGATCGGACTCCTGCTGGGTCTGATGTCGGCGCTCGCCGCGTCGCCGGCCGCAGCCCACGTTGAACGCCCGTCCTACTGGCCCGACCCCAAGCCGGATACCGCAGTCACTCCGTCGGCGGGCGGGGCGGTGCCAACGGTGCGCACCCTGGGATCCGCGCTCGATGCCTCCAAGCCGGGCGACACCCGTGTCGTCTGCAAGACCGACTCGCTCAACCGGGTCAAGGCGTCGATCGCCAAGGCTAAGACGGACGGGTACGACATCCGGCCCACCGATCACCGCAGCTTCAGCGACGCTGAGGCAAAGTCGCTGCTTGCCGTCAACACCCAGCTGTTTGCCAAGTGCAAGTACACCGAAATCCAGCCGGCGGTGACGGCCTCGCACAACAACGACCGCGTGGTCGTCATGCCGGGGCTGTATGAGGAACCGACCGCACGCGCCAAACCCACCAATGACTCGGCGTGCGACCAGTACAAGACATCGGCCGACAGCGGAGATCCCGGGGCGCTGTCGCACGACTACCAGTTGCACTGTCCCAACGATGCCAATCTGATTGCCGTCATCGGCCGTGGCCCGGACACCGGCGCCGTTCCAAGCCCGCCGCTGGAGAACCGCCACGGCATCCCCAACCCGGGCCCGTGCATCCGCTGCAACGTTCAGCTCGAAGGGTCCGGGGTCAGCGCTGACGACGTTGTCGTCGAAGTCGGCGACAAGTCGGCCGGCAACGGCGGGCCGTCAGCCGTCGGCCACGCCAAGCACGTCGGCATCTTCGTCGACCGGGCTGACGGCTTCGTCCTCCGCAACGTCACTGTCCGGCACGCGAATGAGCATGATATCTACATCCTCGAGACCGACGGCTACGTGTTGGACCGGTTCAAGACGTACTACGCCGGCGGCTACGGCGTCCTGACCTTCGTCGAGGACCACGGCGTGGTGCAGAACTGCGAGGCCGCGGGCAATGGCGACTCCGGTCTCTACCCGGGCTCGGGCGCCGACTCGACCGCCAATCGGTACAAGCCTTTCTACCCGGACTACCGGTACAGCCAAGTGTTCCGTTGGTGCGACAGTCACCACAACACCGGCGGCTTCTCCGGCACGAACAGCCATGGCACGTTGATCACGGAGAACAACTTCTACGACAACTCCCTAGGCTTCACGACCGACGTCTTCACCGCGCCGGGCCACCCGGGCTTCCCGCAGTTCGGCAATGTCATCGAGAAGAACAACTTCTACAGCAACAACTTGAACGTGTTCACCGAAGACTCCGACGTCGAACCGTTCATCCCCGCGCCCGTCGGGACAGGCCTGTGGCTGGCCGGCGGCAACGACAACATCGTGCGGAACAACCGCTTCTACGACAACTGGCGGCGGGGAACGATGTTGTTCGCGGTTCCCGACGCCACCGTGTGTGGACCCTCGCCAATCGGCAGCGACACCCCAGTGCCCGGGTGCAACCCGCTCGGTCTCTCCACCTCCTACCGCAACAGTCAGTACGACAACATCATGGGCGTCGCGCCCGACGGTAAGGTCAAGCCCAACGGTGTCGACTTCTGGTGGGACGCGTTCCCCACCACCACCGGAAACTGCTGGTGGGGCAACAAGGCCGCACCGGGCAAGAAGGTCGTCACCCAACCGCTGGTGCTGCCCAACTGTGTGAACGGCACGCTGCCGGCAACCAGCATTGGCCTCGGTGACCCGCTCAACGAAGCGGAGCTGGTCGCCTGTCTCGCGGGCTTCACCATCTCCGGTTACCCAGCCGGCAACGGTGAAATCTGCAACTGGACGACGACACCGGAACCGCCCAGCGATCATTCCATCCTTCCGATCCTGAAGGAGGAGCAGGCTTCGATCTTCGCGTCGATCTGTGCCCAAGGCCTGGCGTCGCGCACCTGCACGCCGCTGCTGAGTGCCTTGACGCTGCCCACCAAGGAGATCTTGGCCCAGCTCAAGCCGCCGCCGGCTCCGACGACGGCCACTGCGTCCACCGAAGACCCGCTCGGCACCTACACCTGCAGTTGGTGGCGCAATGCCGACGACGAAGAACAACTCGGCATGGTGCAGCGCATCCGCGCCTTTGCCAGTGGCCGGGTGGACGGCACGAAGGCCACGGGCTATGGCGCTGCCATGTCCGACGCCCGCGCCATCCAGTTGCTTGACAACCGATGCGACACATTCGAGGCCGGCCCGTACGCGCTGTACAAGCTCTACGGAGCGGCCGCGGCCTTCTCGGGGCTGTCGAACTAGTCTGGGTCGGCCTCGTCGAGCGCAACCCGCTCGCGGCCGACCCAGACCGGTTCGATGCCGTAGCGCTGCGGTTTGATCAGGCGGCCAGCTGCGCAGTCCTCAATCAGCTCTGCCATGCGTCGATCCCGCGTGGCCTCCTGCTTCGCTGACATCACCCAGTTCTTGGCGATCTTGCGATAGGACGGCGTCGCGGCCGCCCAGAAGTGGGCTGCACGCGGGTTGGCGTCCAGCAGCCGCGCATAGTCGTCCGGCAGCTCGCGGTCGGCGTTCTCGTAGGCGTAGATGCCGGAGCGCTGCGGATTCCGCTTGGCGAACGCGGCCAGTCCGGCCGGTCGCATCCGACCCTCCTCGGTCAGCTTCGCCACCAGGTCGATGTTGACCTGGCTCCACGCGCTGGTCGGGCGACGCGGCGTCCAGCGCTGGCGCACGGCGTCGTCGTCGATGCGTTCGACGCGGGAGTCGATCCAGCCGAAGCACAGCGCCTCCGGAACCGCGTCCTCCCACGTCAGGCCGCGCGGCGTGACGTGCTTCTTGTACAGGCCCATCCAGAGCTCGGCGGCTGTCTCGTGATGCTGCTCGAGCCACGCTCGGAACTCCGCCGCGTCGGCGAAGAAGATCGCCGGACTGGGGGTACCTCCCGGGCGCGAAGCGTTTGGGGGATCCTCGGTGCCGCCGCGCTGCATGCTGCCACCGCTCAGTCGAGGCCGAGGTCGGCCGGCGTCAGCGGGCGCCCCGGCAACGGCTCGACCGGACTTGCCCGAAAGGCATCCAGCATCAGCGCCAAGATGCGCTCGGTCGCCAGCGGCGCTGACTCGATGTGCGGGGCTGGGATCTGGCGGGCGAGGAACACGAACGCGACCGCCACGTCGCCGGACCCGATGTCCGTGCGTACGGAGCCCTCGGCCTGTGCCTTGCGCACCACGTCGTCAAAGACGGCGATCATCTGTCGCTTCAGGACGGCGGCCTCCGGATCGCCCTCGAGAACTCGGCGCGCCGTCGGCAACTCCAGCGCGAAGCGCATGGCGAGCCGCAGGTGCTGGGACTGGCCAAAGATGCGCGCCAGCGCATCCCACCCGGTGCTCTCTTCCTTCGCCGCAAGCTTCACCTCGGTCACCGTCTTGGCGAAGTTCATCAGCGCCACACCCCGGATGAGCGCCTGCCGGTCGGGGAAGCGGCGATAGAGCGTTCCTACGGCGACACCGGCGGCGCACGCGATCTCCTCGACCGACGTGTCCGGGCCGGTGCTGGCGAATGCCTCGGCGGCGGCCACGAGGATGCGGTCGCGGTTACGCTGAGCGTCGGCGCGCAACACTGGACTGGTCGGGGCCGGCTTCGTTGCCACTGTGGTCCTCCTCACCTTGGATCCGCCGCATTGCCGAGATCGATCGCGGCTAGTATAAGTGAGAGACGTCCCTACCAGTTAGTCGCGCAGGAGCCTGAAGTGACCCCGCCCCGATTGTCGCCCCGGTGGCCACACGGACTCGCCCACTTGGCAGTCGGCTTAGTCGGCCTGACCGTCCTGGTTGCGTGCTCGTCGGCGGAGTCCGCGCCCCAGACCGCTGCGGTCGAGCGGACCTCCATGGCGACCGGGGTCTCCTCGACCGGCTCGCTGTCGGCGGCCGATGAGCAGAACCTCGGCTTCGCCAAGGGCGGCCAGCTGACCGCGGTCAACGTTAAGGTCGGCGACCACGTCAAAGCCGGCCAGGTGCTGGCGTCGATCGATCCGGTCCCGGCACGCCAGGCGCTCGACGCCCAGAGGGCCCAGCTGCGCGCCGCCGAGGCCCAGCTGGACAAGGTCAAGGACTCCCCCGGTGTCGACGACGCCAAGGACTCGCTGTCGCAGGCGAAGGACATCCTGGAGGCCGTCAACGACCAGGTCGATCAGCAGGACGACGCCGACCGCGTCTCGATCTACAACGCCGAACGACAGGTCAGCGCTGACCAGAACGCCGTGACCAGTGCGCAGAACGCGCAATCGTCCGCATGTGCTGGCGGCTCGTCGCCCAACTGCACCAACGCCCAGTACAACTATCAAGCGGCGGTCCAGAAGCTGACCGCCTCCCAAGCTGCGCTGCGGAGCGCCCAGCAGAAGCGGGAGCTCGACCGGGCGTCCGGCCAGGTCTCGATCGAGAATGCGCGACAGTCCGTGACGACGGCGGAGAACACCGTCGACACGTCGAAGTCGGACCGGCCACACACGATCGACCAGCAGCGAGCGTTCGTCGCGGCCGCCCGCGCCGCGGTCGCCGAAGCTGCGCGTGACCTCGAAAAGACGACGCTGCGCGCGCCGGTCGCCGGAACGGTGACGGCGCTCAACGGCGCAGTTGGGGAGTACGTGGCCGCGAGCTCAGGCACGAGTGCGCTGGCGCCTGGCACCGACGCCGCCATCCCCGGCGCCAGCGGATCCTCGACCAGCAACTCCTCCACCGGCTCGGCCGGCTCCGCGGCAGCGGCCGCCGGTCCGTCGGCGAGCCGCCCCGGCGGAACCCAGTTCCTCGTCCTGAGTGACATCGACCAACTCCAGGTCGTCGCACTGTTCAACGAGAGCGACGCTGCCAAGCTGCAGGACGACGCGAACGTCGAGGTCACCTTCGACGCGCTGCCCGAGGTAACCGTTCCCGGCACGATTGCCTCGGTCGCACCGAGCGGCACATCGGTGTCCGGTGTGATCAGTTACTACGTGACGGTGAACCTCGACAGGAAGGATCCGCGGCTGAAGGCCGGCCAGACCGCGACGGTCAACGTCCTGAGCGACGACGTGCAACCGGATGTCCTGACGGTCCCGAGCTCCGCGGTCCGGACCCAGAACGGCGTGAGCCGGGTGACCGTGGTCGAGGACGACCAGACCCGCACGGTGCCGATCGAGATCGGTGCCGCGAGCGGCGGCCGCACCGAGGTCATCTCTGGCCTGCGTGAAGGGCAACGTGTGGCCCTGAAGCCGGTCAAGCAGGGAGGTGGGCAGTCATGACCGACGGCTCCATGGAAGAAGCATCGGCGTTCAGCGACGCAGCAACGCACGACCAAGCTGAGCCCGGGGCGTCCAAGCGGTCGCTGAAGCCCTCGACGCGCAGAGCGTTGACGGTCATCGGGATCGTGGCGGTCCTCATGGCGGTCGGCCTCGTCTACAACTTCGTGATCGTGGGCAGCAGGTACGTCTCGACGGACAACGCCCAGATCGACGGCGACCAGATCTCGGTCAACGCGCCGAACAGCGGCACGCTCATCGACTGGACGGCGACACAAGGTACCCAGCTCCGCAAGGACCGGCTCGTCGGCCGCATCCAGATCCAGGGCGGATTCGTCCAGCCGCAGCAGCCGATCCGGGCGCCCGGCAACGGCACCGTGGTCGTCGACGACGGCGTCGAAGGCGCCTTCGTGACCGCCGGCACTCCGCTGGCCATCGCCTACGACCTCTCCAAGATCTACGTGACCGCACGCGTCGACGAGACCGACGTCGACGACGTCCGGCCCGGACAAACGGTCGACATCGAGGTCGATGCCTTCCCGGACGCCCATCTCACCGGTACTGTCCGCGAGGTCCAGCGCGGAGCAGCCGGGGAGTTCTCGCCCTTCCCCCGGTCGAACACCGCCGGCAACTACCAGAAGGTCACCCAGGTCATCCCGGTCAAGATCGCGCTTGACGACACGCAGAACCTCGCCCTCGCCCCGGGCATGAGCGTCACGGTGAAGATCCACAAGGACGACTAGGTGAACGCCGACCAGCAGGAGCACTGGGGGCTTGCCGTCCTCGTCCTCGTCGCCGGAATGTTCATGGCGGTGCTCGACACCAGCATCGTGAACGTCGCTGTCGCGACGATCAAAGCCGATTTCGGCGCCACGACTGACGAAGTCGCCTGGATCGTCACGGCTTTCACCCTGACGCTCGGCGTCGTTGTTCCCCTGTCGGCGTGGCTCGCCGAACGCTTTGGCCCCACCCGGGTATATGCCGCGGCACTTCTCGGATTCGGCATCACGTCGGCACTGTGTGGGCTCGCGTGGAACCTGGACAGCTTGATCGCGTTCCGCGTGCTGCAGGCCATCCCCGGCGGCATCCTGCCGCCGCTCTCGATGGCGATGCTCTACCGGATCGTCCCGCCGTCGAAGATCGGCCAGGCGATGGGCATGTACGGGTTGGGCATCGTCGTCGCGCCCGCCATCGGCCCCACTCTCGGCGGCTATCTCGTGGAATACGTCGACTGGCGCTGGATCTTCTTCATCAATGTTCCGGTGAGCATCGTCGCGACGTTCGCGGCCATCACGATCTTGCCGAAGTTCCCGGCCAGCGCCCGCTCGAGGTTCGACATCATCGGATTCACGGCCATTGCCACCGGCTTCTTCGCGCTGCTGCTGGCGCTGTCCGAAGGCGAATCGTGGGGCTGGACGTCGTTCCCGGTGATGACGCTGGTGTGCGTCTCCATCGTCGCGTTGGCGATCTTCGTGGTCTGGGCGCTGGGGGCCGACAAGCCATTGCTCGACCTGCATGTCTTCCGGTCGTGGGAGTACGTCAACTCGCTGATGATCATCTCGGTGCTGTCGATCGGCCTGTTCACCGTGCTCTTCTACATCCCGGTGTTCCTGCAGGCCGCGCAGGGCTTGGGGGCATTCGAGGCCGGTCTCATCCTGCTGCCGCAGGCCCTCATCATGGCCGTGATGATGCCGCTCGCCGGGCGTATCTATGACCGCATCGGGCCCCGATGGCCGGCCCTCGTCGGCTTGGCGATCTGTACCTTAGGGACCTTCATGCTGCACGACCTGACGCCCGACACTCCTCGACACACGATTGCCCTCATCCTCATGTTCCGGGCTGGCGGCATGGGCATGGCCATGATGCCGATCATGACTGCTGGGCTCGCTGCCATAGCCCCGGCCATCGTGCCGTCAGGCAGTGCGTTCAACAACGTCGTGCAGCGCGTGTCGGCCGGCCTCGGTCTGGCGATCCTTGCGGCCATCCTGAGCACGGCGAACGCCCAGTTCCTGGCTGACCGGTCCGGCCTCACTGCGGAGGGCGCGCCGATTCCGTCACTCGGCCCAGGTGAGACCGGCAGGATGCTCGGCGGCTACGCGGCGTATACCCAGATCGCCAACGAAGCGTTCGTCGACGCCCTCGACAACATCATGATCATCGTGACCATCGTGACCGCGATCGGCTTCGTTCTGGCCCTGTTCCTGCGGACTGGTGTCAAGGACCACGCCGATGCCGACGCCGCCCACGCCATGATGGACTGACGTCGCCCGGCAAGTTCAGCCCTTCAGCGCCGGGTAGTCGGTGTAGCCGGCCTCGCCGCCGCCGTAGAACGTCGCTGGGTTCGGCGGATTGAGCTCCGCGCCAACCCGTAGGCGTTCGGGGAGATCCGGGTTCGCGATGAACGAACGACCGAAGGCCGCAGCGTCGATGAGCTCGGCCTCAAGCAGGCGCTCCGCCTTCTCCGGCGTGTAGTTGCCGGCGCCGATGATGACACCGTCATAGACATCGCGCAGGCGCCGCCGAAAGTCGTCTTCGACCTTCGGGCCACCGGCCCAGTCCGGCTCGGACAGGTGCAGGAAGCCCAAGCCGCGCGCGGCGAACTCGGACGCCAGGTGCAGCGCCATGGCTTCATCGCTGTCCTCGAGTCCATTGAACATCCCGAACGGGGAGATGCGGATGCCCGCGCGGGAGGGCTCCCACGCACCGATCACGGCATCGACGGCCTCCAGGACGATACGCGCGCGGTTCTCCAGTGATCCGCCGTACTCGTCGTCACGATGGTTGCTCTCCGCGCTCAGGAACTGGTGCAGCAAGTAGCCGTGGGCGCCGTGCAGCTCGACGAGGTCGAAGCCGGCGGCCCGCGCATTCTCGGTCGCCCGGCGATAGTCATCCACGGTCGCCGCGATCTCGGCCACGCTCAGCGCCCGGGGCGTGGGGCAGGCCACCCGGGTCGGATTGCCGTCGGCACCGCGAACCGTCGTGCGGTTCGTGAACGGCTCAGCCGATGCCGAAACCGGCAGCTCGCCGTCGTGGAAAGACTCGTGCGAGACGCGACCGACATGCCACAGTTGCGCAGCCATGGCGCCTCCCTCGGCGTGGACCGCGTCGGTCACCCTGGTCCAGCCAGCCACCTGCTCCGGGCTGTAGATGCCCGGAGTGTCCATGTAGCCCTTGCCGATGGGCGATATCTGCGTGCCCTCGCTGATGATCAGGCCGGCACCGGCACGCTGGCGGTAGTACTCGACCATCAGGTCGTTCGGGACGTCGCCGGGGACGGTGGCACGCATCCGCGTCAGAGGCGCCATGACGACGCGATTGGCCAACTTCAGGTCGCCCACGGACAAGGGCTCGAAGAGAGAGGTCACGGTTTGAGCAACCGAGTTCGCCGGGCGCCTATTCCGGCCCCCCGGCGAACTCGGTCACGGCACTATGCGGCCAGCGCTTCCCGGAACCCTTGCAGAATGCGGGACTCGACCCGCGAAACCTGCATCTGACTGATCCCGATGCGCTCACCGACCTCGCTCTGCGTCATCCCGTTGAAGAAGCGCAGAATGATCAACTTGCGGTCGCGCGGCGGCAATTGTTCGAGCAACGGCCAGATGAGGACGCGCGCCTCGGCTTGGCTGAATGCCGGGTCGAACTCGCCTGTTACGTCGGCGACGGTCCGCGCTCCGTCGTCGTCGCCACGCGGTCGGTCGAGGCTGTCCGGGCGGTAGCAGTGGTCGGCGCCGCGGGCGGCGTTGACCGTGTCGGGATCGAGCCCGGTTAGGTCGGCCAACTCTTGGGCGCTCGGCTCCCGTCCGAGCTCGTTGCTCAGGTCCGACTGGACGCCGTTGAGGGCCAGCCGAGCTTCCTGGATACGGCGCGGCGGGCGCACCATCCAGCCCATGTCCCGGAAGTAGCGCTTCAGCTCGCCACGGATGCTCGGCACGGCGTAGGCAAGAAAAGCGCGCTCCCCCGCACCGTGGAAACGGCGCATGGCCTGGACCAAGGCGGTGCGAGCCACTTGCCGCAAATCGTCCATCGGGACGCCACGGCCGCCATAATGCGCAGCCAACCGGTCGGCGACCGGCAAGGTCCGGGTGATGATTTCGTCGCACAGCCGCTGGCGCTGCTCGCGTTGTTCCGGTGTCTGGCCGGTGAGTTCGTCCAGTTGCTTCAACAACTCGACTGTCGGCGGTTCGCCGTCGTTCGCGAAGTCAGTGGACAGCTTCGACGGATGTGAGGGTGTGCCGTTCATTGATCGGCTCCTCGGGAGGAAACGAACCCAACACGGCCGGCTGTGTGACCGAGGGTCCGCTCCTTCAGTTCTACTCCCGTAGGGGGTCAAGTGCAATCGTTCAGCGTCCGACCGCGCGCTCCAACTCGGCCTTGTTCATCTTGGATCGGCCCTTGATTCCCTTGCTTCTTGCCTCGTTGTACAGCTGGTCGCGGGTGCGCCCACCCGGGCCCTTACGGGACCGAAGTCCGCCGCGGCGGCCGGATGAGATGTCATGCGTCGAACTGGGTGACGATTCCTCGGCCTCGCCGTGGCGGGCACGCTCCTTGTTCACCGTACGTGCCGCAATCTCTTCGGCCTCGTCGGCGCTGTGCCCGCGTTCCCGCAATGACTTCTTGATGTGGTCATACTGACGTTCGCGCTTCTTGCTTCACGCTTCCTGTGGCATGTGCCGCCTCCTCGATTCGAGGGTGTGTTGGGCCCCTCCCCATCGACACCGGCAGGCATGCCCCACCCGCGAGCGGGTACGACTACGTCCGACGAGGAAAGGACACCACCATGAGCATTGGACTGGGAATCGTTCTGCTGCTGCTCGGACTGATCCTGTTGCTGGGTGTGGTCAACGTGGACCTGCCGTGGGTGGAGGACTACCA
>DATLCL010000262.1:0-2682 GCA_035526415.1 Aeromicrobium sp.
AAAGGTGCCTGAGATGATCAGCAGTACCAGGAGGCCGAGCCCGCCGATCGCCACGAATGCGATCCAGTCGTGATGCGCGGTCGATGACTTGTTTCCGGTCGGCAGGGGTCGTCGCGTGACGCCGGTTCGACCCGTGCCCGCCTCGAACTGCGGGTCCTGTCTGGCCATGGGTTCGGCAGGATACCCTTCCGGACGCATATGACAGATAAGCGTGAAGTGCCCTACGGCGCGTGGCCGTCGCCTATTTCAATCGAGTCCGCGGTCTCGTCCTTCCTGCACCTGGCCGAGGTTCGCCTCGACGGCGACGACGTGTACTGGACAGAGGGTCGGCCACAGGAAGGCGGCCGGCAGGTGATCGTGCGCTGGAACGAGCACGACGGCCAGTCGGACGTAACCCCGGCGCCGTTCAACGCGCGAACGATGGCACACGAGTACGGCGGCGGCTGGTACGCCGTGGACACGGGCACGGTCTGGTTCGTCAACATGGCGGACGGGCGGATCTACGTCCAGGAGCGTGGCGCGAGCAGCGAGCCGCGTCCGCTCACCGCAGAAGGGCCCTATCGGCACGGCGATCTCACGGTCGATCGGGCGCGCGGGCGCCTGCTATGCGTGCGTGAGGACACGACGCCGATGCAGGCCGGCAGTGCGGACCACAGCGAGACAGCCGAGGGCGAGCGACCGCCCGAGCCAGTCGACCTGCTGACAGCCATCGATCTCGAGTCGGGGGAGGCCACCACACTGGCCTCCGGCTACGACTTCTACTCGACCCCACGGCCTTCACCCGACGGCAGCAAGCTTGCCTGGCTGGCCTGGCGCCACCCCAACATGCCCTGGGACACGACCGAGCTTTGGGTGGCCGACGTCGCCGCGGACGGCGGGCTGGCCAACGAGCGGATGGTTGCCGGCGGCGGTGATGAGGCGGTCGTACAACCAGAGTGGGCGCCCGACGGGACGCTGGTCTACGTGTCCGATAAGTCGGGCTGGTGGAACCTCTACCGGCTGGCGGTTCCGGGCGATGGCGGTCGGGCGGCGGAACCGGTGGCGCTGACCTCCATGGAGGCTGAGTTCGCCGGACCTCTCTGGGTTTTCGGCCTGCGCTGGTATGGGATCGCTCCGGACGGCACGATCGTGGCTTCGGCCAACGCGCGAGGCCGCGATACCTTGATGATGATTCCCGCAGTCGGCGGTCCGGCAGAGCCCATTGCGGTGCCCGACGAGGCCATCGACTCGCTGGTCGTGTCGGGGCGACGCGTTGCGTACATCGGCGGTGGTTCGGCGCAGCCACGCGGCGTCGTTATGCTCGACCTCGATCGTGGCGAGCGGCGCGAGCTCAAGGCCACGTTCGAGGTGCCGGTCGGCGCGGAGTACATCTCGACACCGGAGGCCATCTCGTTCCCAACGACTAACGGGGACATCGCCCACGCCCTCTACTACCCGCCGACAAACCCCGACGTGACCGCGCCCGATGGCGAGCTGCCGCCACTGATCGTGACCACACATGGGGGACCGACGTCGCAGGCGAATGGAGTGATCAACCTGGGCGTTCAGGTATTCACGTCGCGCGGGTTCGGCGTCGTCGATGTGAACTATCGCGGCAGCACCGGCTACGGCCGCGAGTTCATGCGCAAGCTCGACGATAAGTGGGGGATCTACGACGTTGACGACGCGGTCGCGGCGGCCCGTTACCTCGCTGACCGCGGTGAGGTCGATCCAAAGCGCATGGGAATTCGCGGCGCGTCAGCAGGCGGTTACACGACCCTGTGCGCGGTTGCCTTCCACGACGTATTCGCCGCGGGTGCGTCGTATTTTGGCGTCGGCGACCTGGAGGCGCTGGCGCGGTTTACTCATAAGTACGAGTCGCGCTATCTCGACCGGCTGGTTGCGCCGTATCCCTCTGGTATCGACGTCTATCGCGAGCGCTCGCCGATCTACGCCATGGATCGTGTGAGTTGCCCGCTCATCGTCCTCCAGGGCGAGGACGACATGGTCGTGCCCAAGGCCCAGGCGGAACAGATCGTGGCCTCGCTCCGTGAACGCAAGGTCCCGCACGCTTATCTCCTGTTCCCGGGGGAGGGACACGGTTTCCGTCAGGCGGCCCACATTCGCCGCTCACTGGAGGCGGAGCTGTCGTTCTATGGCCAGGTTTTTGGGTTTCAACTGGCTGATGACCTGGAGCCCGTACCTGTCGAGAACCTCGCACGGTCCTGAAACCCACGCGCGGGCTGCCCGCAATCTCCTCGCAACCCGTAGGCGCCCATCATTGACCGCACTTATCGATACAAATTCGGGGGATTGGAAACGTGCGGGTCTTAGCGGCAAGCTTCAGGGATCGGGGACGGGCTCTGGCCGTGCGCGACCTGCTGCGCCGCCAATTGCGCCTTGGCGCGCAGGACATCGACGTGGCTCCGCTGGGAGTTGCCGGCCAGGAGACGAACGACGAGTTCATACTTCTCGCAGGTCGATTCCAGGACGAGATCGCGCCCAAGGTGGCGGACTTCGTTCGGCAGCTCGGTGGCGAACTGGTCACAAATGTCGATGAGGCCTGGACCAAGCCGCGCCCGTCAGCCAAGCGCCCGGTCTGGCCGCCCTCGTTCGATCGGAACGGCGTCCGCATCTAGCGGATCAGGCTCCGCGAACGGCAGGTAGCGCTGGCTCCTGCTACAACGGGCCGCGTGAGCCCGA
>DATLCL010000265.1:0-2346 GCA_035526415.1 Aeromicrobium sp.
CCGAGGACTTCCTGAGCGACGATGTCCTGGTCGGCGACGATCAGCACCAGATCCCCGGGCGACGCGCCGGCCGCCTCCACGATTTGCTCTGCGCGTCCATCCCCCAGGAACTTCGCGATCGGCGAGGAAACGGCCCCGTCCGACGCCACGGACAAGTGCACCAGCCCCTTTGCGCCGGCCCGCTTGGCACGCTCTGTGAGCTCGTCGACGACCGACCTCGATGAGCCCGCCATCCCCGTCGCGGCGAAACCGAACACCCGCCCGCCCGACTCGATCGCGGAGTCGAATACCCCAAAGCCCGATCCGGTAACCACGGCGGCGAGGTCGTGCAGCTCCATCCCGAATCGGACATCAGGCTTGTCCGAGCCGTAACGGTCGATCGCCTCGCGATACGACAACCGCGGCCAGGGCACAGACCGGATCGGCCGTTGGGGCACGACCGTGCGTGTGACCTCCGTGACCATCGACTCGGTGAAGCGCATCACGTCTTCCTGTGAGACGAAGCTCATCTCCAGGTCGAGCTGCGTGAACTCAGGCCCGCGGTCGGCGCGGGCGTCCTCGTCGCGCATGCAGTGGGCAATCTGGAAATAGCGATCGAACCCGGCCACCATCAGCAGCTGCTTGAGCTGCTGCGGTGACTGTGGAAGTGCGTAGATGTTGCCCGGCTGAAGTCGCGACGGAACGATGAAGTCGCGCGCGCCCTCAGGGGTTGACTTGATCAGCAGCGGCGTCTCAACCTCGACAAATCCGTTCCCGTGGTGGACGTCGGAGAGTGCCCGCAGGAGCTGCGAACGCAGCACGATGCGCCGATTGATCTGCTCCCTCCGCAGGTCCAGGTAGCGGTACTTGAGACGCAGCGTCTCGTCGGCATCAGCGGCATCGTTGATGGGGAACGGCGGCGTCTGCGCCACCGACAGGACCTCGACGGACGTGGCGCGAACCTCGATCTCGCCCGTGGCCAGCTTCGCGTTCTGAGTGCCTTCCCTGCGCCGAGTGACTCCACCGCGGACACGCAACACGAACTCGTTACGGACGCCACTCGCGGCGGCGTGCGCCTCGGCCGAGTCCGTGGCGTCGATCACCACCTGGGTGATGCCGTGGCGGTCACGCAGGTCGATGAAGATCAGCTGCCCGAGGTCGCGCCGCCGGTGCACCCAGCCAGCAAGGGAAACCTCCAGCCCATCGTCGGCCGGCCGCAGCTCACCGTTCGTGTGCGTGCGGTAGGCGGTGGCCAGCGGGGATTGCTTCTGATCGGTCATCGGGGCCGGAATGTTAATCGGAAAGGTCGGACTAGTCGGCGGGGTCGTCGCCATGCTTGTGGCTGCCATGCGCCCGGAGGAGTTCTCGCGCGAGATCGGCCGCCTTGACTTCGCGCTGGGTGCCCGCTTCCAGGTCGCGCAGCTGGACCAAGCCGTCGTCGAGCTCGTCGCCCACGATCGCCGCGAAGTGCGCCCCATCGCGGGCCGCCCGCTCCAGCTGCTTGGCCAGCTGCCGTGGCGCAAGGTCGGCCTTGGCAGAGACACCGGCGGCCCGCAGCTCGGTCGCCATGCGCAGGCGAACCGCAGTGGCCGATGGATCGGCGCCGACCACGACGACAACGGGGTGCCATGTGGGCGGCGGCGTGGACTGCACAGCGTGGGCGAGGATCCGATCGACACCGAGGCCAAACCCAATGGCAGGAGTTGGGCGGGCACCGAACAGCTCGAGGAGGCCGTCATACCGACCTCCACCACCCAGCGCCGATTGCTGGCCCCCAGCGCCGCGCTGGTAGATCTCGAACGCGGTGCGTGTGTAGTAGTCGAGTCCGCGGACGAGCCGCGGAGCGCGGGTAACGGTCACGTCAAGCTGGTCGAGATGGGCGATGACGGAGTCAAAGTGGTCGCGGCAGTCGGCGCACCAGTACTCGTCGATGACCGGTGCGTCGCCGAACAGGCCGACCACCCGGGGATCCTTCGAATCGAGCAGCCGCAGCGGGTTGAGCTCCAGCCGTCGGCGCTCCAGTTCCGGGAGGTCGGAGGCGTGCCCGCGGAAGAAATCCACGAGTGCCGCAACATAATTAGGCCGGCACGCCGCATCGCCGATCGAGTTGAGGTGCACCTCGACATCCGCCACGCCGACCCCGGTCACGTAGCGGTAGGCAAGTTCGATGATCTCGGCGTCGATCGCCGGGCCGGGATCCCCGATCGCCTCGACGTCGAACTGCCAGAACTGTCGGTAGCGGCCAGCCTGCGGACGGTCGTAGCGGAACATCGGGCCGAACATCGTCAGCTTCACCGGCTGCGGCAGCGTGTGCATGCCATGCTCGACGTACGCCCGCGCGATCCCGGCCGTCGGCTCGGGCCGCAG
>DATLCL010000268.1:0-3983 GCA_035526415.1 Aeromicrobium sp.
CAGCAAGCCGCCGCCGGTGTTGGACGGAGCGCCGGTTGTCCACTCGTGCGAGGTCGGCTGTGGGAGGAACTTCTCGCGCAGTTCCTGGCTGTACTCGAAGCCGCCCGAACCGAGGATCACACCGCGTTTTGCCCGGAATTCCCTACGTTCGCCGTCCTGTTCGGCCATGACGCCGACGATCCGGCCGTTTTCCATCAGCAAGTCGGTGAGCGCGGTCTCGTACTCAACGACCGCACCGGCGTCGGCGAGGCCCTTGCGCAGACCGATCGCGATGGCGTTGCCCATCGCGTGCATCTTCTTGCCGGTGGCCATCGCCCAGAGGCGCTTCAGCATGACCTTGACCATCGTCAGCGGGCCCTTGATGGTGCGCAGGCCGAGGCTGAGCTTGCGAAAGTCGGCCTGTGTGACGATCAGGTTCGCCGGGGCCTTGGTGTACGGCGGGTGCAGGCGGTTGAGCTCGTCGCCGAGAAAGCGTGCGTCCATCGGTACCGGCTCGACGCTGCGTCCGGCGGGCCGGCCGCCTGGCTGCTCGGGAAGGTAGTCGGCGTAGTCGGGCACCCACTGGAACCGCACCGGCGTGTTCGCCTTGATGAAGTCCATGACCTCGGGCCCGCGGTCGATGTAGGTGTCGCGACGCACCTTGGGGACCACGTCGCCGACGATGGAGTCGAGGTAGGTCTTGGCTGCATCGTGGTCGCCGGGATCGATTTGCCCGGCAGCTTCGAGCGCATAGTTGCCCGGAATCCAGACGCCACCGCCCGAGCGTGCCGTTGAGCCACCGAAGTACGGGCTCTTCTCGATGACCAGGGTGCTCAGACCGTGCCGTCGACTGGCCGCCAGGGCGGCTGTCATCCCAGCACCGCCGGCCCCGACGACGATGACGTCGAACTCTCGCTCCACTGAACTAGTTCTAGCACAAAATGTAGAACGTGTTCTAGTATTGCCTACATGACGGACGCACGTGCTGTGAAAGACGCCATTCGAGACCTGCTGCCCACGTTCCGTGAGCGCGCCGATGAGACCGAGCGCTTACGTGTCGTACCGGACTCGTCGATCAAGGAACTCGAGGAGACCGGCTTCTTCCGGCTGCTCCAGCCGCGCCGGTTCGACGGCCTGGAGGCCGACCCCATCGACTTCTACACCTGCGTCAAGGAAATCGCCGGGGCCTGTGGCTCCACCGGCTGGGTCTCCAGCGTGCTCGGCGTGCACCCGTGGCAGATCGCCCTCTTCGCCGACGAGGCACAGCAGGCGGTCTGGGGCGAGGACACCAACGTCCGCGCGTCGTCGTCGTACGCGCCGACCGGCAAGGCCGTTCAGGCCGAAGGCGGTTTCACTCTGTCCGGCCGCTGGAGCTTCTCGTCCGGATGCGCCCACGCCACCTGGGTGCTGCTCGGCGGACTTGTCTTCAACGAAGAGGGCCAGATCGTCGACTTCCGCACCTTCCTCATCCCGCGCGACAAGTACGAGATCGTCGACGTCTGGAACGTCGTCGGCCTTGCCGGCACCGGCTCCAACGACATCGTGGTCGAGGAGACGTTCGTGCCCGAGGCGTACACGCTGTCGATGAGCGACACCGGCCGCTGCTACGGCCCGGGGCAGGAACAGAACCCCGGCGACCTCTACAAGCTGCCGTTCCACTCGCTGTTCACCACCACCATCGCCACGCCGATCGTCGGCATGGCGGCCGGCGCCTACTCCGACCACGTCGAGATGCAGCAGAAGCGTGTCCGCGCGGCCTACCTCGGTGAGAAGGCGTCGCTGGACCCCTTCGCCGCGGTGCGCATCGCCAAGGCGTCTTCGGAGATCGATGCGGCGTGGGCCCTGCTGGTCCAGAACATCCGCGAGGAGCAGGAGAACGTCGCCCGCGGCGAGGAAATCCCGATTCCGCTACGCCTCAAGGTGCGCCGCGACCAGGTCCTCGGTACCGCCCGCGCCATCGGCGCGATCGACAGCCTCTTCGAGGCCTCCGGCGGTCGCGCACTGGCCAATGGGACTCCGCTGCAGCGGGCTTGGCGTGATGCCCATGCCGGCCGCGTGCACGCCGCCAACGACCCCGAGCGCGCCCTCCAGATGTTCGGTGCGTCCGAGTTCGGCCACAAGATCGATCCGGGGATGTACTGATCGTGCCCGCTTCTGGTGATGGAGCCTTCTCGCGGGAAGCCACCCGGCGGTCCGCCAAGGCCGGCGACCTCACCCTGAACTATTACGAAGCGGGAGAGTCGACGCCCGAGGTGGGCGGCGGGCTTCCGCTGATCATGCTGCACGGCGGTGGACCCGGCGCATCGTCGTGGTCCAACTTCGGGCCGGCACTGCCGGGCTTCGCGGCCAGCTTCCGCACCCTGCTCATCGACCAGCCGGGCTTCGGCCAGTCCGACAAGCCCCAGGTCACGGCCAACTACTTCCGGTTCGCGTCCGAGGCAGTCATCCAGTTGATGGACGAGCTGGGCATCGAGAAGGCCCACATCCTCGGCAACAGCCTCGGTGGCGGCACGGCGACACGGCTTGCGCTGTCGTATCCGGATCGCGTCGGCCGGCTCGTGCTCATGGGGCCGGGCGGGCTGTCGCTCAACCTGTTCCACGCCGACCCGACAGAGGGCGTCCAGCGGCTGATGGACTTCGCTGCCAACCCGTCGCGGGAGGCACTGCGGGCGTTCATCTCCACGATGGTCGTCGACCAGCGGCTGGTCACCGACGAGCTGGTGGAGGAGCGCTTCGCCGACGCCACGGCACCCGGCGCGCGTGAGGCGATGGCGTCCATGGGGGCGTCGTTCTGGAACCCCGATTGGGCCGAGGACGGGATGCTCTGGCGCGAGGTTCACCGGCTCCGGCATCGGGTACTGCTCACCTGGGGACGCGAAGACCGCGTCAACCCGTTGGATGGCGCCTTAGTCGCGCTCAAGCAGATCCCCAACGCGCAGTTGCACGTGTTCCCGCGTAGCGGGCATTGGGCGCAACTCGAAGTCGCCGACGAATTCCGCGAGGTCGCCACGACATTCCTCGCTCGGCACCGGGAGAAGGCACAGGGGGAGAGCAACCAATGATCGACATCAAATCGATGGGCTACGTCCGCGTCGCCAGCACCGACCTGTCGGCATGGGAGACGTTCGCCGAGAAGGTGCTCGGCCTCGTCCGGACGACCGGCCCCACGGAGGGGCAGCTGTACTACCGGATTGACGAGGTCTCGGCGCGCTTTGTGATCTTCCCGTCCGACGCCGACCAGCTGTCGTGCGTGGGCTGGGAGGTGGCCGATCATGCCGCCCTCGATGCCGCCCGTGATCATCTCAAGAACGCGGACGTCGAGTTCGAAGAAGGCACGTCCGAGGAGCTCGCCGATCGCCGTGTGCAGGAGTTGATCCGGTTCACCGACCCGTTCGAGAACGTCTTCGAGCTGTTCCATGGGATCACCTACGAGCGCAAGGAAGCCATCACGCCGTACGGCCAGCGTTTTGTCACGGGTGATCAAGGCATGGGGCACGTGGTCATCCCGGTCACCGATGACGTCGAGGCACTGCGCTTCTACACCGAGACCCTCGGATTCCGGCTGCGCGACTCGATGAGCATGCCGGGTGAATTCGTCGGCAAGCCGGCCGGCTCGAAGGTGTGGCTGCGGTTCCTGGGCGTCAACCCGCGGCACCACTCCCTGGCATTCCTGCCGATGCCGAACCCGAGCAAGTGCGTGCACATCATGTTGGAGGTCGAGCGCCTCGACGATGTCGGGCGCGCGCTCGAGCGGGTTCGTCGCCACAAGGCGCCGCTGTCGGCCACGCTCGGCCGGCATATGAACGACCAGATGGTCTCCTTCTACGTGAGGTCACCGGGTGGGTTCGACATCGAGTTCGGCACCGACGGCTTGACTGTGGAAGATGCCCGCTGGGTCGCCCGCGAGTCGACCGCCGTCTCGTACTGGGGCCACGAGTTCGGCCAGTCGGGGTGATGGACCCGGTGAGTCGCTCCCACCTCGATCGCACTGCCATTCCCGAAGG
>DATLCL010000065.1:0-3659 GCA_035526415.1 Aeromicrobium sp.
CATGGCCAACGGCGCGCGGGCCCTCGCCGACGCGTATCCAAATCGCTTCGTACTGGGAATGGGGGTCAGCCACGCCCCGAGCGTGCAGATGCGTGGCGGCGACTACGCCAACCCTCTACAGCAGATGACGGCCTACCTCGATGCGATGGAGACTGCCCAATACGGTGCGCCACTGCCTGCCGCGCCGGCGCCGCTGCTGCTCGCGGCGCTCGGTCCAAAGATGCTCGACCTGGCCGCCCAGAGGACCGACGGCGCCCATCCGTACTTCGTCCCCGTCGAGCACACGGCAGTCGCGCGCGAACGCCTGGGACCAGGGCCAACGCTGGCCACTGAGGTTACGGCCGTCTTGAGCACCGATCGGTCGGCCGGCCTCGACGTCGCGCGATCGTTCGCCAAGCACTACCTGGAGCTGCCGAATTACGCCAATAACCTCAAGCGGCTGGGCTGGACCGACACTGACATCGCCACAGACGGCAGCGATCGGCTGATCGACGCTGTCATCGCGATCGGAGACGTCGACGCCATCGTGAGTCGGGTCAACGCCCACCTCGACGCTGGGGCCGACCACGTGTGCCTGCAGGTGCGGACGGAGCGGTCGAACGATCCAGCAGTCGGCGCTTATAGGGAGCTGGCCGCCGCGTTCGTCGAATAGGCGATGTATCTCTTGATAATGTATCAAGAAATGATACAGTGGCCGACATGGCACCCACGACTCCCAAGGCCCCGCGCGCGCCCTCGATAAGCCCCACTGCGATGCTCGTCCTGCTGGCCATCGGGCCGGAGGAGCGACATGGCTACGCGATCATGCGCGAGGTCGCCCGAATCACGGACGGGGCCACGAAGCTCGGACCTGGAGCCGTTTACACAACGATCAGGCGGGTTCTCGACGACGGCCTCATAGAGGAAAGCGATGAGCGCCCCGACGCTGACCTGGATGACCAGCGCCGACGCTACTACAGGCTTACGGCAGTCGGACGGTCGGTAGTCGCTGCTGAGGCGAGACGGCTGCAGTCGCTGGTCAACGCCGCCCGACCATGGGCGCTGGAGGCGAGATGACTCGCCGCCTCGGGGGGCACGCACGCATCTATCGCGGCCTCCTGTGGTTGTACCCGAGCAATTATCGCTCCCGTTTCGGTGACGAGATGGTTCAACTCTTCGGCGATCAGATACGTGACGAGGGTCCTTTTCACGCCTGGCTACGTGCGGCGAGCGAACTGCCGCGGACGGTCGCATCCGAACGATTGAGGAGGAACCGAACCATGGCCCATTCAATCCCTCTCGCACCATCGCCTGCAAGCCGGGTGCTGGGATTGCTCGGAGTCGCCGGCGGAGCCTTCCTGCTCCTGGCCTTTGTAGGGGTGACGGTCAGCCCAGACCTGTTCAATCTGCGTTTGGTCCTGTTCAACGTTGGCGCCATCGCGGTCGTAGCCGCCGTGCACCAACGTCAGTCATCGTCGGGACTGGCCCTTGCCGTGGCGGGAGCAGTTCCCGCGATTGCCAGCAACCTGGCGTATCTCGTTCTGATCATCCGCGCGGTTGCCGAGCCCGGCGAGATTGGCGCTGGCGACTATCAGCCGGTCGGCATGTACATCGTTGTCGGCGCGGCGATGTGGCTGAGCAACGCCTTCTTTGGCCTGATCACCTTCAAACTCGGAGTCTTCAGCCGCCTGTCGTCGATCGCGCTGGTGATCAGCTCGATCCTGGCGCTCCTTGGGATGAGCTACTTCGGCCTTCAGCAGCCGGGAACGATTTCCGAGCAAGTCATACAGATCGGCATTGCCGTACACGGGCTGGCCTGGATCCTGCTTGGCCTAGAGGTTTCCTTCAAGAGGCGAGTCAGCGCCTAGCTATCGGCGGACGCTGCCTTCCGCTCGATGAACTCGAGTACCTTGAGCCAGGCGTCATCCGACTCCGCGGCGAACTGGTCGGCCTTGCGGTCGAAGAAGGAATGCGGCGCGTCGGGATAGGTCACGACCTCGTTATCCACTCCGGCCGTGTCCAGCGCGTCCGCGAACTGCTGCACGGCCTCGGGCGCAATGCCCTGATCGGCTCCGCCGAAGATCGCCAGGACGGACGACGTCATTTCGCCGGCGACATCAGCCGGTGCCGGGGTCCCGCCCCGACCAGGCCCGACCGGCCAACCGTAGAAGCCGATTGCCCCGGTGACGTCCAGCTCCGGCCGGGTCCCGGCCACGAACGCCAGCCGACCGCCCATGCAGAAGCCCATCGTGAAAAGTCGCCCGACCCCGTGGTCAACGAGACGCTCACGTGCCGCCTTGGCGTCGGCCATGAGGTGCTCGTACTGTGTCTGGGCGACGTGCGGCTGGTAGTCGAAGCCCTCGCCGCGGTCGTCGTTTGGCGCGGTCCGGGCGAAGTAATCCACCGCAACGGCGTTGATGCCGCGTTCCGCGAAGCGCAGCGCGAGCTCCTCGAAGAAGTGGTGCAGGCCGCGCACGTCTGGGAAGATGAGCACGCCTGCGCCCGTCGGCGACTCAGGCTGAGCGTCGAACGCTGCGAAACGCGTGCCATCGGCGGCCGTCAAGGAGACCCGCTGGCCATCAACGGCGGCGCCTGCAATGGGCGAAATCGGCGGTTGTGAATCAAGGTCGAAGCACATGATCGGGATGCTAACCTTGGGGCCGCGACAGCGACCGGTAGGAGTAGCACCGCTCCAGAGCTGTTCAGAGAGATCCGGCCCCAAGGCTGAAAGCCGGACCAGCATCCGCGGTGCGAACGTCAACCGCGAGTCGCGCGGCGCGCGCCCGTTACAGGCGCGGAGAGAGTGCTCGGAAGCAACGGCCGTGGGATGACCGCGGTACGCCGGACACTGAACCAGCAGGTGGTACCACGACCCCGTTCGTCCGCTGGACGATCGGGGCGATTTTGTTTTCAGGCACGAAACAACGGGAGCTGACACGCGCGTGACGACCGAGAGCCGGCCGACAACCGACATGGAGCCGGTCTACAAGCCGCAGGAAGTGGAGCCGCGCGTCTACCAGCGCTGGCTCAATGCGGACGTGTTCGCCCCCGACGGGAAAGGCAGTCGCGCTGACTGGTCCCGTCGGCCATTCGTGGTCACGCAACCACCGCCCAACATCACCGGGTCACTCCACACGGGCCACGCTCTCACGACCACGGTCGAGGACCTGATGATTCGCCGCGCGCGGATGCAGGGCCTTCCGACGCTGTGGGTGCCGGGTGTAGATCACGCGTCGATCGGCGCCCAGGTCGTGCTCGACAAGATCATCGCGAAGGACGGCGAGACGAGGAACTCGCTCGGTCGCGACCGCTACCTCGAGCGTATGTGGACCTTCATCAACGAGACGCGCGCGCTCATCGGTGAGCAGCACCAGCGCCTGGGCGCATCCGTCGACTGGGGCCGTCTGCGGTTCACCATGGACGACGGTTCCGCGAAGGCCGTCCGTCACGCGTTCAAGAAGCTGTATGACGACGGGCTCGCCTATCGCGGCGAGAAGCTTGTCAACTGGTGTCCTGGAGACCTCACGAGCGTGTCGGACCTGGAGGTCATAGGCACGCCGACGAAGGGCACGCTGTGGTCGGTCCGCTACCACCTCGTCGACGACGCAGGTCAGCCGCTCCCCGACGCCACCATCACCGTGGCCACCACTCGCCCTGAGACGATCCTCGGCGACACGGCC
>DATLCL010000271.1:0-13687 GCA_035526415.1 Aeromicrobium sp.
AACGTCAACGTGCGGGCCGAGTTTGATGTGCTCCGCCAATGCGGTCGTTCGTTCTCCGACTGCACCGGCTGCCGCGACCTCGACCAGCCGTCCCAGCCACCAGCCGCCGCCCATGGCTATCAGTGCGGCCGCGGTCCCGGAGGCCCAGCGCAGCCCTCGAGGACAGGCTCCGTGGCCGGATCCGATCGTCGCGCAGGCCACAGCGACCGCCGCGCCGACCACGAATGCCCCGCGCATATGCCAAGCGGCGTCGGCAGGCGTCGCCACCAACGTCCCCGCAGCGAGTGCCGCCACGGCCGCCGCTGACGAGCGCGTTCGATCGCTCGTCACGACGCCGACGAGCACCGCGCCCACGGTGACGACGGCCAGCGGAAGGCCGTGTCGCTCGCTCGCGAGCGCATGCAGCGACGGATGATCGAGCGCTTCAACCAGTGCGGCGATGGCGGCGATCGTGGCCAGGATCGCGGTCCCTACGGTCGCGACGACGGCGGCCGGTCGCAGCTGGAGACGGCGATGCAGCACCGTCACGGCGGCCGCGACCAGGCCGGTCGCGAGCGCCCACCAGAACACGTCGTCGTGGATCAGCTCGCCGGCGACTCCCCCGGCCCCGAGGATGGGCGCCACCCCCGCCGCGATTGTCGGGGCGACCAACGTCGCGCCCAGCGGCCGTCGGCCTGCGTTCGCGATGGCGATCCCCGCCGCCAATACGACGGCGCCCCAGATTCCGGTGGCGTGGCCGCCCGGAATGGCGTCCAGCCCGAACAGCCCTTGATCGCGGGCGGCGAACCAGTCCAGCGTGAGCAGGCCGAGGAACACCGCCCAGAGCGCCTCCGCCGAGGCTCGCAGCGTGCGTCGCGTCAATGCGTGCGCCAGACCACCGACCATCGCCGTGAACGCCAACAGGGCCAGAGCCCGGCCGACAATGCCCAGCGAGCCCCACGACACGGTGATGAAGATCAGTCCGGCGACGAGCAGGGCAACTGCGCCGAGCACGAGGAGAACGGTCCCGGCGCTGAGGTGTCGGCGCGGCCTCGGCGGCGTGAACGCGTGCGCCGCGACCTCGGGTACTGCCTCGCGCGCCTTGGCCACCCACTGGTCAGCGACGACGAGGGCGCGCCAGGCCTGCTGGATCTCGGCCGAGCCGAGATTCATGCCGCAGTGCGGACAGGTCGCAACGCCCTCGTCGATCGAGCCACCGCAACTCAGGCAGATGCGCGGGTCAGCAAACGTCATGGGGAAACTGTCTCGCGGTTATGGGGGCACCTCCCGCTGCGACACTCGCCGTGCGCAGCGGGGGACGGCCAATCCCCGGAGGCTGGGTGTGGGATTTCGCTCAGTGGTCCTCGTCGGCGAGAGCGGCCTTCTCCTTGGCCCGCGCGACCGACCTCAGCTGATAGGGGACGCTCGTGACCATCACGCCTGGCATGAACAGCAGCCGGCCTTTGAGGCGCAGCGCGGTTTGGTTGTGCAGCAGCTGCTCCCACCAGTGACCGACGACGTACTCGGGGATGTAGACCGTCACGACGTCCCTGGGGTTGCCCGTGCGTACTTCCTTGACGTAGCGAATGATCGGGCGCACCAGCTCGCGGTATGGCGACGAGATGATCTTCAGTGGCACCGGAAGGTCGAGCTCGTCCCAACGCTCTCGCATCGCGTCGGCAGAGGCCTTGTCGAATCCGACATACAGCCCCTCAAGCGTGTTCGGCCGCGAGACTCGCGCGTACGCCAACGCCCGCAGCGTCGGCTTCTGCAGCCGACCGACGAGCACGATCGCGTGCACGCGGGCCGGCAGTGTCTGATCGGTGACGTCGATGGCGAGCTCGCGGGCCACGTTGAGGTAATGCTGCTCGATGGACTTCATCAGCAGGAAGATCGCAACCATCGCAAGGATCGCGATCCAGGCACCGGCGAAGAACTTCGTCGCGAGGACCACGACGAGCACCGAGGCCGTCATGAACAGGCCGAAGGCGTTGATCGCCCGCGACCGATGCATGTGTCGACGCTTCTTGCCGTCGGTCTCCTCCCGCAGGTGCCGGTTCCAGTGTCGGATCATCCCCGCCTGGCTCATCACGAACGAGACGAAGACGCCAACGATGTAGAGCTGAATGAGCCGGGTGACTTCGGCGTCGAACGCCTGCACCAGGATCACCGCGCCGACGGCCAGCAGGATGATGCCGTTGCTGAATGCGAGCCGGTCACCGCGCGTGTCGAGCTGAGCCGGAAGGAACTTGTCGCGGGCCAGGATCGCTCCGAGGACCGGGAAACCGTTGAACGCGGTGTTCGCGGCAAGGAACAGGATGAGGCCGGTCGTCGCGATGGTCAGGTAGAACATCGGCGGAAAGTCGGCGTACAGCGCGCCTGCCAGCTGGCCGATCACGGTGTGTTGCTCGTGCGGCTCCCCCAGCGGCTTTCCGTTGAGCAACAACTGCGTCGACGGATCCTCGACGTAGTGCAGGTGCATGAGGTTGGCGAGCACGAGAATGCTCATGAGCATCGTGACGGCAATCATCCCGAGCAGGAGCAACGTGGTCGCCGCGTTCTTGCTCTTCGGCTTCCGGAACGCGGGCACACCGTTGCTGATGGCTTCGACACCGGTGAGCGCCGCGCAGCCCGACGAGAATGCCCGCGTGAGCAGGAAGATCATCGCGATGTTCATCACGGCGCCGTTGTAGGGCGACTCGGCCGCGATCCCGTATTTCGCGCTCTCGGCCAAGGGCAGGCTGCCTGAGAAATAGCGGATGAAACCCCAGATCGCCATCGAGACGATCGCAAATATGAACAGGTACACCGGGATGGCGAACGCGCGACCCGACTCCTTCGTGCCGCGCAGGTTCATCGCCATCAGGACGACGATGAGGACGGTTGCCACCGTCGCCTCGTGTCCACTGAGGGATGGAAGCGCCGAGGCAGCGTTCTGGACGCCCGACGACACGGACACGGCGACGGTCATCACATAGTCGACGAGCAGCGCGCTACCGACAGTCAGTCCGGCGTTGCGGCCGAGGTTGGTGGTCGCGACCTCGTAGTCGCCACCGCCGCTGGGGTATGCGTGCACGTTCTGCCGGTACGACGCCACGACCGTCAGCAGCACCAGTGCGACAGCGATGCCCACCTTCCAGTTGACCGTGTAGGCCGCCAGCCCGCCCAGGGAAAGCGTCAGCAGGATTTCATCGGGCGCGTACGCCACCGACGACAACGCGTCACTGGCGAAGATGGGAAGGGCGAGCCGCTTCGGAAGAAGCGTTTCCCCGAGTTGTTCGCTCCGCAGCTTGCGGCCGACGATCGCCCGCTTCGCCACATCGAGGATGCCCACGGCGACGATCGTAGACCGACGCCATTTCGCCCGTAGTAACGTCACGCCTGTGCACATCGTGATCATGGGGTGTGGCCGCGTGGGTTCCACCCTCACTCGCTATCTCGAAGAACGCGGTCACAGCACGGCCGTCATCGATGTCAACCCTGAAGCGTTCCGTCGGTTGGGCCCGGACTTCCGGGGCATCACCGTGACCGGCATGGGATTCGACCGAGGTGTCCTCGAGGAAGCCGACATCCAGCGGGCTGATGCCTTCGCGGCCGTCTCCAGCGGTGACAACTCCAACATCATCTCCGCGCGTGTCGCGCGTGAGCTGTACGGCGTCAAGAACGTCGTCGCCCGCATCTACGACCCGGGCCGTGCCGAGGTGTACGAACGTCTCGGTGTACCCACGGTCGCGACCGTCCCCTGGGCAGCCGACCAGGTCCTGCGTCGCCTCCTGCCGGTTGGGTCCGAACCCTCGTGGCGCGACGCGTCCGGCGAGGTTCGCCTCGACCAGCTCTACGCCCCGGTTGCGTGGATCGGTCACGAGATCTCGGTGCTGGAGGAGCAGGCCGGCGCCCGCGTCGCTTTCGTCACCCGGCTCGGCTCGGGCATGATCCCGACCGCCGACACCGTCATCCAGGAAGGCGACTACCTCAGCATCTTCACGCGTGAGGACCACTCCGAGGAATCCCACGCAGTGCTCGACCGCGGACCCGAAGAGGAGGCCTGATGCGCGTCGCCATCGCCGGGGCCGGAGCCGTGGGGCGCAGTGTCGCTCTCGAGCTCATCGAGAACGGCCACTCCGTACTGCTCATCGACAAGGAGTCGCGGTCCATCCGACCGGATCTCGTGCCGGAAGCGCAGTGGCTCCTCGCGGACGCCTGCGAGCTCTCGGCGCTGACCGAGGCGCAGTTGGAGACGTGCGACGTCGTCATCACTGCGACGGGTGACGACAAGGCCAATCTCGTCACGGCCTTGCTGGCCAAGACCGAATTCTCCGTCCCCCGCACGGTGGGGCGGGTGAACCACCCGAGCAACGAATGGCTGTTCAGCGAGTCCTGGGGCATCGACGTCTTGGTGTCGACACCGCGGCTGATGGCTGCGCTCGTGGAGGAAGCCGTCACCGTCGGTGATCTCGTCCGGCTCTTCACCTTCCGGCAGAGCAATTCGAACCTCGTGGAGCTGACGATGCCGGAGGACTCGCCGCTCGTCGGTCATCGAGTTGCCGACGTCACGTGGCCGGAGGACGTCGTCCTCGTGGCGATCCTGCGAGACAACTCGATCCAGACGCCCGACCGCGACCGCTCGCTGGAAGCCGGTGACGAGTTGCTGTTCGTCTGTGCCGAGGAGTCCGAGGACGATCTCACCCAGATACTCGCGCCGAAGGACTAGGCAGTCTCTGGATCGACCGGGGTCTTGTTGCGGCTCAAAAGCCAGGCCATCGCGGTGAATGCGCCGATCTGAAGCGGCCAGCCCAGGAAGATCTTGGCGGTGCCGAGCAGGGCGATGTGATCGCCGGCCCAGAGCGGGTACTGGACGAGCACGCGGATGATGCAGGGCGCGGCGAAAAGCCACGTGAGCTGGGAGCACAGCTTCGCCAAGGCCCGGTCGCGGTGCCATTCGGTCGGCTCCCCGGTGATCCCGCCGATCATGAAGCCGACTATCGGCCACCTCACGAGGATCGAGAAGATGAACAGCGCCGCGTAGCCGGCGTTGTAAAGGATGCCGGGAAGGAAGACGTCCCGGGCCTCCCCGGTGCGTGAGGCGACCAGCGCGGCAATGCCAATGCCGAACAGCGCGTTGACGATGAACTGCACCGAACTGCGTTGGATCACCCGGGCAATCAGGAGGCCGACGGTGATGGCGATGCTGACCGTCAGCGCCAGCCGCAGTTCGTGAGTGGTGACGTACAGCAGCGTGAACGCGATCGTCGGGACGGCGCTTTCGATGATGCCGCGCCGGCCACCGAGCGCTTCGGCCAACCTCGACCGGACGAGATGTTCGACAGTCTCTGTCGTTGCAGCAGCCTGGAACTCAGGCATCGAGTTCGTAACGCGGGTTGTAGAGCACTCGCTCCTTGCCCCGGCGACCCACACGGCCATGCACCGTCAGGGCGCGACCAGGCTCGATTCCCTCAATCACCCGACGACCCAACCAGATCAAAGTCATCGCCTCGGTGCCGTCGTAGAGCTCAGCTTCGAGGGCCGTGACGCCGTCGACGGGCCGCAAAGTCACCGAACGAAGTGTGCCGTGCAGGTCGGCGACGCAGCGATCCGGCTGGTCCTTGATCAGGGAACAGCCAGCATGCTCGGCGTCGTCTTTGAGCTGTTCGGCTTCTTGGTGTTCGGGAGAAAACCACTCGCGTGTGCGACTTACTAAACCACCCATACTTGCAGTGTAGATCCCGACCGATCAGCCGATGGAAGAATGTCCACCGGTGGACCCGAACCCCCCGGAACCACGGGAAGAATCGGGCAAGTCACCGGCCTCGATGAAGGCAACTTGCTCGACTCGCTGGATGATCAGCTGCGCGATCCGGTCGCCGCGCCTGATGTCGATCGGCTCGCGGGGATCGTGGTTGATGAGGAGCACAGAGATCTCGCCGCGGTACCCGGCGTCGATCGTGCCAGGGGTGTTGACCATCGACAGTCCATGTTTGATGGCGAGGCCGGAGCGCGGATGGACGAAGGCAGCATGGCCGTCAGGCAGTGCGATGGCAATCCCCGTCGGGACCATCGCCCGCTCCCCCGGCGCCAACGTGATGTCGACTGCACTCCGCAGGTCGGCGCCGGCGTCGCCGGGCTGCGCGTACGCCGGAAGCGGGATGCCCGGATCGAGCCGGGTGACGAGAACCTCAACCACGGGCCGAGCGTAACGGGCAGCTTGGCGGAGCCCGCCATACAGTGGCGCCGTGGATTCCTACCGAGAACGCCTGACCGCACCGATGTCGTGGTGGGTGATGGCGCTTATCTTCGGCGGCATCTGCGGCTGGATCGTGATGGTCGCCGCCACCCCATTGCTGGGGACGGTCGCGGCGATCGCCGGCACACTGGCAGCTGGTGCACTGATCTGGAGCTACGGCAGCCTGTCCGTCCGGGCCGACGCGCAGGGTTTGAAGGTCGGCGCGGCCCACCTCGACGCGGCGCACATCGGGACGGTCACGCCGCTCGATCGCGTCGCGTTCCGCGCGAACCTCGGACCCGAAGCCGACGCTCGAGCCTGGCTGCGCACGCGGCCGTATGTGGACGGCGGTGTCCGCGTCGAAGTGAAGGACCCGAGCGACCCGGTGCCCTATTGGCTGGTGTCCTGCCGACGTCCCGAGGCGGTCGCTGCGGCCCTTGGTCGCGCCGTGGGCCAGACTGGGACCGAACGACGAAGGGGCGACGGTGGGTAAGAAGCGTGCGGCGAAGGCGTCGGCCACGGCGGAGGTCCAGCCCAAGGCGACGCCAGGCTCCAAGCAGGTCTGGAAGCTGATGGACCGCGGCTCGACCGTCGCCGCCGGCGCGGTGGCACGCCAGGCGTCGGAGTTGGCTTGGAAGGTCGCGACCGGCAAGAAGCCACCGTCGGACAAGAAGAACCCGCAGGCCGACCTGCGCGAGATTGCCGCATGGGCCTTTGTCGGCGGCGGGTTGACCGAACTCGTTCGCGTGCTGGTCAAGCGCTCGACGGCGACCTACTGGGTGAAGTCGACCGGCCACCTGCCGCCGGGCATGAAACCGCTCAAGCCGAACAAGAAGTAGTCAGGCGCAATCGCGACAGATCAACTTGCCGCCCTTGTCGGAGGCGAGCTGGCTGCGGTGGTGGACCAGGAAGCACGAGCTGCAGGTGAACTCGTCCAACTGCTTCGGGACCACTTGAACAGCAAGTTCCTCATGCGAGAGATCGGCGCCGGGCAGCTCAAAGTTCTCGGCGGCTTCGGCCTCGTCCTCGTCGACCTTGCCCGAGCTCTTCTCGTGACGACGCGCCTTCAGCTCCTCGATCGAGTCCTCTGCATGCTCGTCCTCGGTCTTGCGCGGTGCGTCGTAGTCGGTTGCCATCGACATCCTTCCAAGCGTGTGATGAACCCGCGCGATTGTTCCACACCCATCTGTGCAGGTGGGAGAGGGTTGCGCGTGTCAAAAGCCACAAGCGACAACAAGGGCAAAAAATTCCTCAGCCAGGGCCTTCGGCGCCGCCATGACCAAGCGCTCGCTGGGTTCGCTCACCGCACCGTCGGCATCGAGCCCGGCGACAACCAGACCGGCCTCGCGGCAGATCAGTGCGCCGGCGGCGAGATCCCATGGCTGGAGCCCCTGCTCGACGTACGCGTCGAACCGCCCGGACGCCAGCGCGCACAGGTCGAGGGCGGCCGAGCCGAACCGTCGGATGTCGCGCACGTGTGGCATCAGCTCGGCGACGGCTCGCGCCTGACGCGCGCGCACCTCCGGTAGGTAGTTGAACCCCGTGGCGACGAGGGCATGGGCGAGCCCCTCGGCTAGCGGCGCGGCTGGCCCCAGCTGCGTGCGTTCCGCGCCGAACGACCTCCAGGCACCGACGCCGCGGGCAGCACCCCAGCGCTCCCCCGACACCACGTTGATGACGAACCCAGCGAGCGTCTCTCCGTCGGCCACGGCGGCAAGCGACACCGCATATTGCGGGATCCCGTACACGAAGTTGACCGTGCCGTCGATCGGGTCGACGAGCCACACAACTCCACTGCTCCCCGCCCAGTCCTCGCGCTCCTCGCCCACAATGGCGTCAGCGGGCCTATCTTCCAAGATTCGATCGCGTATGAAGTCTTCAACCGCCGTGTCGATCTCGGTGACCACATCGGTGGAGCTGGACTTGGTCGAAGCGACGTCCACCCGACCGGCTGGCCTCAGCTCGGTGATGAGCTCAGCTGCTGCGACGCCGACCTTGACGGCTATGCCAAGGAGTTCCAGCGGGGCCGGTCGGGTCATGGGACCGCTGGCAACGGAACCCGCAGGTTCGGGCAGCAGTCGGCGGGACAAACGTGCGGGTTCGGCCCGCGGCGCCCGACGACCGCGCACACCGGGCTTTCTCCCCGGTCAAGCGCAGCACGTTCAAGCAACAGATCGCGCACCATCGCGATGAAGGCCGGATGCACACCGGGCGTCGCCACCCTGACGTAGCTGAGGCCCAGCTCTGCGGCCGTCTGCGCGGCCTCGGTGTCGAGGTCGAAGACCACCTCCATGTGATCGGACACGAATCCGATCGGCACCACGGCGACGGATGAGACACCGTCGGCGGCCAGCTGCCGCAGATGGTCATTGATGTCAGGTTCCAGCCACGGTTGATGCGGCGAGCCGGACCGCGAGCAGTAGGCCAGCGTGCTCGTCCCCCGCCAGCGGGAGGTGCCCCCACTCGCACCCTTTGCACCCTCGGCGACCAATCTGGCCACCTCTTCGTGCTGCCGTCGATAGGCACTCAGGCCGGGTCCCCCGCTCGCGGCGTCCATGTCCGCCGGGATCGAGTGGGTGACGAAGACCACGTGCGTGTCCGGCGGCGACGACGCCAGCGCCTCCGACGTGGCCTCGACGAACGGCGTCACGAACCCGGGGTGGTTGAAGTACAACCGAATGCGGGACAGCTCGAGGCCGAGGCCAGCCGTCGCGTCGGACAGGTTCTCGCGATACTGCCGGCATCCGGAGTAGGACGAGTAGGCGCTGGTCACGAAGTACGCGGCGCGGCGGACGCCGTCGTCGACCATCTGGCGGCAAGCGTCACGCAGAAAGGGATCCCAGTTGCGGTTCCCCCAGTAGACCGGGACGTCGATGCCGTGGTCGGCGAAGTCCTTCTGGATGGCACCGACGAGGTCGCGGTTCAGGTCGTTGATCGGTGACCGGCCGCCGAAGAGCAGGTAATGCTCGGCGACCTGCTCGAGCCGCGCGCGCGGCACGCCCCGACCAACGGTGACGTTCTCGAGGAACGGAATAACGTCGTCCGGCTTCTCCGGGCCACCGAATGACACCAGAAGCAGTGCATCGATCGGCTCGACCGTCGGCACAGCGTTCACGCCGGTCATCGTCTCATGACCGAGCCAGGCCGGACGTGGGATCTGAACTGCGCCAACGCCGCACTACATTGGTCCCTGCCATGTCCGACGCCTCCCTCGCTGAGCGCAGCATCGAGCTAGTTCGCACGTGGATCGATCCGAAGCGTGCGCCATCGGCGCGCTCCGGCTCCGGTTCCGACGACTCTGCGCAACGGCTCACTGCCCTGCTGCGCGACCCCACCGGGCTCGGCTTCACCGTCCAGTTCATCGATCGCGTCATTCGGCCCGAGGATTCAGGGACCGCAGCGCGCGCGCTGAAGCAGTTGGCTCCCCACCTTCCGGGATTCCTATCGGGCCAGGAGCGTCGCGCGCTGCGATTCGGCGCGCGGGCGTCGAAGCTGGCACCGGACCTCGTGCAGCGACGCGCGCACAAGAAGTTGGGCGAGCTCGTCGAGCATCTGTTGCTCGATGCGGCGCCCGCGAAGCTCGGATCCTCCATCGCCGAATTGACGCGTGGTGGCGACCGGCTCAACCTGAGCCTGCTTGGCGAAGCAGTCCTTGGTGAGACTGAAGCGTTGCGTCACCGCGACCGGGTGCTCGAGCTCGTACGGCGCGACGACGTCGATTACGTCTCGGTCAAGGTCTCCTCAATCGCCAGCCAACTCAATCCGTGGGCGTTCGATGCGACGGTGCAGCGGATCGTAGATCGGCTGCACCCGATCTACGCCGAGGCCGAACTGTCCGGGACGTTCATCAACCTCGATATGGAGGAGTACCGAACCGTAGATCTGACGGTTGCCGCGTTCACCCGTGCGCTCGAACAGTTTCCCGAGCTCGAGGCGGGCATCGCTATTCAGGCTTACCTGCCGGGCAGCTTGATCACGCTCGAACACCTACAGGAGTGGGCGGCTCAGCGCCGGGCGTCGGGCGGGGCGGCTATCAAGGTGCGCATCGTCAAGGGTGCGAACCTCGGACTCGAAGCGACCGAGGCCGAGCTGCGTGGCTGGCCGCCGGCGACGTGGGCGTCCAAGGCCGACACCGACGCGCACTACAAGCGTCTGATCGACTGGGCACTGACACCCGAGCGGATCGGCAACGTTCGCATCGGCGTGGCGAGCCAGAACCTGTTCGACCTCGCCCATGCGTGGCTGCTGGCCGGCGAACGCGGCGTGCGCGACGGCGTGGCGTTTGAGGCCTTGCTCGGATTTGACGGCGGGCCACTCCGTGCGGCACGCGACGACCTCGGCCCGCTGCGCCTGTACACGCCCGTCGTCCCGCCGGCTGAGTTCGATGCCGCACTTGCCTACCTCGTCCGGCGTCTTCAAGAAACGGCGACGCCTGGCAACTTTCTGGCCGCGCTTCCCGACCTCGCCGACCCGGGTGCTTTCGACCGCGAAGCCAAGCAGTTCACGGCAGCAGTGTCGTCGGCTAAGCCGCCCGGCACGAAGCACACCCAAAATGGTGGCACTGAGATCGCGATGCGTCCCGAGGGCTTCGCGAACACACCAGACACCGATCCGGCGATCTCTGCCAACCGTGACTGGGCCGCCCTCGTCGCAGACCGTTCTCAGTACACAGCACTCGGCGAGACCACTGCTCTGCTCAACCGAGTGCAAGGGCCGGCCAGCCTGCAGTCCCTGATCGCCACCGTGCGTGACGGTGGCCGCGCCTGGTTTGCCCGCGCACCCGAGGTTCGCTCGTGGACCCTGCACCAGGCCGGCCGCACGTTGGCGTCGCGGCGCGGCGACCTCATCGCGGTCATGATGGCCGAGACCGGCAAGACGTTTTCCGAGGCCGACACCGAGGTGAGCGAGGCGGTCGATTTCGCGCACTACTATGCCGAGGAGCTGTTGCAGCTTTTCGCCGTGGATGGAGCACAATTCGAGCCGTCCCACCTGACCGTCGTCACACCGCCGTGGAACTTCCCGGTCGCGATTCCGGCTGGAGGCGTTCTTGCCGCCCTCGCCGCAGGCAGCGGCGTCATCCTCAAGCCTGCACCCCAGAGCCCACGCTGCGCGGCGCTCGTTGTCGAGGCACTGCGGGAGGCGGGGGTGCCGCGCGACGCACTGGCCCTAGCCGTGATGGAGGAAGGGCTGCTGAGCCAGTCGCTCGTCACACACCCCGACGTCGATCGGGTCGTCCTGACCGGCAGCTGGGATACCGCCCAACTGTTCCGTTCCTGGCGGCCCGATCTGCCCCTGATGGCCGAGACGAGCGGCAAGAATGCCGTCGTCGTCACGCCGAGCGCCGACCGCGACCGCGCGGTCGCCGACATCGTCCGCAGCGCGTTCGGCAACGCCGGGCAGAAGTGCTCCGCGGCGAGCCTGGCGATCCTGGTGGGCCCAGTAGGCACATCCGAGCGGTTCCGCCGCCAGCTGGTTGATGCTGCGTCGTCGCTCGCCGTGGGTACACCGGACGACCTGAGCACCACCGTTGGGCCCTTGATCGGCCCAGCTGAAAGGCCGCTGATCGATGCACTGACCGCGACCACCGACGGCGAATCCTGGCTCGTTGAGCCGAAGCAGCTCGACGAAGACGGACGAGTCTGGTCGCCGGGTGTCCGCCTGGGCGTCCGGCCGGGCAGCGACTTCCACACCACGGAGTTCTTCGGCCCGGTGCTTGGGATCATGCACGCGCCGACCCTCGCCGACGCGATCACGTGGCAGAACGCCACGCCCTACGGTCTGACGGCCGGGCTGCACTCGCTGGACCCGGACGAGGTTCGCACCTGGCTGGCCACCGTCGAAGCCGGGAACCTGTACGTCAATCGACCCATCACCGGCGCGATCGTCCGTCGCCAGCCCTTCGGCGGATGGAAGCGGTCTGCGGTCGGGGCCACGTGCAAGGCGGGTGGGCCGAACTACGTTGCGCGTTTTGGCTCCTGGCATCCGGCACGATTGCGCGACACGTCCGAAGTCGAGTTCGCGCCCGAGGTGAGTGCGCTCTTGGACGTATTGGCAACCCAGCTTGACGATCCGGCCCGCGGGTACCTGCGTGCCGTTGCCAGGTCCGACCAGATGGCGTGGGATCGCGAGTTCGGCGTCGTCAAGGACGCGTCCCGGCTGGCCGCTGAGTTCAATGTGCTGCGGTACCTACCCGCCGACGTCACGATTCGCAGCGAGGGGCCGTTCGTGCCGCTGGCGCGCGTGCTTCTCGCGGCGAAGCGAGCCGGCGCACGGGTAACCGTCAGCAGCGCCAGTCCGCTGCCGAAGGGCATCGATCACACCGTCGAGACGTCAGCGGAGTGGTTGGGTCGCATTGCCGAGACGCGTCCGTCACGGGTGCGGCTGGTCGGCACTGACGCGGCGCTGACCGCTGTTGCCGTCGCCGGCGATCCGGATGTTGCACTGTACGACGGGCCAGTGACGTCGTCGGGCCGCGTTGAACTCCTGCCGTTCCTGCGCGAACAGGCGGTGTCGATCACCACCCATCGGTACGGCATCGTCGACCGGTCGTTGGTGACCTTCATGTCACGAAAGTGACGCTTGTCCACTGTTGTGCCCTTCTGAGGCAACCGACGCGGCCGTCCGTCGGCGTGTCCTCCGGGATCGTCGCGTGCGCGTTCCTACGCTGATGCACAGGACAAACTTCGGAGGCGCACCATGCGTGAACTCGGTCTCACCGGACTGAGCGAGGACAGACGGTACCTCGTCGCACACGACGCGCTGACCGACGAGTCCTTCCACATCCCGACTGATCTGAGGTTGACGTCACTGCTCGACGCCGCCTCTGGCAAAGCGTCGATCGGCACAACCACGCAACCCGACCGCGAGGCCGGAACCCGGGAGCCCACGATGGAACCAACTCTCAGCCCACGCGACATCCAGAACCGCATCCGCCGCGGCGAGAGTCCCGAGCAGGTCGCCGACGCGTCAGGCATGCCCGTGGAGAAGGTGCGCGGCTTCGCCATACCGGTCATCGCCGAGCGTGAGTACGTCGTGGAGCAGGCCCGCGTCACGTCCGTGCGCCGGCTGCACGCCACGGGCGCGCCCGGGATGCAGCTGGGCTCGCTCGTCGACTCGGCCCTGACCGCACAGGGGGCGTCGGCCGAGTCCGCCGCCTGGGATTCGTGGCGCCGCGAGGACGGCCGCTGGACCGTCCTCGTCGCGCCGGACGGTGCCGCCGGGCCCGCCACATTCCTCTACGACGCCAAGGGCCGCTATGTCCTGCCGGCCGACGACGCCGCGCACCAACTCATCGGTGACGTCGCGCTACAGGAGAGCGAGCCGACGACCGGTGACATGGCGATCGCAAACGCCCTCCGTGAGGGTCTCGCCAAAGGGTCCGTCGATGCGACTGACGAGACGACCGAACAGATCGTGGAGGCCGTTGCCATTGAACCGGCTTCGGAAGCAGTCGAGGTTCATGTCGACATCGAGATCGACCTTCCGATC
>DATLCL010000277.1:0-4112 GCA_035526415.1 Aeromicrobium sp.
ATCGCCGAGCTGGGCCTGGTCTACCGCGCGCCGGAGGACACCATCGCCGATCACTTCCAGCAGATGATCGACGATGGGCTGACGCACAAGCCTTTGGGCCGGCGTGGATGATGGACGCATGACCGACCTCAGCGGACGCCACTTCCTCGTCACGGGAGCCAATACCGGCATCGGCAAGGAGACGGCGCGCGGGCTGGCCAAGGCGGGCGCGAAAGTCACCCTCGCCGGACGGTCAGAGGAGAAGACCCGCGCTGCCATGGCCGACCTCTCGGCCGAGACGCCCGCGGCAGACCTCGACTTCCTCCGCCTCGACCTGAGTGACTTCGAATCTGTCCGGAAGGCCGCCGCCGAGTTCCTCGCTCGTGACGAGCCACTCCACGTATTGATCAACAACGCCGGTCTGGCCGGAGCCAAAGGGATGACCACCAGCGGTTTCGAAATGACCTTCGGCACGAACCACATGGGCCCGTTCCTCTTTACGCAGTTGTTGCTTGACCGACTGAAGCAGGCTGACGCCGCCCGCATCGTGAATGTCGCGAGCACCATGCACTACCAGGCCAAGGACATTGACTGGGATGCCGTGCGGCAGCCGATGGCCTCACGGGTGGGCATGAAGGAGTACAGCGTCTCCAAGCTGGCCAATGTGCTGCATGCCCAGGAACTCGCCCAACGCCTGGCCGACACGAACATCACGACGTACTCGCTTCACCCGGGTGTCATCGCGAGCGACGTGTACCGGAAGGTCCCGTGGCCGCTGCGCAAGGTGATGACCATGTTCATGAAGTCGACCGAGGACGGCGCCAAGACGAGCCTGCACTGCGCCACGTCCCCGGAGGCCGCGGCCGAGAGCGGGCTCTACTACGACGAGGCCAAGCCCAAGAAGCCCTCGTCCGTAGCCACCCCGGAACTCGCCGCCGAGCTCTGGGAGCGCAGCGAAGCCTGGGTGGGCGCTGCCTGAGCCCGATTGGTCTTGATGGCCGATGACCGGGAAGAATGGAGCGCCTGCCGACGTTGCGTCAGACGTCGAGACAAACCGTTTTGAGGAGCAACCGTGGTCGCGCCAATCGTGGAGCCTGCCAGCGAACTGACCATTGATGAGGTCCGTCGCTACAGCCGACACCTGATCATCCCGGACGTCGGCATGGACGGCCAGAAGCGGCTCAAGAATGCCAAGGTCCTGGTCATCGGCGCGGGTGGCCTCGGCAGCCCCGCGCTCCTCTACCTGGCCGCCGCCGGCGTCGGCACGCTCGGCATCATCGACGACGACGTGGTCGACGAGTCGAACCTGCAGCGCCAGGTGATCCATGGCCAGTCCGACATCGGCGTGCCGAAGGTCGATTCCGCGGCCAACACCGTCGCCGAGGTCAACCCGTACGTCACGGTCATCAAGCACAACCTGCGGCTCGACGAAGACAACGTCCTGGACATCTTCAAGGACTACGACCTGATCCTCGACGGCACGGACAACTTCGCGACGCGCTACCTCGTCAACGACGCCGCCGTCATCCTCAACAAGCCGTACGTCTGGGGCTCGATCTACCGATTCGAGGGCCAGGTATCCGTCTTCTGGGCGCAGGAAGGCCCGCAGTACCGCGACCTCTACCCGGAGCCTCCTCCGCCTGGGATGGTCCCGTCGTGCGCCGAGGGCGGCGTGCTGGGCGTGCTTTGTGCGTCGATCGGATCGATCATGGTCACCGAGGCGATCAAGCTCATCACCGGCATCGGCGAGCCGCTGATCGGCCGGCTGATGGTCTACGACGCGCTCGAGATGCGGTACACGACGCTCAAGATCCAGCGCGACCCCTCCCAGACGCCGCCGACCGAGCTGCTCGGTGACTACGAGGCATTCTGTGGTGCTGTCAGCGAAGAGGCAGCCGAGGCGGCTGCCAACTCGACGATCTCAGTCGGCACGCTCGACGGGTGGCTCAAGGAGCGCGCCGACGGTGGTCGTGACTTCGAACTCATCGACGTCCGAGAGCCGGTCGAGTACGACATCAACCGGATCCCGGGTTCGGTCCTGATCCCCAAGGGCCAGTTCATCGCCGGGGCGGCGCTGGAACAGTTGCCGTCGGACAAGCAGGTCGTGCTGTACTGCAAGACCGGCATGCGGTCGGCCGAGGCGCTCGCCATCGTCAAGGCGGCGGGCTACAAGGACGCGGTGCACGTCGGTGGCGGTGTCGCCGCCTGGGTCAACCAGATCGACCCGTCGCAGCCCTCCTACTGATCTAGTCTCGCCTGCATGACGGCCCGGCGCGCGGTTTCGCTCGCGGTGCCGATCCTTGCGGCGGTTGTGTGCGGGACGCTGTTCACAGCCGTCTCGCTCATCCGGTTCGGCCGGATGGAGGTGGCCTCGTACGACAACGCCATCTTCGAGGAAGCCGTCCGCGGGTACGCGCACGGCGGCTGGCCGATCGTCCCGATCAAGGGGGCCGGATTCAACCTGCTCGGCGATCACTTCTCGCCGGCGATCGCGTTGATCGCGCCGTTCTACCGGCTGTTCCCGCATCCGGAGACACTGCTGGTGGCGCAGGCAGTGCTCATCGCAATCTCGGTTTTCGTTGTCGCAGCAGTTGGCGTCCGGGTTCTCGGCCTGGGCTGGGGGGGTGGCGTCGCGTTCGCCTACGGGCTGTCGTTCGGCCTGCAGTCAGGCGTCATCGCCGACTTCCACGAGGTCGCGGTAGGCGTGCCGCTGCTGGCGCTGGCCGGTGCGGCCTTCGTCGAGCAGCGGTATTCCGCGGTAGCCGGCTGGTCGATTCCGCTGCTGCTGGTGAAGGAGGACCTGGGGCTGACCGTGGCGGCGGTCGGCGTCGCGCTTTTCCTGGCCGGCGAACGGCGTCGCGGAATCCTTCTTTCCGCGATCGGGGCCACGGGTGCTGCTCTGTCCGTGCTGGTGCTCATTCCGTGGGCTCGCGGTGACGGGTCGGGATATGCCTACGGCCTCGGCGGCGACGGACTGCTTGCGGCACTGGCCGACGAGCCCGGCCGCAAGGCGCTGACGGTCCTGCTCACGCTGGCCGTCGGTGGCATCGTGGCGCTCGCGTCGCCTTGGGTGGTAGTTGCGCTTCCGACGCTCGCCTGGCGGTTTGCAGCCGACAACCCGTTCTACTGGGGCACCGACTGGCACTACTCGCTGCTGCTGATGCCGGTGATGGCGATGGCTGCGGTGGACGTCCTGCGGCGCATCGCGTGGCTCCGGCCGGTGGCCCTCATGTGCATGGCAATCGTGACAGCGCTGGCGTTGGTGCCGAACCCGGTCATGGGATCGCCACTCGTGCGCTACCTGAGCCCGGACGTGTTCCACCAGACCCAGCGCGCAAAGGCCGGCGAGCGGGTTCTGGAGCTGATACCGCGAGGTGCGACCGTCGAGAGCGACATCGGGCTGATCAACCACCTTGTTTCGGACGGTCGCTTCGTGACGTGGATCGGCACGCAGGGCGTCGATCAGGCACCAGAGTGGATCGTCCTCGACCATGACCCGACGATCAACATCGGCTCACCGCCTGACGCGGTCGAGTTCGCCGAAGGGCGATACGGCGGCAGGTACCGCACCGTCCTGCGGGCAGACCCGTTCGAGGTTGCCCGGCGGGAGTGACCCACGTTCGCCCTAGGAGAACAATGGAATCCGCGCATTGTCGCCCTTGTTGCCCAGGTTGATGGCCACCGATCCCGATCCCGCACGCGAAGCAGACGCTCAGGACGCCTACTCCGCGATCGTCACTGCGGTGGCGGCGCAGCTGACGCCCAGGGTGGCGGCGCTGCGCATGCAGTCGCGCCGGGGCGAATCGGCCGGATCGGGAGTCGTTCTCACCGGTGAGGGCCACCTGATCACCAACGCCCACGTCGTCGGGCGAACCGACAACGGCACGGCCGAGTTCGCAGATGGCACCGTCGCCCGCTTCGAGGTGGTGGGCCGCGACCCGCTCTCCGACCTCGCGGTGGTGCGCACCGACCGCCCGGTCCCCAGCCCGCCGGAATACGGCGACGCCGACGCTCTGCGGGTCGGCTCACTGGTGGTGGCAGTGGGCAATCCACTGGGCTTGGCCGGCACGGTGACCGCCGGAGTCGTCAGCGCACTCGGCCGCAGCATGCCGGCGCGCACGCGCACCGCTGGC
>DATLCL010000068.1:0-3883 GCA_035526415.1 Aeromicrobium sp.
GTGCTGGCCGGCCGACTGGAGCGCTTCCACCGGTCGGCGCTGGTCATGACGTTCGGCGGCGGCACGAACGAGATCCAGCGAGACATCATCGGCTACGTCGGCCTCGGCCTGCCGGCAGCGAAGCGTTAGACGGATCAGGACAGGACTGACATGGACTTCACCTTTGCTCCCGAAGCCGACGACGCTGCCGAGTTGGCGGCCTCGATCCTCGGCGACAACACCACGACCGCGCGCCTGAAGGCGGTCGAAGCGGCCGGGGACAGGTTCGACCGTGAGCTGTGGGCGACCCTGAGCACCGCGTTCGACTGGTCGGAGCTCGGACTCATCGAACTGTGCCGCATCCTGGTTGAGGTGGGGCGAACAGTGGCGCCACTTCCCCTCGCGGTGCACGGGCCGTCCGTCTTGCTGCTCACTGAACTCGGCGTCGACGTGCCGGCCGGCGTGATTTCGGCGGCCGTATCCGAGGAGCGCGAAGCCCTTCCGTCGGCTCCGACCACGAGCAGCGACGGCTCGACCGTGTCAGGCGTCAAGACGCTGGTGCGCGCCGGCATGGCCGCCGACGCGTTCCTCGTCACGGCATCGACGCCATCGGGTATCGGCGTGTTCCTCGTGGCGGCCGACGCAGAAGGCGTCGAGCGGCAGGCACAGCACACCAGCGACGGCGACGTCACCGCACTCGTTACGTTCAGCAACGCCCCGGCCACGACGGTGGGTGACGGCACAACGGCACAACGACTCGGCGAGCTGTTGACGCTCGCCGCCGCCGCAGAGCAGCTCGGCGTCACCGAGGGCGCGCTGCGCCTGACCGCCGACTACGCCAAGACCCGCGAGCAGTTCGGCCGTCCGATCGGCACGTTCCAAGCGGTGGGCCAACGGCTGGCCGACGGCTTCATCGACGTCCTCTGCCAGCGCCTCGCGCTGTGGCAGGCGGTCTGGCGCCTCGGCGAAGGCTTGGAGGCGTCGACCGAGGTGGCCGTCGCGAAGCTGTGGGCCGCCGACGCCGGGCACCGGATCGCGCACACGACGGTCCACGTCCACGGCGGCGTTGGCATCGATCTCGACGGTGAGGCACATCGTTACTTCACCAGTGCGAAGCGCTTCGAGTTCGTCTGGGGCGCGGCAACCCAGCAAGCATTGAACATCGGCCGCGCCTTCGCCGCTGCCAGCTGACTGTGACCGTTCGCGGCCTCCTCACCGACCTCGCCGAGGCTGATCGGGCGGGACTGCGGTTCGAGGATCACGAATGGTCGTGGCGCGATGTCGTCGCCGAGTCCGCGATGCGGGCCGCTGTCTTCGCTGAACTTCTCGACGACGACCGACCACCCCACGTCGCCGTGCTGCTCGACAACGTGCCGGAGTTCGCGTTCACGCTGGGCGGTGCAGCGCTCGGTGGCCAGGTCGTCGTCGGGCTGAACACCACCCGCCGGGGCCCAGCGCTGGCCGCCGATCTGGCCCACACGGACTGCCGGTTCGTCCTCACTGATGCGCGACTGCGGGACTTGCTGCCATCGGACCTGGATGTGCCGGTGTACGACATCGACGGCCCGGAATGGCGTGGGTTGCTGGCCAAGCATCGCGGGGCTGCAGTGCCCGACGGTGAGGTCGCGCCGGACGACCTCTTGATGCTGATCTTCACCTCCGGGACGTCCGGCGACCCGAAAGCTGTGCGCATCACCCACACCAAGGTGGCCGGTCCGGGCCTCGTGCTCGCCGAGCGATTCGGCCTCGGCCCGGACGACGTCGTCTACCTCGCCATGCCGATGTTCCACTCCAACGCGATCATGGCTGGCTGGGCCGTCGCGCTAGCCGCCGGAGCGACCGTCGGCCTGGAGCGGAAGTTCTCCGCCTCGGGCTTCCTGCCGGCCGTGCGCCGGTTCGGCGCGACGTATGCGAACTACGTCGGGAAGCCGCTCGCCTACGTCCTGGCCACGCCCCAGCAGCCGGACGATGCCGACAACCCACTCCGCGTCATGTTCGGGAACGAGGCGAACGAGCGCGACATCGCCGAGTTCGCCCGCCGGTTCGGCTGCGTAGTCGTCGACTCCTACGGCTCCAGCGAGAACGCCGTCGTGGTGCAGCGGCAGCCAGACATGCCGCCCGGCAGCCTCGGCTGGCCAGTGGACGGGGTCAAGGTGCTCCGGCCGGACGGCACGGAGACACCGGACGCGGAATTCGACACAGCCGGACGGCTGGCCAATGCCGATGAAGCCATCGGCGAGCTGGTGAACACCGAAGGCGCCGGCGCCTTCGCCGGTTACTACCGGGACGAAGCGGCCGAGGCGGAACGCATGCGAGGCGGAATGTACTGGTCTGGTGACCTCGCCTATCGCGATGCCGACGGCTGGATCTACTTCGCCGGCCGCACCGGTGACTGGCTGCGCGTCGACGGCGAGAACCTCGCCACCGCACCGATCGAGCGGATCCTCCTGCGCCACCCCGCGGTCAGCGAGGCGGCCGTATACGCCATCCCCGACCGAGTCGGGGACAAGGTCGCGTGCGCCATGGTGCTTCGCGGCCCGCTCACGGCCGACGCTCTCTGGTCGTTCCTCGAAACCCAGCCCGACCTCTCGCCCAAGGGGTGGCCGTCCGTGGTGCGGATCCTGGATGCCTTGCCGCGTACCGCAACGAACAAGGTGCTCAAGCGCGCGTTGCGTGATCTCCCGCGCGAAGCCGGAACGACTTGGATCCGCTGAGACCCACGCCAGCGGCCTTAGATGCGGTCGACGTCGAGTTCGTCGTCCGCGTACTGCTGGCGCAGCACCTTCTTGTCGAACTTGCCGACGCTGGTCTTCGGCACCTCGTTGATGAACGTCCACCGTTCCGGCAACTGCCATTTCGCGAAGGAGTCGGCCAGGAACGCCTGCAGGTCTGCGGCCGTCACGGACGACCCGGGGGCCCGCACCACCGTGGCCAGCGGCCGCTCGTCCCAGCGGTCATCGGGCACACCGATGACGGCCGCCTCGATGACATCCGGGTGGGCCATCAGTGCGTTCTCCAAGTCGACCGAGCTGATCCACTCGCCGCCGGACTTGATGACGTCCTTGGCCCGGTCGGTCAAGACGAGATATCCGTCCGGTGAGATGCGGCCGACGTCACCGGTCCGCAGCCAGCCGTCGTCGAACTTGGCCGCCATCTCGGCGACGTCGGTCTCGGACTCACCGCCGGTGCGCAGGTACGAGCCGGTGATCCACGGGCCCCGCAACTGAATCTCGCCGATGCTCTCGCCGTCCCACGCGACGACGTTGCCGTCGTCGTCGACGAGACGCGCTTCGACTCCGGCGACGATCCGGCCCTGAGCAAATCGGTACGGCCAGTACTCGTCGTCGTCTCGGGTCAGGCCGGGTGGTTCGACTGCTGCTGAAGCCAGCGGTGAGGTCTCCGTCATCCCCCATCCGTGCAGGATGTCGATGCCGTGCCGATCCCAGTAGCCCCGGATGAGTGCCGGTGCAGCGGCCGATCCGCCGATCAAGAGCGTTCGCACGTGGGGCAACTTCCGCGAACCGTCATCGAGGCTGCGCAGCATGTCTGTCCAGATGGTGGGCACCCCTGCTCCGATTGTGGCGCCCTCAGCCTCACCGAACGCCGCGAGATGGTCACCCTGCAGGAAGCGGTCAGGCATCAGGAGCGTCTGGCCGGCGACCAGCGCCACGTACGGCACACCCCACGCGTTGGCGTGGAACATCGGCACGACGAGCAGGAAGCGGTCGCGCGCATCGACACCGAGCACACCGCCCACGGCCAGGGCGTGTGTCACGTTGCTGCGGTGTGAGTAGGCAACGCCTTTGGGGTTGCCGGTCGTGCCGGAGGTGTAGCAGAGACCGACAGCATCGTTCTCGTCAAGGTCCTCCGGCCAGTCGAACGTGTCCGGCCGGTCCACGAGGAG
>DATLCL010000290.1:0-4850 GCA_035526415.1 Aeromicrobium sp.
GATCGCGCCGCCGGTGCGCTCGTCGGACTGGCGGCTGGCGACGCGCTCGGGGCCGGCTACGAGTTCGAGTCGGTCGTGCCCGATCCGCCCCGGATGATCGGTGGCGGGCTTGGCGGCTGGGACCCGGGGGAGTGGACCGACGACACCCAGATGGCGGTGTGCATCGCCGAGGTCACCGCATCGGGCAGCGTTGATCTTGCTGCCATCGGCGGACAGTTCCTCTATTGGTACGGCGGACATCCCCCTGACGTGGGTAACCAGACCCGGGCTGTCCTCGGCGCGTACCGGAGCGGCGATGACCTGACCGCGATTGCGGCAGCGCACTATGAGCGCAATCCACGCAACGCTGCCGGCAACGGGAGCCTCATGCGAACGGCACCGGTTGCCCTGGCCCACCTCGGCGATGACCAGGCGATCGCCGGCGCGGCGATGGCGGTCTCGGTACTAACCCACGGTGATCCGCTCGCCGGTGAGGCGTGCGTGTTGTGGTGTATCGCCATTGACCGCGCCGTACGGGAGGGTCGCCTCGACGGCGTCACCGACGGCCTCGACCTCTTGCCGGCGCCGGCGCGTGATCGGTGGACGCGGCTACTCGAGGTCGCGGAAACCACCGAGCCTGAGTCCTTCACGGCCAACGGGTTCGTCGTCACCGCGCTGCAGGCGGCGTACTCCGCCATTGTCCACACGCCGATTCCCAACGACGACATGCCGTGCGTCCATCTCCAGCGGTCATTGGAGCGCGCGGTCCGAATCGGCAATGACACCGACACTGTGGCCGCCATTGCCGGTCAGTTGCTCGGCGCCCGGTGGGGGGCGTCGGCTGTCCCGATCAAGTGGCGGGCGATGCTGCACGGGTGGCCCGGCTACCGCAGCCGCGACCTGTCCCGGCTGGCGATCCTGACCGCTCGAGGTGGTGAGCCTGATGCCGCCACCGGTTGGCCGGGCGCCGAGCATCTCGTCCCCTTCTACCGGGAGCGTGATGGTGCCAGCGGTCGGATTGTCGCCCTGCCCGACGATCCTGGTGTGCGCATAGGCGACGCCGCGTCGGTGAGTGAGGCCAGTGGGTCTGACGTCGTGCTGTCGTTGTGTCGCATGGGTTGGTCCGACGTCCCCGAGGGCGTCGAGCACCACGAGACGTGGCTCATCGATGTCGCCGGCGCGGAGCACAACCCCAACCTCGAGTTCATGCTGCGGGATCTGGCCAGTGCCATCGCCGGATGGCGAGACGAGGGGCGGCCGGTGCTCGTGCACTGCGTGCGGGCCGAGAGTCGCACACCGACGGTGGCGGCGGCGTACCTGTGTGATCGCTTTGGGTTGAGCGGGTCGGACGCGCTGGCGCGAGTGCGTGAGGTGTTGCCCGGCGCGCGACCGAACGCCGGGTTCCGCAGCGCGCTCGAGCGGATCTGGCCGTGACCACGACGAACTTTGAAGTGCGCGGCGCGTCGCGGATCCCCCTGATCGCCCATGTTCCTCACGGCGGCACCAAGATTCCTGAGGAAGCACGGTCGTCATTCGTTCTCGACGATGCCGAGGTCGACGCTGAACTCTTGCGGGTCACCGACCACCACACGGCCGAGTTGTTCACCGGCCTGGTCGAAGCCGGGGGAACGATGTTCGTCAATCACCTCAGCCGCTTGGTCTTCGATCCCGAACGGTTCCGCAGCGACGACGACGAGGTCATGGCGGCCCAGGGAGTCGGCGCGGTCTACCGGCGTACAACCGACGGCCGTGAACTTCGTCGTCCGGACTGGTCGGAGGTCGATCGCGAGCGGGTGCTGACGACCTTTTACGACCCCTATGCCGCGGCCTTCGCCGCCCTCGTGCGTGATGTCGTCGATCGGTTCGGCCGCTGCCTCATCGTCGACTGCCACTCGTACCCCCTCGTGCCAATGGGTTGGGAGCTCGACACCGACCCCGATCACCGGCCGCCGATCAGCTTCGGTACCGACTCCTATCACCGGCCGGGTTTGTTGGTTGACGAGCTCGAAAAGGTCTGCCAGGCCGCCGGGGTTCGGACGGCGCGGGACCAGCCGTTCAAGGGCACCTACGTCCCGTCGTCCGTATGGCGTAAGGACTACATGGTTGCGTCGATCATGATCGAGGTGCGCCGGGATACCTACATCGACGAGTGTACGGGCGCGCTGTCGGACGGCTTTGACGGCGTACGGCAACTGCTCGACGAAATGGTTGGCGTCATGGCGGCCTGGGCGGCGCCGCCCCCCACAAGGGGCTCACGCGTCGCCCGGCGTCGCGATCATCTTGTGTTTCGTCCGCCCTGCACTGAGTGCGGCGCGGTGGCGTCGTCGATCGAACTCGTCCCGGTGGGGGAGCTGCCCGTCGATTGGGACGATCTCGATCGGGATACGAAGCACATGACTTGGCAGTTCTACCGAGTGGACTCGTGGCAACTGGTGTTTGTAGGCATCATGAGCGGCAACGGCGTCGGCGACGGCATCTCGACGGAGGAGGCGGCGCGCATCGCCGAGGCGTTCAGGGAGCCGTTCGAGTTTGACCGCATCCGGACCGCGGACTTCTACGATGACGCCGGCTTCTGCGGCGATTGCAGAGCGTTCTACTGCTACGTGCATTGGAACGTGAGTTCAACCGGCGGCGGTACATGCCCCCGTGGCCATTTCAAGAGCCTCGACCCGCACTGGTCACCCGATTGGGATGACGACTGATGCGGGTTCGGATCCATCGCGGCGCGCACGAGATCGGCGGGAGCTGCGTCGAGGTCGAGGCGGGCGGGTCGCGGCTGGTGCTCGACGTGGGTCGTCCGCTAAGCGCGGCTGCGGGCGACGTCGTGCCGCTGCCTTCGGTGGCGGGTTTCGTCGAGGCCGATCCGTCGTTGGCCGGCATCGTGATTTCTCACGCCCATCAGGACCACTGGGGTCTCGTCGGTCAGGTGCCGCCCGGCGTGCCCGTGTTCATGGGTCAGGCGACGCACGCCATCCTCGCCGAGGCCGCGTTCTGGTCGACCGGACTCGTGGTCTCGCCGGCTGGGTTCTTGCAACACCGGGTGCCTTTCGAGGTCGGCGCGTTCCGGGTCACGCCGTTCCTCAATGACCACAGTGCCTTCGACGCCTACTCAGTGCTCGTCGAGTGTGAAGGGAAGTCGCTGTTCTACACGGGTGACATTCGGGGTCACGGCCGCAAGTCCGGAATCTTCGAGGAACTGCTGCGCAAGCCGCCTGCGGATGTCGACGTGTTGCTGATGGAGGGCACCAACATTCGCCCGACGAGTGGTGGGGACGCGAATACCGAGGGTCATGTCAGCGAAGCGCAGTTGGAGCTGGCGTGTGCCAAGACGTTCAAGGCGACGTCGGGCATGGTGCTGGTGAGCTTCTCGGCCCAGAACGTCGATCGCCTCGTCACGATGTACCGGGCGGCCCTGCGCGCCGACCGTGATCTTGTCGTCGACCTCTACACGGCCAGCATTGCCCGCGCCACGGGCAATCCCAACATCCCGCAACCGTCGACCGACTGGCCGCGCCTGCACGTGTTCATGCCGTTGCGGCAACGGGTGCAGGTGAAAGATGCGAAGGAATTTGCTCGGGTGAAGGGGGTCGAGCCCTTTCGCCTGTACGCAGAAGACCTGGCGGCGAATCCGGCCAAGTTCGTGACCAAGTTCACTCCGGCGGAGAGGCAGCGATTGGCGACGGCGGGGTGTCTGGACGGTTCGCACGCAGGTGTGGTCGCTGTGGACCGGTTACCTCGATGAGCCGTCGGGGGTCGCCCTGCAGAAGTTCCTCGCCGAGCGGGACATCCCGCTGACGGTGCACCACACGTCGGGGCACGCGTCGGTGAAGGACCTGCAGCGGTTGGCAACCGCTTTGGAGCCGGCGCGCGTCGTGCCGATTCACTCGCTCGCGGGACACAAGTACTCGGACTATTTCGATGGCGTGTCGGTGCAGGCCGACGGCGAGTGGTGGGAGGTATGAGCAGGCGAGCGCCATATCACGCGTGACTCGAGCGAACGCGGGTCACGGCGCCGGCGCACTAGTTCGGCGACACCAGCGGCCTCATAGGTGGAGACGCCGTACCCGTCCGGCGGGCCAGCACGATGGTGAAGCCATGGTAGGATGCTTCATCCTCCCCGTAGGAGGATATGCGCGATTCGGAGACGTGATGAAGGCAAAGGTTTCAGCGACCGTCAATCCCGAACGGTTGGCCAAGGCAAAGGCACTGACGGGATGTGACAACGTGTCCGAGGTCCTCGATCGCGGCCTTGCGGCACTCATCGAGATGGAACAGGAGCGGCTTCACGCGGCGGGTTATGAGCGTCAGCCCCAGGGTGAGGACACGATTGAGGCCGTCGACTCCGAGGTGTGGTCCGACCTGCCCTGGGACGAGGAGTGACCGAGGCCCGCCAACCGCGCCGCGGTGAGGTCTGGCTCGCGGACGTCCCCGGCGACAAGAGACGGCCGGTGGTGGTACTGACTCGCGATGCAGTGCTCCCGCGCCTGAGCACGATCCTCGTGGCTCCAGTGACTACGCGCCGGCGCGGCATCCCCACCGAGGTGCGGCTCGGCGCCAAACACGGGTTGTCGCGGGAGTGCGTCGCCAACTTCGACAACATCCTGCCGCTCCCGAAACGAGTGCTTGCCCGGCGCCTCGGACGGCTCGGCCGGAAGGAATTAGGCGAGTCATGCGCAGCGGCTCGCTTCGCCATCAACTGCTGACGTCACTAAGAGTTCCGAGTCGATGACGCGGGAGGGCGACTACCGCGGGCGCGGGTTCGGTCGAGAGCCGCCGAGTGACGGTCCGCTAGCTCGCGGTCGCGCGTGACTGGAGCGAACCTCGTCACGGCGTCGCCATATCTCTAGAGCATGGAACCTACGATTCGTTTG
>DATLCL010000292.1:0-22788 GCA_035526415.1 Aeromicrobium sp.
GGCACTGCTCGCGCGCGATGACGCAAGGCGAGTTCGGGTGCCTCAGGCGACGATGTCTCGAAGGACGTGCTCGATTGCATCTCGGTAGTCGCGCGGCAGGACGCGCCGCCCACATTGCGCCAGTCGCTTCCGGCGACTGAGAGGGACACCCAGATCCGCCAACATCTCGTCGATATTTCGGATGGAGAACGGGATGACGCTCGTTCCGCGAGCATGTTTGCCCTTAGTCCGAACTTTCATGTACTCCAGTTCGCGCGCGACCAGCTTCCGGCGATCCTCAACGGGCGGAAGCGAAAGCACACCCGCCAGATACGCGGCGGTCCACACTGCGCCGATTTCTGCATTGATGGTGCTGAACACGGACGAGTTGTAACCGCAGAACGTCAGGTTCGGAACATCGTGCGGCAGGATCCGCCGGAACAAATCAAAGTTGCCGTTTCCATCCCGGACGTTCACAGTCGCATCGAGGAACGGCACGTCCTGCTCAAATCCAGTGGCGGCGACGACCAAGTCAGCTGGCATGACTGATCCGTCGTCCAGATGTGCCTTCGGTCCGGTGCCCAGGGAAACGATGGATCTGTCACGTTTCACGACTATGGCCCCGGAGCGGACAGCGTCAATGAAGCCGTCGGACATCAGACTGCTGGTGCTCTGGCCGATGTCCTCGAATCGGCCATCCGGTATCAAGCCCACATCGCCCAGATGCTGGTCCATCATGTGCAAGCGGCGGACCAATGACCAGGAGGGCCTGAAGGCACCGGGGTGAGCGAACATCGTTTCCGTTATCCGCGTCTGGGCGACGTCCTCAGCGTCTCGGCCCAACAGTCGCTTCGAGCCCTTCCACAACAGGCGTCGGGCAACGACCGTCAGGGATTCAGCGACCTTCGACAGAGAGACGGCAACGTCACCGGCGGACTTGCCGTAGCCGACCACAATCACGTGCCGGCCCCGCGCTTCGTCCAGTGTCAGCCGCTGGGTGGGCGCCTTGATGATGCCTCCAGATCCGGCGTAGACGTCGGCGCCTGGCCACCGCGGAATGTGCGGCGCCGAGAAGACACCGTTCGCGACGATGAGGTGGTCGACGTCATGCTTCTCGCCCGCTTCTGTCGCAAGGAGCCAACCATCGGCGGTGGGCATGGCGCGGGCAATGCCCGTGCTCAGCCGAAGGCTGGCGGCAAGATCGAAACGCTCGACGTAGCCCGCGATGTGGGAATGCCACTGCTTGGCCGATGGGAAGTCGGGCCACGAGCTGGGCGGGTCATAGTCGGTGAACGTGTAGGTATGCCGAGTGTTCTGCGTCGTCAGACCCGGATAGTGCCGTGTCGTGCTCCATACGCCACCGACGTCGGGCGCGCGGTCGAAGGTGAGGACTTCGTGTCCGACGGAGCGCAGCACCTTAGTCGCGGAAAGCCCCGCGATGCCAGCGCCGAGAACGCCAATGCGCACGTCCTGACTATCGCACCGGAATCGTCAGCCTATAACGGAATCTCACGATTTTTCAGCGGCATACCGTGCGAATCTGCCGCGGAGAGTACGAACCCGACTTGAACCTCACGCGCGAGGGCGCGCGAACCCGGCGTGCGTGTTCAACACAGTGATGCCGGCGCCGCCAAGCATCTCCGCCTTTTGCTCCAGCATCGACCTCGCTAGGTCACTGATGGGCCCGTAGACCTCGATCTGCCGCAGCGTAAGCATGGCGCCCAGCTCTCGGAACTTCTCGCGGCCAAGGCCGAGGTGCAGCTCAAGCGATGCGCTGTCGGGGTGGACGGCGGTGACCGTCATGCGGCCCGCGTCATCATCGAAGTGAAAGCCATAGGCCATCAGCTGCGGCTCCAGATCGCCCATGACGTTGACGAGTTCGTTCACGCCCGCCTTGAGATCGTCGATGCGGCCTCGGTGAATGTCGGAGTGGTCGATGTACACGATGAACTCCGTGCCGGGTGAGGGAACGCCTTCCATCTCGCCACGGTACGCCGGCTCAGTGGCTTCAAATCCGTGCTCATCTGCCGCCCTTACGCCGCTTTCGAAGGTGTCGACGTGCGTGCCTTGAGCGGCCGCCCTCAGGACGTCGAGGTCCCCGTCACCTTGCCGGCGGCATCGAAGTCGACGCGAACGCTCTGGAGAGAACCACTCGATGTCTTCGTGCAGTACGCGAAGTACGTGCCCAAGCGCTTGTGCGGGATGCCGGCACGCTTGAGGACGTCCGTCACCGACGTACCCTTCGGGATGCCGAGGACGGTGCTGGTGCTCTTGCGTACCGACGCCTGCCGGCAGCCATCATTGCTGACGCCGACGCCCCGCTCCCACATCTGCAGGTAGGCCTCGGAGCCACGCGCCATGTCATCGGCGATGTCCGACCCGCCCTGGCGCCGCAGGTCTTCGATCCAGTCCGGGTAGAGGCCGTAGTGAGCCACGCCGTCAGTGTTGATGTCGTACGTCCGCTGGCCACTGACCTGCTTGCCGATCGTGACGCCGCCCAGACCGGTGAAGGGGTAGGTGACCGGGTTCGAGACGTCCGCACCGCGCGGATCGCCTTGGGCGCCGAAGCCGTTGATGTCGGCGCCGTAGCCGATGGCCCAATAGAAGCGTGGGTCGACCCACGTGAGATGGCGTTGCCATTTCGAGACGAAGCCCGCGCTGTCGCCGGCATATGGCGTGATTAACCCGCCGGCCTTGTAGATCCTCGGATAGGCGTCCGGGGTGGCCCACGAGTGGCTGGACACGATCCCCGGGTAATTCAGCTCCTCTATGAGATCCATCGACTCTTGACGCGCCTTGACGCTCATGTGGTCCGGATCGAAGATCATGTGCTTCTCGGCAAGCCGGCGGATCGCGTGTTCGCCAAGCTCGGTCAGGCCGCGGCTGTTGCACGTCGGCCCCGACGGGTAGAGCGGCAGTGCCGGAACACCGACGCCGTACAGGCCGTAGATCGCGCCGAACAGCTCGTCCTGCGCCGGCAGTTCGCCGGGGAGAGCGGTGAGTTGCGTTTGATCGTGCACGCCCTCGGCGCCTTCACATGAGCGCATGTCCCAGAAGGTGCCGGTCTCCAGGAAGTTCGCGCCGTTCACCAAGGGGGCGATTGCTCCAGAGTCGCCCGCCACGCCGGCTAGAGCGTTGTCGAACTTGTTGACCAGCTCCATTTGGCGAACACCCAGGTCATAGACCTCGTCGAGCCGGTCGTCGATCTGGCTCGCGGTGCAGCCGGGGATGTCGAGCTTCTTGGTGCATCCGAAGATCACGCTGGTCTCAACGCCCATGACCACAGCCATCCGCCCGCCGTTGATGACCTTCCGGGCCTGGAACGGATCGGTGACAATCCGGTAGAAGCCGCGGCCCGGCCCCCCGTACTGCGCGTCGATGTAGCGCTCCATCTGGCGCATGTCCTGTGCCTGCAACCGCACTGCGTCCATGTCGTCACACGAGTTGTGCTTGATTGGGTAGATCTCGCACAACTTGTTGTTCTGGACGAGCAGATTCACCAGGATCCGCTGACCGCCACGCCACGACCGCTCGAGCCACTTCCAGTACGTGCCTTCGTGGGTGAGCGATTCCGGAGCCGGCCAGTCCTTGAAGGTGGGCCAGCCGACCGGATCGTGGCTGCCGGTAGGCGTGCCATTGCGCAGGAAGTTTTCCAGGACGGCACCGTTGCCGTTGGCGATGTAATGGTCGGGGCAGTCCTTGAGTGCGTCGGCGACGCCGTAGCGGTGCCACGGCCGACCACAGTGGACGTTGCCGCCGAGGAACTCGAAGGCCATGCCGTGGGTGTGGGCGTCGACGTAGCCGCGGACCTCCTGGTACCAGGTCTTGCCGCCGAATGGCCCACCGCTGACGCCGATCGAGACGTCCGGCCAGTCGGGGCAGCCACTGACCTTCGCCAGGTTGTACGACGTCGTTGTCGAGCTGCCAAGGATGCCTTGGGAGTTTGTGCCGAGGGGTCTGCCGGTCAGGGACTTGAAGGTGAACCGGCCCTTGTCCGGATAGTCCTGGGCCGTCCATTCCGCGGCGGTAGCAGGCTTGGTCGCGGCGGTGGCCGCCCCGGAGGTCGAGGTCAGAAACCTGCTCTGGCTGTCCCACAGCAGGTACGTGCCCAGGTCGGTGGCCTGGAAACGGAAGCGCTCGGCCGTATCGGATGTGCTGAGGGCGGCGCTGTATCCGGTGCTGGTGCGGGCTACCCACTTGCCGTTGGACGCGGACCGGAGCGCGTAACAACCCCGAGCCATGGCGTAACGGTCCTCTGGGACGTTGGCGAGCGGCCGGTAGCCGGCGCTGGATGCCGTCACGAGGGTCGGGTCCGGCTCGGCCCGTTGCGCGGCGGCGGCGTCGATCGCCGATGCGGCCTGGAAGCGGGTGGTCGGGTCGTCCGTGCCGGCGGTCAGCGGAGCGCGCGAGATCGCGTTCTTCGCACCCGGAACATCACCGTGGCCGAAGCCGGCGGTGGGAGCGAGGGCCAGCGCCAGAGTCAGACTCCCCAATAGTGCGCGCCGAACAGTGGTGCGGCTCATCGTGCTCCTTACCGCCGAGCACACATGAGAGGCGGACCGGCGGGTTCACGATAGTGGCGGGTCGTCGTCAGATCGCGGAAAACGCCGAATTCAGCGCAGCCCGCAGCCGAATGAGATCGAGCACCGGCTCGCTAAGGTGAGCCCATGAATCTGGACCCGACGTTGCTCGACATCCTGGTCTGTCCCCAATGTCGGACCGCGCCGTTCGTCGACAACGATGCCGACGAGCTGGTGTGCAACACCTGCCAGCTGGCCTTCCCGGTGCGCAACAACATCCCGGTCATGCTCGTCGACGAGGCACGGGACCTGGGCGGTACGGGCAACCCAGGCGGAGCCTGAGGTGTCCGCGGCCGGCGGTACCAAGGCAGTGGTCGCAGCGCTGCTGGCGAACACCGGCATCGCTGTCACGAAGTTTGGAGCGTGGTTCCTCACCGGCTCTGCGTCGATGCTCGCCGAAGCCATCCACTCCGTCGCGGACTCCGGCAACCAGGCGTTGCTCCTGGTCGGCGGCAAACGCGCCCAGAGGGCGGCGACCGACGCCCACCCGTTCGGATACGGCCGCGAGCGCTACGTCTACGCGTTCATCGTCTCCATCGTGCTGTTCAGCATCGGTGGCCTGTTCGCCCTGTACGAGGCGTATCACAAGTTCCACGAGATCGCGGGTGGCCATGGCGGGGATCTGCTGGACAGCAGATGGCGCTTTGTCCCGCTGATCGTCCTCGGCCTGGCGATCGTGATGGAGTCCCTGTCGTTCCGCACGGCCATCATCGAGACCAACAAGGTGCGCGGTGACCACGGCTGGGTGCCGTTCATCCGCAACGCCAAGGCGCCAGAGCTGCCGGTCATCCTGTTGGAGGATTTTGCTGCCCTGATTGGACTCGCCGTTGCCTTCGTGAGCGTCGCGCTCGCACTGGTGACGCACAATCTGTACTTCGACGTGATCGGGTCAGGGGTGATCGGTGTCCTCTTGGTCGCGATCGCGGTCATTCTGGCGATCGAGGTGAAGAGCCTGCTCGTCGGTGAGTCGGCGTCGCACGAGTCGGTCCGGCTGATTCGCTCGGCCATCGAGGGCACCGCCGGTGTCGAGCGGCTGATCCACCTCAAGACGCTGCACATCGGCCCGGAAGAACTCCTGGTTGCGGCCAAGATCGGCGTCCCGCGAGAAGCAACCGGCGAATCCATCGCGCGCACGATCGATGCGGCGGAGAAGCGGCTGCGCGAAGCAGACCCCATGGCGGTGCAGGTCTTCCTCGAGCCGGACATCTTCCGCCGCGACTACACGCCAGCCGATCGCCCGGCACCGCCTGAGGCAGCGTCGCATTGATCACCTTAGGATGAGCGTCATGGATTTCAACGTCGCTGATCTGTCTTTGGCCGGCTACGGCCGCAAGGAAATCGAGCTTGCCGAGCACGAGATGCCGGGGCTCATGGCCATGCGCGAGCGCTACGGCGCGAGCCAGCCGCTGAAGGGTGCCCGGGTCGCCGGATCGCTGCACATGACGATCCAGACCGCGGTGCTGATCGAGACCCTCGTGGCACTGGGCGCGCAGGTCCGCTGGGCGACCTGCAACATCTTCTCGACCCAGGACCACGCCGCCGCCGCCGTCGTGGTGGGAAACGGAACCGTTGACGAACCCGCAGGTACGCCTGTGTTCGCCTGGAAGGGTGAGACGCTCGCCGAGTACTGGGACGAGGCGGAGAAGGTCTTCAACTTCACCGACGGCAACGGCGACCGCATCGGCCCCAACGTGCTGCTCGACGACGGCGGTGACATCACGCTGCTCGTCCACCAGGGCGTCGAGTTCGAGAAGGCCGGCGCAGTCCCGTCGCAGGACAGCACGGACAACGAGGAGTACAGGGAGGTGCTGCGCGTCCTGGCCCGCTCGCTCGAGACCGACCCGCAGCGCTGGACCACGATCTCGTCCGGCATCAAGGGCGTCTCGGAGGAGACGACGACTGGTGTGCACCGCCTCTACGAGCGGTTCAAGGAAGGCTCACTGCTCTTCCCGGCCATCAACGTCAACGACTCGGTCACCAAGAGCAAGTTCGACAACAAGTACGGCTGCCGGCACTCGCTGGTCGACGGCATCAACCGTGCCACGGACGTCATGCTCGCCGGCAAGACCGCGGTCGTGTGCGGCTACGGCGACGTCGGCAAGGGCTCAGCCGAATCCCTGCGAGCCCAGGGTGCCAAGGTCGTCATCACCGAGATCGACCCGATCTGCGCGCTGCAGGCCGCGATGGATGGCTACGAAGTCAAGCGGCTGGAGACGGTCGTCGACTATGCCGACGTCTTCATCACGACGACCGGCAACTTCAACATCATCCGCACCGAGCACTTCGAGCGGATGAAGCACCAGGCGATCGTCGGAAACATCGGCCACTTCGACAACGAGATCGACATGGCCGGCCTCGCCAGGATCCAGGGCATCGTCAAGGACGAGATCAAGCCGCAGGTCCACCAGTGGATCTGGCCGGATGGCAAGAAGATCATCGTCCTGTCCGAAGGCCGCCTGCTGAACCTGGGCAACGCGACGGGCCACCCGTCGTTCGTCATGTCGAACTCTTTCACCAACCAGGTGTTGGCACAGATCGAGCTGTTCACCAAGGCCGACCAGTACGAGCTCGGCGTGCACGTGCTGCCGAAGCACCTGGACGAAGAGGTCGCGCGACTCCACCTCGACGCGCTTGGCGTCGAGCTCACCGAGCTCACCAAGGAACAGGCCGAATACATCGGCGTCGACGTGGCCGGCCCATACAAGCCGGACCACTACCGGTACTAGTCGACCGGCCTCAGCGGACGCAGCGGAGTACATGACATATCGCAGCAAGTTCGACAAGGTCCTGGTCGTCGACGATGACCGGGCGCTCGGCGAGATGTTGTCCTTGGTGTTGGCCGCTGAGGGCTGGACGGCACGGGTGGTGCGTACCGGTGACCAGGTGCTGCCCGCGTTCATCGACTTCAAGCCCGATGTCGTGCTGCTCGACTGGATGCTTCCGGGTACCGACGGCGTCACCGTGTGCCGCCAGATCCGCGCCACTTCGGGCGTGCCGATCATCATGTTGACGGCACGGTCGGACACGCGCGATGTTGTGGTCGGCCTGGAGGCCGGCGCCGACGATTACATCACCAAGCCATTCAAGAACGCCGAGCTGATCGCTCGCATCCGCGCCCGTCTTCGTCGGACCGACCATCTCCAGGAAGTGCTCGAGTTCGGCGACATCGTGCTCGATCCGGTGGGCCACACAGTCACCCGTGGGGGGCATCCGCTCGAGTTGACGCCGTTGGAGTTCGACCTGCTCGCGTGCCTCCTGCGCAGCCCACACGAGGCGTTCACGCGGGAGAAGCTGTTGGAGCGAGTGTGGGGTTATCACCATCATGGCGACACGCGGCTCGTCAACGTCCACATGGCCCGGCTGCGGTCCAAGATCGAGGACGATGCCGACGATCCGCGCGTCATCCGGACCGTTCGCGGTATCGGCTACCAGGCCGTCATCGCGGACTGATCAGTCGCAATGCGCCGCCTAGCCCGCCTGTGGCGCCGTTCCATCCAGGTTCGCGTCGTCGCCAGCACGGTGGCATTGAGCACGCTGTTCATCGGCGCGACCGGATGGGCGCTCATCGCGGACGTGGCCGAGTCACTGGCGGAGACGCGGCGGGACGCTGCCGCGGGTGAGGTCAGGTTGGCCATCGCCTCAGCCCAGTCCGAGTTGGATGCGACCGTCGAAGCGGCCCCCGCTGCGCAGGTCCAGGTCCTGAGTTCGCTGGTGGACTCGGTGACGAACGCCGAGGACGATGAGGGAGGCTACGAGCTCGTCCTCGAGGGTCCGCTGGGCGCCGATGACGTTCCTGTGCGCTCGTCGCTGGCGCTGGCGCCGGGCTCGGTCCCGGCAGCACTGCGCCGGACTGTCGTCAGGCGGGACGGGACCTACGCCGCGTTCTCGAAGATGGCCGGGCTCGGTTCGGACGAGAGCCATCCGGCGGTGGTCGTCGGCAGTCGTCTGCACGCGCCGCGCACCGGCGACACTTATGCCCTCTTCTACCTGTTCTCAATGGAGGATCAGGAACGGGTGCTGACGCTGGTCACGCAGGCACTGCTGTTCGGCGGGGGCGCGGCCGTGCTGATGGTCAGCGGCGTCTCGTTCCTGGTGTCGCGCCAGGTCCTGAATCCGGTGCGCATGGCTCGCCGCATCGCTGAGCGGTATGCGAAGGGCGAGCTCGACAGCCGCATGGCGGTACACGGCGAGGACGACATCGCGCGGCTCAGCACGTCGTTCAATGCGATGGCGGCCAGTTTGCAGAGCCAGATCACCCGTCTCGAGCGCCTGTCGGTCTTGCAGCAGCGTTTCGTCTCGGACGTGTCGCATGAGTTGCGTACACCCCTCACCACGGTGCAGATGGCCGGCAGTCTCCTGTTCGAGGCTCGTGATCGCTTTGACCCGGTGACGGCTCGATCAGCCGAGCTCCTCAAGACCGAACTCGACCGGTTTGAGGACCTCCTGGTCAACCTGCTCGACCTGAGCCGATACGACGCCGGCGCCGCGCATCTGGAGCTGGAGCCTGTCGATCTCGTCGAGGTGGCGAAGGAGTTCGCTGACGGCGACTGGCGTGCCGCTGGTCTCGAGGTGACGGTCCTGGGAGCGAACGAGCCAGCTGTGGTCGAAGCCGACCGCCGCCGCGTCGACCGGATCCTGCGCAATCTCGTCACCAATGCAGCGAAATACAGCTGGACCGATCGCTTGGAACTGGAGGTGGGGCAAGTCGATGACCGGGTGTCGCTGGTCGTGCGGGACTTCGGCCGCGGGATCACCCCAGAGGACACGGTCCATGTGTTCGATCGGTTCTGGCGCGCGGACCCAGCGCGTTCCGAAGGCGGTACGGGGCTCGGTCTCGCGATCTCCCGGGAGGACGCCCTCCTGCACGGTGGGTCGCTGCGTGTGTACAGCCGTCCCGGGGAAGGGACGGAGTTCATCCTGACCCTTCCGCGCGTTCCGTTCGCCGAAGGTGAGCTGGCTGACTTCCACCCAGCGGTGAGGCCGGTGTTCGCATGACCGCCAAGATCGCGCGGCTCACCCTGCTGGTGACCTTGAGCATGGCCGGGTGCGCCCAGCTACCCGACTCGGGCCCGGTCGAGCGGGTGGTGTCCGCGGGTTCCCGGACGCACGGCAACGTCCGGTACGAACCCGCACCCCCGCGACCGGGTGCCACGCCACAGCAGATCGTCGACGGCTACCTGGATGCGATGTTGGCGTACCCGGAAGCCACCGCCATCGTGCAGTCGTATCTCACGCCTGAAGCCGACGCCGGCTGGAGGTCGACTGCCGGCATGACCGTGTACTCGAGCGTCATCACTGAACCAGGTAAGGCGACGACGAAGAATGCCGCTCTGCGGATCACCGCCCGGAAACTCCTGACGGTGGACAGTTCCGGCCAGGTGACGGTGAATGGGCCTGACGTCACACGTGTACTGCGGCTCGAACGCGTCGACGGAGAGTGGCGCATCGCCAATCCGGTACCCGGCTACCTCGTGACTCGAGAGTTCGCCGACGACTACCTGCGGTCGTATCCGCTGTGGTACTTCGACGAGTCGGGCGAGCGGCTTGTACCCGAACTGATCCATGTCGTCGTGAGCGAACAACTGCCGCTCACGCTGACCCGGCGGTTGGCTGCGGGACCACGGCTGAGCACTCTGCGCACGTATCTGCCTGGGCCTGATGACCTGCGCGTCAGCATCAGCGGCAAGATCGTCAACGTCGACTTCCAGCGTGTTGCCGGCGGCTCTGCCGACAAGATGGCTGCGCAGCTGATCTCGACGCTGCGCGGTGTGGCGGGGCTGGATGGCGTCCGGGTCCTCGTGGACGGCGCTCCCCAAGGCGACGTGCATCCAATCGACGCCGTGGTCGGCTTCGGACCCGGGCCCTTGGCAACCCGCGCCTACGCGTTACGCGGGGACCGAGTCGTCGACGTGACCAGTCGCGTGCGGGCGATCGGCGGTCCCTGGGGCCGTTCAGCGCGGAACGCGCTGGCTGTCGCCGTCGACGGGGAAGGGATTGCCGCCGTCCTGCCCGGCCGTACGACCGTCGTGGCCGGCCCGCGTCAGGGCGGCCACGTGGAAACGTTCACGGGAACTGGCTTCGCCGACCCCAGCTGGGATGACGCCGGATGGCTTTGGCTGATCGACCACGAGGGCGGCACACGGGTTCGCATCGTCCGTGGCGGCGACGTTCGCACTGTCAGTGCAGGCGACCTGGGAATGGTGGGCTCGTTCGCCGTCGCCCCCGATCGCAGTCGCTATGCGGCCGTCATCCGCTCCGGCGAGGAGGAGTCGGTCGTCGTCGGAGCGATCGAGCACAACGCTGACGGAGACCCGATCCGGCTGCTGACGCCTCGCGTCGTGAGCGACAAGAGTGCCGGTGAGCGGACCGTGGGGTGGGAGTCGCCGACCCGGATCGGCTTCGTGGCGACCGGCGCGGCCGGCCAGCAGCTGTACTCGGTCGGGCTGGATGGCGCCGACCTCTCCACTGGCGACGCACTGATGGGCGGCGTCCAGTCATGGGCTGGGGCGGCCGCCGACCGGGCCGATCGTTGGGCGGCAGATCGCCGCGGGCAGCTGTGGCATCGCGAACCAGGCGGGCCGTGGCGTCTGAAGTCCCACGGCCGCTTCCGAGCACTCTCCTCCGGTCGATAGCCCGGTCCGTCCACAGTCGCGCGCCGTGCGCTGTGCTCCGTCGGTCGTCGTGACCAAACTCGAGTCATGGGCTTCCTGGCGAACGTCGCCGACGTGTTGGTCGGAACCTGCTGCGTGTCGTGCCGGAATCCGGCTCTGGGTCTGTGTGCCGAATGCGCAGCAGCCGTCCGGCCACATCCGCGCATCGTCCGGGATCAGCCGTGCCGCGTCGCCGCCGCGGGCGAGTACGACGGTGCGCTCCGGTCGGCGATTATCGCGTGGAAGGAGCGGGGCCGGTTCACGGTGGAGCGCCCGCTGGCCCACCTCGTTGCGGCATCGGTGCTTGCGCTCGAGGCCGAAGGCCCGATCGCGCTCGTGCCGATTCCCAGCCGTCCGGATCGACGCCGGGCGCGGGGTGCGGACGTGGTCAGCGATCTCGCCCGCCGCGCCGCCGCCTTGCTGCGTTCAGTCGATGTCGATGCGTCGACCGTTCCCTCGCTGGCGTTCGTCAAACGTGTGCGCGACCAAGCCGGTTTGTCGGCCACCGCGCGTGCCGACAACGTGCGCGGATCCCTGGTGGCGCGCCGCGTTCCGACTGCGTCCGTGGTGCTCGTCGACGACATCGTCACGACCGGCGCGACGTTGGGAGAGGCCGTCCGCGCGTTCGGTGCGCGCGGTTTGAGCGTCGACGGAGCCGCAGTGATGGCGGACCGTTCCTGACTTTGAGATGAATCGCTGGTGTGCGACCTCATCGGGGTTTACCGTCGGCCTAAGAGCATCCAACGCGGACCGTTGGGGTGTGTTCTCGACCGCGGGAGGCCACATGGAAATTGTCGTCAAGGGCCGAAACAGCGAAATCTCGGACCGGTTCCGAGAACACGTCATCGAGAAGCTTCAGCGCATCGACAAGTACGACCAGCGCAAGCAGATCCACCGAGTGGAGGTGGAGGTCACCCACGAACGAAACCCGCGCCAACACAACCGTGCCGCGCGGGTCGAGATGACGCTGCGCTCGCGCGGACCAGCGGTTCGAGCCGAAGCCGCCGCTGTAGACCAGGCTTCCGCACTCGATGCGGCCCTCGACAAGCTCATAGCCCGATTGCGCAAGCTGCGCGACCGTCGCCGAATCCACCACGGACAGCACGCGCCACGCTCGCTATCCGAGGTCGCGGCCCAGGTGCCCGATGACGTCGTGTCGGCCGGCCTGCCGCCGGCCGAGTCCGACGTCCATGTGGTCGCCGGCGTGCACGTCGAGGGAGACGGCTGCCCCTTGGTCGTGCGCGAGAAGGCGCACCAGGCCACCCCCATGACGCTGGAGCAGGCCTTGCACGAGATGGAACTCGTCGGACACGACTTCTATCTCTTCGTCGAGAAGGACTCGATGCGGCCGAGCGTCGTCTATGTGCGACGCGCATACGACTACGGAGTGATCCACCTCGACGTCAACGACTAGTCTCGGGTTTGTGACGGATCCGGACACGAGCATTCGGGTGCTCTTGGTCGACGACCAGGAACTGTTCCGGCGTGGCGTCAAAATGGTCCTCGAAGCGGAGGTTGGGCTCGAGGTCGAAGAGGTCGACGACGGCGACAAGGCCGTCAAGTCGGTCGAAGCGAACCCGCCCGACGTAGTCCTGCTCGATGTGCGCATGCCCGGCCGCAGCGGGGTCGACACATGTGCGGCCATCAAGGCCGCGTCGCCGTCGACGGCCATCATCATGCTCACCGCGAGCGACGAAGAGCAGGACCTGTACCAGTCGATCAAGAGCGGCGCGTCGGGCTACCTGCTCAAGGACGGCTCGACGTACGACCAGGTCGCCGAGGCGGTCCGGCTTGGCGCGAGCGGTCAGTCACTCATCACGCCGAGCATGGCCACGAAGCTGCTCGACGAGTTCGTCACGATGACCAAGACGCCCGGAGCCGGCGCCCAGCTCACCGCCCGTGAGCTCCAGGTGCTGCGCCATGTGGCCAAGGGCCAGAGCAACCGCGAGATCGCCGAAGACCTCTTCATCAGCGAAAACACAGTCAAGAACCACATCCGGAACCTGCTGGAGAAGCTCCAGCTGAAGTCGCGCATGGAAGCCGCGATGTACGCGGTCCGCTCGAACTTGCTCGAGTAGCGGCGCCGTACCCCTGGGTTGGTCGGTGGACGGCGATACCGTCCCTCTCGTGACGCGGCTGACCCAACTCCAGGCGAGGCGGATCGTCTTGGCTGCGCAAGGGTTTGGTCGATCTCGCCCCACGGCGAGCGTCTCCGCTCGCCATGTCAACGCGGTCATCGGACGGCTTGGCCTGTTCCAGATCGATTCGGTCAATGTCCTGCAACGGGCCCACTACCTGCCGTTGTTCTCCCGCCTGGGCGCCTACGACATCGAGCTCCTGCATCGCGCCGCCGGTCGCGCCCCGCGGCGACTGTTCGAGTACTGGGCCCACGAGGCCGCGCTTGTCGACGTCCGGTTGTGGCCGGCGCTGCAGTGGCGGATGGAGGACGCCTCGGGCATGTGGGGCGGCATCCAGGCCCTCGCCGACGAGAAGCCTGAGGTGGTGGCCCGCGTGCTCGCCGATGTTCGCGACCGTGGGCCGCTGACGTCCAGGGACATCGAGCAGGACGTCGCGAACAGCAAGGACCAGTGGGGCTGGAACTGGTCGGAGGCCAAGCGGGCGCTCGAGTACCTCTTCTACACCGGGCAGGTCACGGCTGCCCGGCGCAACGGGGCTTTCGAGCGCCTCTACGACATCCCGGAACGCGTGCTTCCGACCGACGTGTTCGCCTTGCCGCGTCTCGATCTTCACGACGCGCACGTCGAACTCGTCCGGCATGGGTCCCAAGCCCTCGGCGTCGGAACCGCCCAGTGCCTTCGGGACTACTTCCGGCTTTCGCCCGAGCTCACGCGCGCGGCCATTGACGAACTGACGGCTGACGGCGAGTTGGTACCGGTCGAGATCGCCGGGTGGAAGCGCCCGGCCTATCTTCACGCGGAGGCACCGAAGCCACGACGTATCCGGGGCAGAGCCCTGCTGAGCCCGTTCGATCCGCTGGTGTTCGAGCGCACCCGGACCGAACGAGTATTCGGCTTCCGCTACCGCATCGAGATCTACGTCCCCGCGGCCAAACGCGTGCACGGCTACTACGTGTTGCCGTTCCTGTTGGGCGACGACCTCGTTGCGCGCGTCGACCTCAAAGCCGACCGGGCGGCCGGGATCTTGCACGTGCTCAGTGCATGGGCCGAACCCCGTGCTCCGGCCGAGACGGCCGCGGAACTCGCTGCCGAACTGCACGTGATGGCCCAATGGTTGGGGCTGTCCGAGGTGAAGGTCGCCCGTCGGGGTGACCTGGCTCAGGCGTTGGTGGCCTGCACCTAGACTGAACCGGTGCCGAAAGTCATCGACAAGATCCTTCGCGCGGGCGAAGGCAAGATCCTCCGCCAGCTCTCGGCGATCGCCGATCAGGTCAACGCGTTGGAGGACGAATTCCGTGCGATGAGCGATGACGAACTCCGTGGCATGACCGCGGAGTTCCGGGCCCGGCTGGACAAGGGGCAGACGGTTGATGACCTGATGCCCGAGGCATTCGCCACGGTCCGTGAGTCTGCCCGCCGCGTCCTGGGCCAGCGGCACTTCGACGTCCAGATCATGGGCGGCGCAGCGCTGCACCTCGGCAACATCGCCGAGATGAAGACCGGTGAGGGCAAGACGCTGGTCGCGACGCTCCCGGTCTACCTGAACGCGCTGACCGGCGAGGGCGTCCACGTCGTCACCGTCAACGACTACCTCGCCAGGTACCACGCCGAATGGATGGGCCGCGTCTATCACTTCCTCGGCATGACGGTCGGCATGATCCTTCCGTCGATGACACCGGCGCAGCGGCGTGAGGCCTACGCCGCCGACATCACGTACGGCACGAACAACGAGTTCGGCTTCGACTACCTGCGCGACAACATGGCCGACGACATCGCGAACTGCGTCCAGCGCGGCCACGCCTACGCCATCGTCGATGAAGTCGACTCCATCCTCATCGACGAGGCCCGGACGCCGCTCATCATCTCCGGCCCCACCGACGACGAGGTCGAGTGGTACGGCCGATTCTCCGAGATCGTCGGCCGCATGACGCGCGACGAGCACTACGAGGTCGATGAGAAGAAGCGCACGATCGCGGTCACCGAGGAAGGCATCGACCGGGTTGAGAAGGAACTCGGCATCGACAACCTCTACGACGCAGTCAACACGCCGCTGATCAGCTTCCTGAACAACGCCATCAAGGCGAAGGAGCTGTTCCGACGGGACAAGGAATACGTCGTGATCGAGGGCGGGGTTCTCATCGTCGACGAGCACACCGGCCGCATCCTCGAGGGCCGTCGCTACAACGAGGGCCTGCATCAAGCGATCGAGGCCAAGGAGAACGTGCGGATTCGCGAGGAATACCAGACGCTCGCCACCATCACGCTGCAGAACTACTTCCGCCTCTACGAGAAGCTCGCCGGCATGACGGGCACCGCCATGACCGAGGCGTCGGAGTTCGACAAGATCTACCGGCTCGGCGTCGTACCCATCCCCACCAACCAGCCGGTCGCTCGGGTCGACCAGCCGGACCTCGTCTATCGGACCGAGGAGGCAAAGTTCGCCGCGGTGGTCGAAGACATCGCCGAACGCCACGCCAACGGCCAGCCGATCCTGGTCGGCACGACGAGCGTCGAGAAGAGCGAGCGACTGTCGAAACTGCTGCGCCAACGCGGCGTCGTGCACGAGGTCCTCAACGCCAAACAGCACGAACGCGAAGCCGCGATCGTCGCCATGGCCGGTCACAAGGGTGCCGTGACCGTGGCCACCAACATGGCCGGCCGCGGCACCGACATCATGCTGGGCGGCAGCGTCGAGTTCCTCGCCGATCAAGAGCTCCGGAAGGACGGCCTCGACCCGACCGAGGACTCCGACGCCTACGAGGCCGCCTGGCCGGCCACGCTGGAGCGGATCGAGAAGCAGGTGGCGGCCGAGCACGATGAGGTCACGGCCGTCGGCGGTCTCGCCGTCATCGGTACCGAGCGGCACGAGTCCCGACGCATCGACAACCAGCTGCGCGGTCGTTCGGGCCGCCAGGGTGACCCGGGCGAGTCTCGCTTCTACCTGTCCCTTGAGGACGACCTCATGCGGCTGTTCAAGGCCGACTGGGTCAACTGGGTCCTGCAGACCATGAAGATCCCGGACGATGTGCCGATCGAGAACAAGCGGGTCACGGGCGCCATTGCCTCGGCACAGGCCCAGGTCGAAGCGCAGAACTTCGAGAGCCGCAAGAACATCCTCAAGTACGACGACGTGATGAGCCGCCAGCGTGAGGTGATCTATGCCGAGCGGCGCCAGGTGCTCGAAGGCGAGGATCTGCAGGAGTGGGTCCGCACCATGATCGGCGAGGTCGCACAGGCCTACGTTGCCGGCGCCGCCGAGGGATTCCCGGAGGAGTGGGACCTCGAGCAGCTCTGGACTGCGCTGGGAACCCTGTACCCGATCTCGCTGAAGATCGAGGAGGTCGACCGCGAGGTCGGTGGACGCGAGGCGCTGTCGCGCGATTACCTGCACCAGGTCGTCCTCGACAACGCCTTGGCCGCGTACGGCCAGCGTGAAGAGCAACTCGGATCGCCGATCATGCGTGAACTGGAGCGCCGCGTCGTCCTGAGTGTGCTCGACCGCAAATGGCGCGAGCACCTCTACGAGATGGACTACCTGCGCGAGGGCATCGGATTGCGCGCGTACAGCCAGCGCGACCCGCTGGTGGAGTACCAGCGTGAAGGCTTCGACCTGTTCGCCGCGATGATGGATGGCATCGCCGAGGAATCGGTCGGCTTCCTGTTCAATCTCGACGTACAGATCGAGGCCGAGCCGGTCGAAGGTGAGGAGGAGCCGCACTTGCAGGCTCGCGGTCTCGAGGCACGCAGGCAGCAGCAGCTTGCGTACTCAGCGCCCTCGGAGACCGGGGATGCGGAGTACGTCGGCGAGGAAACAGCTGAAGCGACCCTCGAGGCGGAGGCGCGGCGCCAGGCGAACGCCAAGAACAGGGCGCGCCAGAAGGCCAAGCTGCAGCGCAAGTCCCGCAAGCGGAACCGCTGACGGGTTCGGACTCCTTACGGACCGGTGACGGGTCCGCCCTGACCGCCGATCTCGTCGGTACGACGGGGCCTTTCGCCGTACGCTCATGTGGTGGCGAGCGTTCTTGTCGTCGATGACGACCCAACTGTCCGCGAGGTGGTGGCGACCTACCTGCGCGCCAACCATCACGAGGTCTCCGAGGCGGCCGACGGGGAGTCGGCCATCGAGGCGATGGCGAAGAACCCGTCGGACCTGCTTGTACTTGACCTGATGCTGCCGGGTGTCGATGGACTCGAAGTCTGCCGCCGGATCCGGCAGATCCGCGAGGTGCCGATCATCATGCTCACGGCGCTGGGCAGCGAGATGGATCGCGTCGTCGGGTTACAACTCGGCGCGGACGACTACGTGACCAAGCCGTTCAGCCCACGCGAACTCGCGCTGCGGGTCGAGTCGGTGCTGCGCCGGACGTCCGGCCGGGTGCCGGCGATGGCCGACGTCATGACCGACGGCGACCTCGTCGTCGACCATCCGCACCGCTCCGTCACCCTCAAGGGCGAGAAGCTGACGTTGACGACCCGGGAGTACGACCTGCTGCGCTTCCTGGTCGGTCATCCGGAGGTGACCTTTTCCCGCGACGAACTGCTCGAACGCGTCTGGGGCTGGTCCTTCGGCGACCGCTCGACGGTGACGGTGCACGTGCGGCGACTACGCGAGAAGGTCGAACAGGACCCCACCCATCCGGAGCGGCTGCTGACGGTCTGGGGCGTGGGTTACATCTGGCAGGCGAGTAAGGACCACGAGGCTGTGTCATGAGGCGGGGACATGAAGTGGGCTGACCAGTTCGACATCATCACGGTGGCGGCCACGGCGGCCCTCGCCGTGGGCATCGCAGGCTTCCTGGCCAGTTGGCTCCTGCGCGCCCGATCGCTTCGGTGGCACTTGGCCATCCTCACCGTGGTCGCCGTCGTGGCGCCGTATGTCGGGCTGATCGCTATCACGCAGCACATGTTCATCTCCTCGCACGACCTGACGGTGGCGACGTACGTCGGCAGTGTCGCGGCGCTGGTGACGCTCATCGTGGCGCTCGGTCTCGGCTCGGCGATCGGACGCTGGTCGAGCGCTGTGCGGACCAATGTCCTGCGGCTCGGCTCCGGCGCCGGCATCGAGGACCCGCGGCGCGTGCCCGCGGAGTTCCGCGACCTGACGCACGCACTGCACGAGGCCGAGCAGGAACTGTCGGCGTCCCGAGAACGCGAACGGCTCCTCGACCAGTCCAGGCGCGATCTCATCTCGTGGGTGTCGCACGACCTGCGGACGCCGTTGGCCGGCCTGCTGGCCATGACCGAGGCGTTGGAGGACGGCATGGCGCCTGACCCCCAGCGCTACCACCGTCAGATCCGGCGGGACGCGACCCACATGGCGCGGATGGTCGACGACCTCTTCGAGTTGTCGACGCTGCACGCCGGCGTGATGGTTCCGCAGCTCGTCCCGGTCGACTTGCGCGACCTGGTGAGCGAGACGATCGCCAGCGCCGACCCGGTCGCGCGAGCCCGCGGGGTCAACCTCGGTGGACAGGTGCCCGGCGGAGTGCGCATCAATGCCGATCCGGCCGCTCTCGGCCGTGCCATCTCAAATCTGGTCATGAACGGCATCCGGCACACGCCATCAGACGGTTCGGTCCAGATCAGCGCGACGCCCCGTCCGGACGGTGTGGAGCTGTGCGTGACCGACGGATGTTCCGGCATTCCCGACGGCGAGCTTGAGCGGGTCTTTGAGGTCGGCTGGCGCGGCTCGCGGGCGCGCACGCCGGATGACGACCGTGGGGCGGGCCTCGGCTTGGCGATCGTGCGCGGAATCGTCGAAGCCCACCGCGGCGAGGTGTCCGTCGAGAACCTCGAGCCGGGGCCTGGCTGCCGATTCCGCATCCTGCTGCCGGCCTGAACGTAAGGACCCCGAAAGGGATAGGGGCTATTCCGTCGGCCCCTCCTGGTACACCATCTAGGCATGGAAACCGCAACGGAGCTCCAGCGGCGCTACCTCGACGTGCGTGCCTACACAGAGCGGCTCGCCGAGCCGCTGTCGCCGGAAGACCAGACCGTCCAGTCGATGCCCGACGTGTCACCCACCAAGTGGCACCGGGCACACGTGACCTGGTTTTTCGAAACCTTTCTCCTGTCCGGCCACGAGCCCAACTTCGCCCCATTCCAGGACCAGTACTGGTTCCTGTTCAACAGCTATTACGAGTCGGTCGGGCCGCGATACGACCGGCCGATCCGGGGTGTCATCAGCCGGCCGGGTGCACACGATGTGGGCCTTTACCGGGACAACGTCGATGCCCGCTTCGGGGACCTGATCGGCCGACTCGACGACGGCATGCTCGGCAAGCTTCGGCCGCTCATCGAACTCGGGTTCAACCACGAGCAGCAGCACCAGGAGCTCCTGCTGATGGACATCAAGCACGTCCTGTCGCTCAACCCGCTTCAACCGGCCTATGCGGGCGCCGTGCCGGACCCGGCACAGCCTGACCGCATGGGTTGGGCCGACTTCGATGGCGGTCTGGTCGAGATCGGGCACGACGGCGCTGGATTCTCCTTCGACAACGAGCTCCCGCGGCATCCGCAATGGCTGGCACCGTTCCGGCTGGCGGACCGGCTCGTGACGAATGCTGAATGGCTGGAGTTCATGGCCGACGGCGGATACCAGCGCCCCGAGCTGTGGCTGTCCGATGGCTGGGCTCGGGTCAAAGAAGAGGGCTGGCGAGCCCCGCTGTACTGGCGTGAGGTCGATGGCGTCTGGCTGGAACACACCCTGCACGGGACGTGGCAGGTCAACCTCGGTCTCCCGGTCTGCCACGTCAGCCACTACGAAGCCGACGCCTTCGCGACGTGGGCCGGACGCCGGCTGCCGACCGAAGCCGAGTGGGAGCATGCGGCGTCGCTGCAGGCACCGACGCCAGGCACGGATGCATCTGGGCCGTCCTTCCATCCGCTGGCAGCTGGGCCAGCCGGCCGCGGCCTGCGACAGCTGATCGGCGATTGCTGGGAGTGGACGTCGTCGGCCTACCTGCCGTACCCGGGGTTCCATCCCGCAGAGGGCGCGGTTGGTGAATACAACGGCAAGTTCATGTCGAACCAGATGGTCCTACGCGGCGGGTGTGCCCTCACTCCGCCGGGCCATGCTCGGATCCCGTACCGGAACTTCTTCCCCTCCGCGGCCCGCTGGCCGATGACCGGCGTCCGGCTTGCGCAGGGGGAGATGGCATGACCACCCGCGTCCTGACCGAGCCGACCGATCTGATCGGCACTCTGATCGAAGATGCTCGGTGCGGGTTATCGGCCACGCCGCGGTGGCTGCCGCCGAAATACTTCTACGACGACCGCGGCAGCGAGCTGTTCGGCCAGATCACGCTCCTGCCGGAGTACTACCCGACGCGGGCCGAACGAGCGCTCCTCGGGCGGTACGCCGACGACATTGTGCACGCAGCCGACGCACATGTCCTGCTGGAGCTGGGATCGGGATCCTCGGAGAAGACGACCATCCTGCTCGACGCTCTCGATCGGGCCGGTCAGCTCGAGTGCTACGTCCCGGTCGACGTCAGTGCCGGTGCGCTGCGTGGCGCACTCGACGACCTGGCACGCAGGCGGCCGACGCTGCCGGTCTACCCCGTCGTGGCCGACTTCGAGCACCATCTGTCCGATCTCCCAGCCCCTGGGCGCCGGCTGGTGGCCTTCCTCGGCAGCACCATCGGCAATTTTGCTCCGGCCGACCGGGCGGACTTCTTCGCCCGGCTCGGACAGGCACTGAACCCTGGTGAGACCTTCCTGCTCGGGGTTGACCTGGTGAAGGACCCGGAACGGCTGGTTGCCGCCTACGACGACGCCGCGGGTATCACCGCAGAGTTCAACCGGAATGTGCTTCGCGTACTCAATCGAGAGCTCGACGGCGACTTCGTCCCCGATGACTTCGAGCACGTGGCCGTCTGGGACTCCGACCAGGAGTGGATCGAGATGCGCCTGCGCGCGCGCCGTGCCATGACGGTCACCCTGCCGGGCGCCGAACTGGACTTCGAGCTGAGTGCCGGCGAGGAGATCCGCACGGAGATCTCGGCGAAGTTCCGGCGGTTGACCGTCGAGTCGGAACTGGTAGCCGCGGGCTTCCGCCCGCTCGGCTGGTGGACCGACGGCGACTACGGCCTGGCCCTCGCCCGGAATTGACACTGCCCGAAATTGACACAGACTGAGGAATTGGACATGACCGAATGGGACTTCAGCGGACTGCGTGCGATGTACATCAACTGCACGCTCAAGAAGAGTCCGGAACTCAGCCACACGGCTGGCCTCCTCGAGCCGTCGGCCGACATCATGCGCAAGCACGGCGTCGACGTCGAGGTCCTGCGGGCTGTCGATCATCCGATTGCCACCGGCGTGTATCCCGACATGCGGGAGCACGGGTGGGCTGAGGACGCGTGGCCGGACATCTACCCCCGGGTGCTCGCCGCAGACATCCTCGTGATCGCCGGCCCGATCTGGCTGGGCGACAACTCGAGCATCACCAAGCAGATCATCGAGCGGCTCTACGCGTTGTCCTCGATGCTCAACGACAAGGGCCAGTACGTGTTCTACGGACGTGTCGGCGGCTGCCTGATCACCGGCAACGAGGACGGCATCAAGCACTGCGCCCAGAACATCCTCTACAGCCTGCAGCACATTGGCTACACGATCCCGCCGAACGCCGATGCTGGCTGGATCGGTGAGGCGGGGCCCGGCCCGTCGTACCTCGATCCGGGCAGTGGCGGGCCGGAGAACGACTTCACCAACCGGAACACGACGTTCATGACGTGGAACCTTCTTCACATGGCACGGATGATGAGGGATGCCGGCGGCATCCCGGCCCACGGCAACCAGCGTTCGGCGTGGGACGCCGGCTGCCGCTTCGACTTCGCCAATCCCGAACACCGCTGAGCTTTCCGACAGCCGTGAACCGCTGAGGACGGCCCGCAGACTGCACCGCCGATTGCGTAACGTCGCCCAGCATGCTGCATGACATCTTCCATCTCGATGTGTCGGTGGTCGAGAAACTCCTCCGACCGGTCCTCATCTACGCCTTCCTCGCCATCGCCCTCCGCGTCGCCGGCAAGAGGGAGCTGGCGCAGCTCAACTCCTTGGACTTCATCGTGCTGCTGGCCGTCGCCAACGCCGTGCAGAACGGCATCATCGGTGACGACGTCTCGGTCACGGGCGCCGTGCTGGGCGCGTCCGCCCTCTTGCTGCTCAACGGGATCCTGGCGGTCGTGTTGTTCCGGATGCCCCGGCTGCGAACCATTGCCGAAGGGACCCCACGAACGCTTATCCGGATGGGGGTCATGGACTATGAGGCTCTACGGAAAGAGAGGCTTACCGTCGACCAGTTGATGGCCGCGATCGCCACCCAGGGTGCCGGCGGACTCGACGACGTGGAGGAGGCCGTGCTCGAGCCCAACGGAACGATCGTGGCCCGCATGAAGGAGATGGATCGTGACGCCATGCGGTTCATGGACCTCAGCC
>DATLCL010000302.1:0-12312 GCA_035526415.1 Aeromicrobium sp.
CCCAGCCGGTCGGCCACGCGCTCCAGACCGGACGCCTTGGAGACGCCCAGCGGCGCAATGTCGAGCCACGCGGTGTAGCCGATGTAGTAGTTGATCTCCGTCAGTCCCAATCCTTCGACGAGGTCGTGGAACTCGTGCGGATCGTGCGAGGGCGCCCGAATGATCACGCGGGTCACCGGTTCGGAGATCAGTGAGTCGGTGTCCTCGACGGTGATCGTCCCGGCGATCTCACCGCTGGGAAATGGCTGGTTGACCCGGTACCCGACGCCGATCTCTTCGACGGCGACGAACGCGTCTGGTATCGCGGTGAGCACCCGCTGGACCGCCTCGGACGCGTCGAACGTGACGGCGTGGATCACCTCGAGTGGCCGGTAGCCGACCAGCACCGCGCCGTTGCTGCAGACGGCCAAGCCATCGGGCAGGTCGAGCCGCTCGCAGACCTCAAAGGCGCCAGGCACGGCCCGCCCGGTCGAGATCACGACCGGGATGCCGGCATCGACCAGACGCCGTACCGCGTCGGCCGTGGCCGGGCTGATGGCGTTGCGTTCGTCGACGAGCGTGCCGTCGACGTCCAGCGCCACCAACTTCGGCCGGAAGGTCACGTCACGGGCTCCAGAACTTCGCCGAGGAATGGGTGCAGGACAGCCGGAAGACGAACGGAGCCATCGGCCTGCTGGCCGTTCTCCAACAGAGCGATGATGGTGCGGGTCATCGCGCACAACGTGCCGTTCAGCGTCGCGACGGCCATCGTGCCCCCGGACGATTCGGCGCCGCGGGTACGGATGTCGAGGCGACGGGCCTGGAACTGGGTGCAGTTGGACGCCGACGAGACCTCGCGGTACTTGCCCTGCGACGGGATCCAGGCCTCACAGTCGAACTTCCGCACGGCGGACAGGCCGAGATCGCCGGCGGCGACGTCGATGACCCGGTACGGCAGTTCGAGCAGGTCCAGCCAGGCCCGCTCCCAGCCGAGGATGCGCTCGTGTTCTGCGTACGACTCCTCGAGGGTCGTGAACACGAACATCTCCACCTTGTCGAACCAATGCACCCGGAAGATCCCGCGGGTGTCCTTGCCGTACGAGCCTGCCTCACGCCGGAAGCACGGGCTGAACCCGGCATAGCGCAGCGGCAAACTCTCAGCATCGAGAATCTCGTCGGAGTGGTACGCCGCCAGCGGCACCTCGGAGGTCCCGACCAGGTACAGGTCGTCCTTCTCGAGGTGATAGACGTCGTCGGCGGCCTGCCCGAGGAAGCCGGTGCCTTCCATCGCGCTCGGTTTCACGAGGGCCGGCGGGATCATCGGCGTGAAGCCCCACTCGGCGGCCTTCCCCATCGCCAGCTGGGTGAGCGCCAGTTCCAGTTGGGCGCCGACACCGGTCAGGTAGTAGAACCGCGCGCCGCTGACCTTCGCTCCGCGCTCGGTGTCGATCGCCCGGAGAAGCTCGCCGAGTTCCAGGTGGTCACGCGGCTCGAAGCCCTCGGCCGCAAAATCACGCGGCTTTCCGACGGTCTCGATGACGACGTAATCGTCCTCACCGCCTTCGGGGGCCTCGGCCGACGCGGGGTTCGGCAACGCTTTGACCGCCTCGGTGAACGCGGCCGACGCTTCGCGCTCGGTGGCCTCGGCCGCCTTGACCTGCTCGGACAGAAGCTTGGTCTGAGCCAGCAGGGCCTGCTTCTCGTCGCCTTGGGCTTTGGCGATCTGCCCGCCAACAGCCTTCTGTTCGGCGCGCAGCTTCTCGAAGGCAGAGATTGCGGCCCGTCGGGCCTCGTCGGCCGCCACGGCTGCATCGACACGTTCGGTCGGCTCGCCACGATGTCGTTGGGCGGCGCGCAGGGACTCCGGGTCGTCGCGCAACAGGCGTGGGTCGATCACGGAGCCAGCCTATCCGCGGCGAGTGAGGGGCCGTGTGCTCGCACACGTGCTCCGAGCGAGCAAGGATCGTAGCGACGCACAGCGTCGCGACTATCGGCGCTGGGCAGGGGCTTTTCCCGTACGCTGGTCCGACTGTAGGTGGAGAGAGTGAGCATGGGGTTCGACGTTCGTCGGGCGGAACCGCGTCGTCCGACCCTCATCTGGGTCGCTGCCGCAGCTCCGGCCCTCATCTGGGTCCCCCTTGCCCTCGGCGTTGCCACCGACGCCGGGTGGCTCACTGCCCTCGATCGCCCGTTCGGTGCACTCGGCAAGCGGCTTGACGCCAACAGCGCCGTCCACGGCCTGGCGGTGGCACTGGGCATCGGTTTCTCCACCCGGACGACGACTGCGGTGTTCGTGCTGGTCGCCGGATTCACCGCGCTGCGCCGGGAATACCGCCTGGCGGCCTGGGTGGTCGTGTCGGGGCTCGTCGTCCTTCTCGTCAATCCGCTGCTCAAGCAGGCCTTCGACCGGCCACGGCCCAGCGTGCCCGTCAGCAGCTGGTGGCAGAGCGGCAACCTGTCGTTCCCGAGCGGGCACGCCGCCGGCGCCGGGCTCCTGGCCACCGTGGCCGTCCTGCTCACCATTGCGGCGACCATGCGCGGCCTGCGTCGGCGGCTGCTGGTTGCGCTCTGGGTGAGCCTGGCCATCCTCGTCGCTGCCTCCCGGGTCGTCCTGGGCGTACACTACCTCTCCGACGTCCTCGCCGGGCTCGCCTTCGGCATGACAACGGGCGTGACGTTCTGGGCTCTGCTGGTCCCACAGTCAGCGCGCATCCCGCACGATCTCGCCGTTCTCACCGGCACCGGCCGCAAGCGGGTGGCCGTCATCCTGAATCCGATCAAGGTCGGCGACATCTACTCCTTCAAGGGCAAAGTCCTCGAGGTCGTCGAACGCGAGGGGTGGAACTATCCGCTCTGGTTCGAGACCACCGTCGATGATCCGGGCCAAGGCCAGGCGCAAGCCGCCTTGGAGGCCGGCGTCGATCTCATCGTCACCGCCGGCGGCGACGGCACGGTCCGCGCAGTCTGCGAGGAGGCGGCTCGCACCGGCGTCGCGGTCGGCGTCATCCCGCTGGGCACCGGCAACCTGCTCGCGCGCAACATGGGCCTGCCGCTGAATACGCGCGAGGCCCTCGACGTCGCGTTCGGCGGCCAGGACCGCGCCATTGATCTCGCGACCTTCTCTACGGATGCCACGCTCGGGCACGAACATGCCGAGCCGAAGCCCGAACCGGTTCTCACTCCTGCAGCCACGTCGACCGAGGCCGCTGCGGCCGAAGAGCTCACCGAGGATGCGCCGGACACGGAGCCGGCCCTGAAGGAACTGACCGAGACCAGCTTCCTGGTCATGGCCGGTCTCGGCATGGATGCCGAGATCATGCTCGGCGTCGACGACAACCTGAAGAAGCATGTCGGCTGGTTCGCCTACTTCGTGTCCGGCATCAAGGCGCTGCGGTTCCAGACGATGCGGGTTCACATCAGCGTCGACGACGGTCCGTTCCACCGGTTCCGGGCGCGGACCGTGGTCATCGGCAACGTCGGCTTCCTCCAGGCCGGGATTCCGCTCCTCCCCCAAGCCCAGCTCGACGATGGACTACTGGACGTCGTCGTCCTGGCGCCCAAGCGGTTCATCGGATGGGTCGCCATCCTGGTGCGCGTGATGGGACGGACGCGGCACACGGACCGCGCACTGAACCGCATGACCGGGCACAAGATCGTGGTCCACTGCGAGGCGCCCGCCCCGATGCAGCTGGATGGCGACCCGGTCGGCATGGGCACCGAATTCACCGCGGAGGTTCACCATGGAGTCCTGCTCGTGCGCGCGCCGGTCGCCCCGGCCGCACCCGACTGACGGCTGCGGCGGCTCTACGCGAGGTCGTCCTCCGCTGGTCCCGCGTCAGCCTGCTCTTGGCGTTCCTTCACCGTGGGACGCAGATCGAAGAGCACCCGCACGGTCAGCACCCGCGCACCATCGACGGCGAGCTCGATGCGTCGCGCATCCTCGCCCAGCAGGTAGGCCGTCCCCTCGGGGATCGGTCGCTCGGACCCGTCGGCGCTCACGACCGTGATGCTGACGACGTCGCCGCGCTGGCCGCGGAAAATGACCGGGCCCGGGCCACTGTCGCGAATGGTCAGGGCATTCCGGCTGATCCTCGGGTCGTCGGTCACTACCGTCGGCGGCTCCTCGCCGCCCACTCGACCGAAGCTCCACTTGTCCCCGTTCCCCACCGCGATCTGGCCGGTTTCGCCGGAGGCCAGTTCCCACTTGACGGTCAGCATGGCGGTCAGTCTAGGAGGTTCCGCGGCCTAGGGCGCCGGTTTATGTCCCCGGGACGATGGCACCAATCACGCTGCCGTCTGCGCGTTGCCGCCCGGCCACCGGAAGGGGAATGCCGGGCAGGCGCGGACCTTGGTCGGTCAACGGCACGGTGATTGGGCTCTCCGCGGTGACCTGGACCGGTACGCCGCGAACGACGAAGTCGACCTTCTCCCCACCGTTTGCACTGTTCTCGACGGTGAACTCCATCTCGGTCTGCCGGACCGTGACGCGGACCTGGGTGTCCTCGATCGTGAGGCGGAAGGTGATGGCCGTCCAGTCCTCCGGCAGCCGGGGGTCGAAGCTGAACCGACCGCCATGATCGCGGAATCCACCGAAGCCGTAGACCAGTGCGCTCCACACGCCGCCGGCCGACGCGACGTGTACGCCGTCGGCGGTGTTGTTGTGCCGATCGGCGAGATCGACGAACAGCGCGTTGACGAAGTACCGCCGGGCGAGGTCGCTGTATCCGACCTCGGCGGCCATGATCGATTGCACGACGGCCGACAGGGTCGAGTCGCCGGTGGTGATCGGGTCGTAGTACTCGAAGTCGGCCCGCTTCTGCTCCTCCGTGAACAGCTCGCCCTGGAGGAACAGCGCCAGGACGACGTCGGCCTGCTTGAGCACCTGGAACCGGTAGATGACGAGCGGGTGGTAGTGCAGCAGCAGCGGCCGCTTGGTCAGCGGGGTGTTTGCCAGGTCCCACACCTCGCGCTCGAGGAAGTGCAGATCCTGCGGGTGAACCCCGAGGAAATCGTCGAACGGGATGGCCATGGCGTCGGCCGCGCGCTCCCATTCGATGATCTCCTCGTCATCGAGATCGAGGCGCGCCACGAGAGCGTCGTACTCAGGTCCGTCGATCTTCGCTAGTTCCCGCACGGCGAGGGCGGCCTGCGTGAGGTTGAAGCGCGCCATCACGTTGGTGAACAGGTTGTCGTTGACGACCGTGGTGTACTCGTCCGGCCCAGTGACGCCGTGGATGTGGAACTCGCTGTCCTGCCAGAAGCCGAGATCAGCCCACATCCGGGCGGTCTCGACGAAGATGTCGACGCCCTCCCGCATGAGGAAGTCGCGGTCGCCGGTGGCCGCCACGTACTGCGCCAGGGCGTACGCGATGTCAGCGTCGATGTGGTACTGCGCAGTGCCGGCCGCGTAGTACGCCGAGGCCTCCTCGCCGTTGATCGTTCGCCACGGGAACAGGGCACCGCTCTGGGACAGCTCTTGGGCTCGGCGGCGCGCCGCATCGATCAGCCCGTGCCGAAAGCGCAACGCGGCGCGGGCCGCAGCAGGGCGGGTGTAGGTCAGGAACGGAAGGACGTAGATCTCGGTGTCCCAGAAGTAGTGGCCGCCATAGCCGGACCCGGTGACTCCCTTGGCCGGGATGCCGGCCCCCTCGGCGCGGGCCGACGCCTGCGCCATCTGGAAGAGGTTCCAGCGCAGTGCTTGCTGGAGCACGTCGTCGCCGTCGAGCGTCGCGTCCGAGCGGGCCCAGAAATTTGCCAACCATTCTGCTTGGTCGGAGCGCAGCCGGTCGAGGCCGGACTTCAGGGCGCGGCCGAGCGTCCGAGCGCAGCGGTCGAGCAGTTCGCGTGGCGGCACCCCGCGCGAGGTGTGGTACGCGACGTACTTCGTCAGCGTGACCGGCACGCCCGGCTCGGCGTCGATCCGGTAGACCACCTTCGCGAGGTCGTCGTCGGTGTGCACGCTCCACTCGTACACATTCTCCGTGGAGAAGAGGTGATCAGCCGCCACTGCCAACGTCATGCCGCTGTCCGCGGCGCGGTAGCCGAGCTCGACGCGACCGGTTTCGGAGTTGCCCCGGTTGACGATCGGCTCCAGCACCCGGCGCCTCACGCGCTCGGCCTTGCGCGGGTCCTCGACGCCTTCGCCCATGGACTTCGCGGCGACGTGATACTCGTCCTCGCCGTCCTGGCGGTTGAGGATCTGCGACGAGATCGCGATCGGCGCCGACGCATCCAGCAGCGTCACCTCGAAGGTCATGATGGCCAGGTGGCGCTCGGTCAGCGACACCATCCGGGTGGAGCGCACACGCACGGACTTGCCGGCCGGGGTGCGCCACAGAATCTCCCGGCTGTACTCGCCGGTGCGGAAGTCGAGCCGGCGCTCGTACTGCGACAGGTCCGCAACCGGGAGGAGCAACGGCTCGTCGTCCACGTACAGCCGGATGACCTTGGCGTCCGGAGCGTTGACGATCGTCTGGCCGGTGCGGGCGAAGCCGTACGCCTCCTCGGCATGCTGGATCGGCCAGGTCTCGTGGAACCCGTTGATGAAGGTGCCGTGGGCGTAGGAGTCACGGCCCTCCTCGACGTTGCCCCGCATGCCGAGATAACCGTTGGCGACCGCGAACAGCGTCTCGGTGGTCCCCAGATCTTCGTCGGAGTAGCGCGACTCGACGAGCGCCCACGGATCGACCGGAAACCTGCTGCGGTCGAGCAGCTGCTCCGGTTCGATGTCCGGCGGGGTGTCGTGCATGGGCGTCGCCTCGCTCACAGCAACTCCTCCAGATCGGCCACGACCATGGTGGCGCCGTGCTCCAAGAGTCGGCCGGCCCCCACTCCACGGTCGACCCCGATGACCAGGCCGAACCGACCCGCCCGTCCGGCCTGGACTCCGCTCAGCGCGTCTTCGACGACGACGCATCGGGCCGGTCGGACACCGACCAACTCGGCGGCGTAGAGGAAGGTGTCGGGTGCGGGCTTGCCCGCCAGGTGGCGTTCGGACGCCACGACGCCGTCGACGATCGTCTCGAAGTAGTCGATGAGGTCGGCCGAAGCCAGCACGTCTGGTGCGTTGCGCGAGCTCGAAACGACGGCCTGCTTCAGGCCTCGCCCGGCCAGGTTCTCGACGAGCGCTCGGGAGCCGGGGTAGGCCTCAACGCCTTCGGTCGCGAGGATCGACTCGAACATCTGGTTCTTGCTGTTGCCGAGCCCACAGACCGTCAACGCGTCAGGAAGATCCGACGGTTCGCCCTCCGGCAGGGCAATGCCTCGGCTTTCAAGGAAGGCGCGGACGCCGGCGTAGCGCGGCTTGCCGTCGACCCAGTGGAAGTAGTCCTCGTCGGTGTACGGCGACTGGTCGGGATCGTGGTCGGCGAGATAGCGGGAGAACATCTCCTGCCATGCGCGCATGTGAACGAGTGCCGTCGGCGTGAGGACGCCGTCGAGGTCGTAGAGCACGGCGTCGAACTCATTCCAATCCACAGAACGAGCGTACGTGAGCGAGTGAGCGGACAGTGCGACGACGCGGGTCAGTGGCGGTGGGCGAGAAGACCCGAGAGTTCGGCGCTAACTCGGGTGCCCATGTCCATGTCGACCCACCAACGGTCGGCGACGCGGTTGATGATCGAGAGCCCGCGGCCGCTGAGGGAGTCCTCGTCGAAGTCGATGGGCTTGAGCGAAGCACCGACCCCGGCGTCGTAGACGCTGAGTTCCAGGAGGTCACCGTTGATCGCCCAGGTGATCTCGATGGTGTCGTCGGACGTCGGGCAACCGTGGCACAACGCGTTGGCGAGCATCTCGCCGAGCACGAGGAGAGCGTCATCGATGACGGCCGCCTCCACGCGCTGAACCGTCAGGAATCCGGCGAGCTTCGTGCGCGCAATGCTGGCCGTCGCCAAAGCGAACGGCAGCCGGATCGTTTCCTGAGGTGCCCTCACGGGTCACGACAGTAGTCCGTTAGAACTAGTTTGACCACTTGAGTACGCAAATTGCTCACACGAGCAAGCACCGCTGACGACGCACAACACCCCCGGCCCGCAGGTGCGGGTTCGGGGGTGTTGACGGCTGGAAGCGAGCTGGAGCTACTTGGCCGCGGCCTTGAGCCGCGAGCCGGCGCTGACCTTGACGCCGAAGCCAGCCGGGATGTTGATGGTCTCGCCGGTGGCGGGGTTGCGGCCCGTGCGGGCAGCGCGGCTGACGCGCTCCACCGAGACGATGCCCGGAATCGAGACCTTGTCGCCCTTGTGGACAGCGTCGGTGAGGAACTCGCCGAAGGCGGACAGCACGGCGTCTGCGGTGCTCTTGCTGACGTCGGCCTTCTGGGCGAGAGCTGCGACAAGGTCGCTGCGAGAGATGGAAGCCACGAAAACTCCTTGTGAGAACTGATCTTTTGGTTGTGCTGCGGTGGCCAGTGTAGGGACAGATACGGCCAGTTCCGCACCGGTACCCACCCAGCGTGTCACCCAGCACCGTCAGTCCGGGTTCGGCCAGCTCGGTCCAGGCCGGTCCACGAGTTCGGCGATGCGTCGCAGGTACTCGTTCCGATCCACCTCGACGACCCCGAGGCTCGCCAGGTGCGGGGTGTTCCACTGCACGTCGATCAGTCCGCCGGACTGGAGTTCGACCAGGCCCATCAGCGCCACCTTGGACGCGTCACGGGCATGGTGGAACATCGATTCGCCGGCGAACAGCCGGCCTAGCTGCAGGCCGTATACGCCACCGACCAACACACCGTCGGCGTCGCGGGTCTCGACAGAGTGCGCCCAGCCGAGCTGGTGCAAGCGGAAGTAGGCCGCTTCGATCTCCGGACTGATCCAGGCGCCGGGACGACTCGGGTCGGCGCATGCGCGTACGACGCCGGCGAAATCGGTGTCGTACGTCAGCGCAAACGCCCTGGCCGAGCGGCGCATGCTGCGAGAAACCCTCAGCTCGTCCGGGTGGAGGATGCCGCGTCGCACCGGCGACCACCAGGCGAGTTCGCCGTCGAGTGGCATCGGGAAGGCACCGTGCCGATAAGCCTCGACGACGGTGCCGGGTTCGAGATCTCCACCCATCGCAACACAGTCGGTGTGCACGGGCCAGACGTCCGCATCGAACCGCCAGCGGGAGGGCTCCAGCGGCTGAGGGGACATGGCTTGAGATTACGGTTCAACCCGTTGGCTAACCTCCCCCCATGAGTATGAAACGGACGGTCGGCCGCACAGTAGGCAAGCGCGTCGCGCCGTCCGTGGCGTCGCAGTACGTCCGCGCGGTGCTCGACAGGGCCATCGACGGCGTCGGCCCCCTGCGCTCGGCTGCGGCGAGCGCAGATTCGAAGCTGGTCGACGCCGGCGGCGACGTCGAGACCGCCATCTCCAAGCTGATACGCCTCCACGTCACGCTGGCCGGTGCTCAAGGTTTCGTCACGAACCTCGGCGGCGTCGCGGCGTTGGCCGTGGCCCTGCCGGCCAACGTGGCCGGCGTGACGCTGGTGCAGTGCCACCTCATCGCCGGGATCGCGCATTTGCGTGGCTATGACCTCAACGACCCGCGGGTGCGCAACGCCATCTTGGTCTGCATGCTCGGCGAAGACTCGGCCGCGGGCTTGGTCAAGAAGTCCAAGATCCCGGCCAGCCCGCTTGGCATTGCGACGGCCGCGGCCCACGACCCGACCTTGGACGAGCACATCTCGCGTGAGGTGACGACCGATCTCATTGCCCGCACGGCCGGACGCCGGGCCGTCACCTTGATTGGTCGACGCGTCCCCTTGCTCGGCGGCTTCGTCGGCGGCGGCAGCGACGCATTGATGACGTGGCAGCTGGGTCGCTACGCCATGAAGGAACTCGTTGACCGCAACCTGCGGCGTTAGTCGCCGAGCGTCAACTCGTACTGGACGAATTCGGTCCGCGTCGCCACCTGGTCGTACAAACCCCGGGCGACGGAGTTGGTCTCAGCGGTGAGCCAATAGACCTTCGTCGAACCGTTCTGCTCAGCCCAGCGCTGGACGTGCTCGATCAGTGCTCGGCCCACACCCGTCCCCCGTACGCCCGGCGCGACGAACAGGTCCTCGAGGTAGCAGTAGTCGGTCGTCGTCCAGGTCGACAGGTGCGTGAGCCAGTGCACCAAACCAACTGCCGTGCCGTCGTCATTGCGGGCGAGCGCACCATTCAGGCCTGAATCGCCCGTGGTGAGCCGGGCAAACGTCGCGTCGGTCGTCGACGGCTCGAGATCGGATGCGTAGGAGGTCAGATAGCCGTCCCAGAGCTTGAGCCACTCGGCGCGGTCCGACGACTTCAACGCACTGATGCTGACCATCGCCCCAACCTACAAGCGGCATGCCCTCTCATCTGCGCGCAGTTCTCGACGCCCAACCGCAACCAGGCCGCCTACGGAGTCGACGTAACTGCGGCACGATCGCCTGGTTTTTCCTGCCTTTTCTGGAGTTCGTAGTCGCCCTCGGGGTCGAGCGTCAGGGTGCTGAGAAGTTCGAACCGCCCCGGGTCGGGTCAGACTCTGGGTTCCTCATTTCTGCGGCATTGACCCGCCTCGGTCACGGGTCTAACTTCATTAGATAGGCGCTCTCGAAGGAGAAATCCGATGACTTATCAACTCGCTGGCACCTATGTCGCCCATTGCGATTGCAGGCAAGTCTGTCCGTGTGCGGTCGACGGCCCGCCGACCGGCCGGGACGGCCAATGCCATGGGCTGCTCGTGCACAATGTGACGGACGGCAGTTTGGACGACCTCGACCTTTCCGGCGTCCGGGTCGCGCTGGCCTATTTTGCCCCCGCGAACATCAGCGCCGGCAACCTGAGGGTCGGTATCGTCGTCGACAACGGTGCGACGGATGAGCAGGCCGACGCACTCGCGCGCATCTTCAAGGGCGACGCCGGCGGGATGTTCGGCGAGTTCGCCCCACTGTTTGGGGAGTGGATGGGGGTTGACCGGGCCGACATCAGCTTCTCCGACGGTGAGGAGCCATCGGCGAGAGTCGGTCAAGTCGACGTGAATTTCACCGCCTACCGCGGCGCCGACGGGGGGCTGACGACCGTCAGCAATGCGATGTTCGGCTTCGCACCGGTGTACACGCTCGGCCAGTCGTCAGGCACGGGGCAGGCATTCGGCGAACCGTTCGAAGCCAACTACGGCGAGGCGGCGGCCTTCGAGTACAGCTAAACCTGGCTCGCCTCGGGCATGAAGACTGCAGCCGTCCACCAGCCACCTCCGCTTTCCCAGATCGTCAGGTTTGGCCTGATCGGGGCGCTCTTGGCGATGGCCGCGGTCGGCTGGCTTGTCACTGACAAGCGCATGATCGGGATGGACGGGGGATCCGCGACCTCGCCCGGGACCTTGGGCTTCTGGGTCAGTTCGTGGGTCGTCATGATGGCCGCGATGATGTTCCCCTCCATCGCGCCCATGGTGCTTATGCACCGCAGAATCCAGCAGGGAAAGCGAGACCGCGGCCAAGTCGTCGACGCTGGTGCGACCCCGCTGTTCATCGCCGGATACCTGCTGACCTGGTCAGTGGCGGGGCTCGTCAGCTACACCATCCTGTGGGCTGGGCACGAGTGGTCCCCGACGTTTCTGGCCTGGGACAACTCTGGACCCTACGTGGCCGGCGCTGCGGTCGTCGGCGCCGGCCTCTACCAACTAAGCCCGTTCAAGAACGTCTGCCTCACCAAGTGCCGAAGCCCGTTCGAGTTCTTGCTCGCCGCCTGGAGACCCGGCCGCATCGGGGCACTGCGCATGGGAGTCGAGCACGGCGCATGGTGCGTGGGATGCTGCTGGGCGCTCATGGTCGCTCTGCTCGCCCTCGGGGCGATGAGTGTCGGCTGGATGATCTTCATCGCCGCGCTGATCGCGCTCGAGAAGCTCTTGCCGGCCAAGCGGGTGGCGAACCGGTCGATCGCCGTGCTGCTTGTCGTCCTCGGTCTGGGGGTGGCGTTCGCAGCGGAGGACGTGCCCGGACTGGCCGTGCCGACCAAGACTGCCGGCCCCATGAAGCCGATGTAGCCGACGACCTTCCGAGATTTGTGCCGAAGGCACCGTTGAACCGCTGAATCCGGTGCCTTCCCACACAACTCTCCAGTCGCATCGCGGTGACGCCGGGCGAGCGGTCGTCAGCAGAATTCGACGTAACCGCGGCACGTTCGCACGGTTCTGTGCGGCACTGGTGCCAGGTCGACAGGCGTGCCTGTATGAGCAGGTTCGTGCGGGTCACCGTCTGGCCGTTTCAGATGACCCGTGGGTCATGCGGGATTGGGCGGGCGTACGCTGCCGTGTCCAGCGCAGGGACATTGCGGCAGCGGCCGATCAGCCGAAAGCACGAGACAGAGACCATGCCGCCTGGCGCAGCGATCG
>DATLCL010000304.1:0-9411 GCA_035526415.1 Aeromicrobium sp.
CTGGTACGTCCGCAATGGCGAGATCCTTCGCATCGGCAACGAAAGCCAAGGACGTCCGGGAGGCGCACGGACACCGGTCGCGGGCGGACATGACGCCTGAGCAGACCTTCTTCGCCGAGATCGGCGGGCACGAGACCATCGCGCGCGTCGTGGAGGTCTTCTACGAGGGCGTCGCCGAGGACCCGGTGCTCCGGCCGCTCTACCCGGACGAAGACCTGGGCCCGGCTGCCGCGCGCCTGACGATGTTCCTCGTCCAGTACTGGGGCGGGCCGACAACGTATTCGAACCAGCGCGGTCATCCCCGGCTGCGGATTCGCCACGCCCCGTTCGCCGTGACGCCGGACGCACGCGACCGCTGGCTCAAGCACTTCCGCGAGGGACTCGACGCCGTGCAGCTGACGTCTGAGCAAGACGCGCAGTTCTGGGAGTACGTCCAGCGTGCGGCCCAGTTCCTGGTGAACGCCGACGCCTGATCTACCTCGCGCAGGTCGCAATTCAAGTCGTGTCGCGCAGCCGCGCCACGGCCTCGCGCACGTCGCCGTCGACGTCGATCGCGAAGTTCTTCAACTGGGTCTCAGCCGCGTTGAACTCGTCACTGAGGTCATAGGAGTACGAACCGCCCTCGTCGAGTTTGGCGATCATCGTCTCGATCTGACCGATCGCGTGCGAGATCGCGGACACGACGGTGCGCTCGGCCAGCTTGCCGTTGGCCGGTGCCGGCGCCGAGCGCACCTCCCGCAGGGCCCTGTGCAGCTCCGGGAGCGTCCGCGATTCCAGCGGTTCGGTGTCGAATACCAGGCTGCTGCCCAGCAGCGCGGCCGTCGCGCGCTGCAGGGCCTTGTTGGCCGTCGCGACGAAGACCTCGGCCTGGGCCGCGGTGTCCAGTTGGGCGCGCAGCTGCATGACCGGCTCCAGCCCCGTCCGCGAAGTCTCGACGGCCGCCTGATACGAGCGTGACCTCTCCGCACCCGGCGGCGGGGGCGACGGGAGCTTGGGATACCTCGGGATCTCCCGGTCGAGCACATCGCGCAGTTCGGCCGGATGCGCACCCCGGTGCTGGGACAGCACCCGCAGGACGTGTGCGCGGAAGGTGGCGACGTCGGACACATACCGCCCCGCTGCCTCGTCGGCGGCGGTCGCCTGCTCGACCTTGTGTTCGCGGCGCTCGGCCACGGACGCCCAGATGCCGGCCGCGGCGAGAGCGAGCGCGAACACCGGCAGCAACCCCACGGTTGCGCCACGTCGTCGGTCCGCGCGGCTCACGCTTTCACTGTAGGACGGTTTCAGGAGGGCAGTGCGCGCACTCCGTGCAGCCGCAGCCCATACGTGAGCGCGTCGAGCAGGGCCTCCCAGGACGCCTCGATGATGTTGGCTCCGACGCCCACCGTCACCCACGAGTCCTTGCCATCGGTCGTCTCGATGAGCACCCGCGTGATCGAGTCGGTCCCGCGGCCCTGATCGAGGATCCGGACCCGGAAGTCGGTGAGCCGGAACTGGGCCACGTCCGGATAGACGCGCTCGATGGCCTGCCGAAGGGCGTGGTCGAGTGCATTGACGGGACCGTTGCCCTCGCCGATGACCGCGAACCGCTCGCCGCCGGCCCGCACCTTCACGGTGGCCTCGGCTGCCGCCGCTGCTCCCCCGCCGGCGGACTCGGCGATGACGCGCCAGGATTCGACGTCGAAGTACGACGGGCGTGCACCCTCCATCTCCTCGGCGAGCATCAGCTCGAACGAGGCGTCCGCGGCCTCGAACGTGTAGCCGGCCCGTTCCATCTCCTTGACCCGGTCGGTGACGCGGGCGAGCTTCTCGGGATTCCCGGCCATGTCGTAGCCGAGGTCGCGGCCGCGCAGCTCGATGGTCGCGCGACCGGCCATCTCGGAGACCAGCAGGCGCATGTCGTTGCCCACGAGCGCCGGGTCGATGTGCTGGTACAGGTCGGGGTCGACCTTGATCGCGCTGGCATGCAACCCCGCCTTGTGCGCGAACGCCGAGGCGCCGGTGTACGGCTGACGGGCGTCCGGCGGGTAGTTCGTGATCTCCGAGATCGCGTGGGAGATGCGGGTGGCCTCGGCCAGCTTTCCGTCGGGCAGCACCGCGATTCCGAGCTTCAACTGCAGGTTGGCGACGCAGCTGATCAGATTGGCATTTCCGGTGCGCTCGCCGTAGCCGTTCATCGTGCCCTGCACCTGCGTCGCACCGGCCAGCACGGCGGCCACCGAGTTCGCCACGGCGCATCCGGTGTCGTCCTGAGCGTGGATGCCCAGCGTGGCTCCCGTGTCGGCCAGCACCTTGCCGACGATGTCGCCGACCTGGTGCGGCAACATCCCGCCGTTGGTGTCGCACAAGACGACGACCTCGGCACCGGCGTCGGCCGCCGTTCGCACGACCTGCGTTGCGTACTCGGGGTTGTCCAGGTAGCCGTTGAAGAAGTGCTCGCAGTCGAGGAACACCCGACGCCCCTCGCCGGTCAGGAACTCGACGGTGTCGCGCACCATGGCGAGGTTCTCCTCGAGCGTCGTCCGCAGCGCCTTGTCGACGTGCTTGTCGTGGCTCTTCGCGACCAGGCACACCACCGGAGCGTTGGAATCACGCAGCGCGAGGACCTGTGGATCCTCCGCGGCGTTCGCGTTGGCCTTGCGCGTCGCGCCGAAGGCGACGAGCGTCGCGTGCTTGAACTCCATCTCGGTGGTGGCCAGCCGGAAGAACTCGGTGTCCTTGGGGATGGCGCCGGGCCAGCCGCCCTCGATGAAGTCCACGCCGAGGTCATCGAGGTGGCGCGCAATGTGCAGCTTGTCCTGCACCGAGAGGTTGAGCCCCTCCTGCTGCGCGCCGTCGCGCATCGTCGTGTCAAAGATGCGAACGGTCTTCACGCCACGCCTTCCTTCTGCTTGTCGATCGACTTCGGCAACAAAAAAGCCCCCCAGACAGGGAGGGCGGCGCGTCGGGCGATTCTGGTCTAGAGCCCGGCGCGCTGTCGAATGATGATCGAGATGGTCTTCATCGCCGGCAAGTCTAGACTGACCGCGCCATGACTGCCAGACCAGTGCCGATTCCGGACGTCAGCACCGCGTCCTATGCGCTGATGACCGCAGAGCCCCTCGATCACGAGGACGACTTCCCGCTCCCGAACGAATCCCTGCTGCGCCGGTTCGGTTCGAGCGAGGACGCCTTGGCCCGGCTGCGCTCGCGTCCGCACCAGCTGCTGATCACCTGCCAGGCGCCCACGCGGCAGATGGCCGAAGCGGTCCGCGATGCGCGGATCCACGCGCTCGGCCTGGCTGCCGCCCACGACGGAGTGGTCGTGGAGCTCCTGCCGCCGCGGATCCTCGAGCTCACGCCCGAGCAGGTCTCCCTTGCGCACGCGCAGCAGTGGTACGTCCTCGACTACGACGACCTGGACAGCGGGTTGCTGCGAACGGACGGGTTGTCGCAGTTCGGGCTCCCAGAGGTGTGCGTGGTCGGCGTCGAACGCGCAACCCACGCGATGGCGGACGCCGTCGTCGCGGGCCTGGCCCACCGCCTCATCGCCGAGTGGCCGGAAAACGACCCCGTCGGGCCCGCGACCGTCACCCTCCGTGACATCGCGTACGGCCTCGGCGACCCCGAGGCGGTGACGACGCCCAAAGAGCGCGCCATCGATCTCGTCATCTCCTACGATCGCGGCCGCCACCGTCTCCTCGTGGAGCTGCTGCAGGACCCCGCCGAGGCGCTGTTCGCCTGAGCTTCGTCCGATGTCAGGTCGCACGCTTGGGAGTGAGGTGCGCCAAGGTCTCGGGCCTGAGGATGCGCTCCAGTTCCTCCGGCGGCATCAGGCCCTTCTCGATCACCAGTTCGGCGACTCCGCGGCCGGTTGCCAACGCCTCCTTGGCCACCTCGGTCGCGGCCTGGTACCCGATGAACGGATTCAGCGCTGTCACCAGTCCGATCGAGTCCTCGACCTCCGCGCGAAGGATGTCGACATTGGCCGTGATGCCGTCGACGCACCGCGTGGCCAGCACGATCATCGCCTCGCGCAGGCGGCCGATGCCCGACGCCAGTGAGTAGCAGATGATCGGCTCGAAGGCGTTGAGCTGCAGCTGACCGGCCTCGGCCGCCATGGTCACCGTCACGTCGTGACCGATGACCTGGAAGGCGACCTGGTTGACGACCTCCGGGATGACCGGGTTCACCTTGCCGGGCATGATGCTCGACCCGGCCTGGACCGGCGGCAGGTTGATGGCGTTCAGGCCGGCCCGCGGGCCGGACGACAGCAGCCGCAGGTCGTTGCACATCTTGGAGAGCTTGACCGCGACCCGCTTGAGCACGCCGGAGACGTGAACGAAGGCCCCGCAGTCCTGCGTCGCCTCGATGAGGTCGACGGCCGTGACCAGCGGGATGCCGGTGAGCGATGCGAGGTGCTCGCACGCCATCGCGACGTAGCCGTCCGGCGCGTTGAGCTGGGTGCCGATCGCGGTGGCGCCGAGGTTGATCTCGTGCAGCATCAGCACGGCCTCGGACAGCCGCGCCCGGTCTTCGCCGAGCATCACGCTGAACGTCCCGAACTCCTGGCCGAGGGTCATGGGCACCGCGTCCTGCAACTGGGTGCGGCCCATCTTCAGGACGCCGTGGAACTCCTCGGCCTTGCGGGCGAAGGACATCTCCAGCATCGCCATCGCCTCCAGCAGCGAATGGACGGCGAGGATGACGGCGACCTTCACGGCCGTCGGATAGACGTCGTTGGTCGACTGGCTGAGGTTCACGTGCTCGTTCGGGTGCAGGTATTGATACTCGCCGCGGCCATGGCCCAGGATCTCCAAGGCGCGATTTGCGATGACCTCGTTGGCATTCATGTTCGTGGACGTGCCGGCGCCGCCCTGGATGACGTCCACCACGAATTGGTCGTGCAGGCCGCCCGCGCGAATCTCCTCACACGCCTGCCGGATCGCGTCGAATCGTTCGTCGTCGAGGAGGCCCAGCTCGTGATTCGCGGTGGCCGCAGCCTGCTTCACCGCGGCCAGCGCCTCGATCAGGAAGGGAATGTTGTCGATCGAGATGCCGGTGATCGGGAAGTTCTCCATCGCACGGAGCGTGTGCACGCCCCAGTAGACGTCTGCTGGTACTTCGCGATCGCCGAGAAGGTCATGCTCGGTGCGCGTCGGACCGTACATGCAGCCCATCGTGGCATCCGGTGGGTCAGGGCCCGAGCACCCCGGTGCTAGAGGATCTTGGTCATCCAGCCGTGCCGGTCTTCGGCGCGGCCGTACTGGATGTCGACCAGCGCCTGGCGAATCTCGTGCGCGACCTTGGAGGTCTCCGACTCGGCGGCGACGGCCTGGCCACCCGGCCACTTCAGCGCGTGGACCGGCGTGATGACCGCCGCCGTGCCGCAGGCGAACACCTCGACGATCGAGCCTTCTGCGGTGCCATCGCGCCACTCGTCGATCGTGATGCGCCGCTCGGTGACCTCGTGGCCGAGGTCGCCGGCCAGCGCGAGGATGGAGTCGCGCGTGATGCCTTCCAGGATCGACCCCGACAGCTCAGGGGTGACGATCGAGCCGTCCGCGTAGACGAAGTACAGGTTCATGCCGCCGAGCTCTTCGACGTACTTGTGCTCCGACGCGTCGAGGAAGGCAACCTGCGCGCACCCGTTGGCGTAGGCCTCCTGCTGCGGCAGCAGGCTGGAGGCGTAGTTGCCGCCGCACTTCGCCGCGCCGGTTCCACCGGCGCCCGCACGGCCGTATTGCGTGGAGAGCCAGATGTCGACCGGCTTGACGCCACTGGCGAAGTAGGCGCCGGCGGGCGACGCGATGACCGAGTACGTCACGTGGTGAGCGGGCCGAACGCCGAGGAACTTCTCCGAGGCGAACATGAAGGGTCGCAGGTACAGGCTCTTCTCCTCGCCCCGCGGGACCCAGTCGCGATCAGCCTCCAGCAGGGCGCGGATGGAGCCGAGGAACCATTCGGTCGGGAGCTCCGGCAGGGCCAGGCGGTGGCTCGAGCGCTGCATGCGCGCGGCGTTGGCCTCGGGCCGGAACAGCCAGATCGAGCCATCGGCGTGCGCGTACGCCTTGAGGCCCTCGAAGACCTCCTGGGCGTAGTGCAGGACTGCCGCGGCGGGATCGAGGGTGATCGGCCCGTAGGGCACGACGCGAGCGCCGGCCCAGGACGTCTCGGGCGTCCACTCGGCCACGAACATGTGGTCGGTGAAGTACTGCCCGAAGCCCGGATCGGCGAGGATCTCCTCGCGTCGCTCGGCGGAGAGCGCAGCCGCGTTCGGTTCGAAACGGCTGGTGAAGGTCCCCGTCTCAGTGGTCATGTTGGTCACCGTAGTCGTTGCAGATTAGAGACGCTTGGCAATGGCCTCGCCGATTTCCGGCGTCGACCGTACCGACGAGCCACGCTCGGCGATGTCCGCCTCGACGGCAGCCGTGATCTCGGCAGCGGCGTCCGGAAGGCCGAGATGATCCAGCAGGAGCGCGCCCGACAGGATCGCTGCCGTGGGGTCGGCCTTGGCCTGGCCGGCGATGTCCGGCGCGGAGCCGTGAACCGGCTCGAACATGCTCGGCGCGGTGCGGTCCGGGTTGACGTTTCCGCTGGCGGCGAGCCCGATGCCGCCGGTGACGGCGGCGGCGAGGTCGTTCAGGATGTCGCCGAACAGGTTGTCGGTGACGATGACGTCGAACCGGCTCGGGTCGGTGGCGAGGAAGATCGTCGCGGCATCGACGTGCAGGTAGTCGACAGCGACGTCCGGGAACTCCTGCGCGACCGCATCGACGGTGCGGCTCCACAGGTGGCCGGCGTGCACGAGGACGTTGTTCTTGTGGACCAGCGTCAGCTTCTTGCGCGGACGCGCCTGAGCACGGGCGAAGGCGTCGCGGACGACACGCTCGACGCCGAACGCGGTGTTGATGCTGACCTCCGTCGCCATCTCCTGCGGCGTTCCGACACGGATGGCGCCGCCGTTCCCGACGTACGGGCCCTCGGTGCCCTCGCGCACCACGATGAAGTCGATGTCGCCCTTGTCCGTCACACTGCTGGCAAGCGGCGTGGGCACGCCGGGGTAGAGCTTGCTCGGGCGCAGGTTGACGTAGTGGTCGAGCTCGAAGCGCAGCTTCAGCAGCAGGCCCCGCTCCAGGACTCCAGACGGGACGCTGGGGTCGCCGACGGCGCCCAGCAGGATCGCGTCCTGACCACGGATCTCGTCAAGCACCGACTGCGGCAGGGTCTCGCCCGTCGCGTGCCAGCGCTTGGCACCGAGGTCGTACTCGGTGCGCTCGAACGCGATGTCATGGCGCGGCGCCACCGCGTCGAGCACGGCGAGGGCCTGCTCGGTGACTTCCGGCCCAATGCCGTCGCCAGGGACAACGGCAAGGGAGAACGTGCGGGTCATGTGTGTCCTTCGCGCTGTTCGAGCGATCCGGCTTCGCCGGTCGCGGACGTTGGTGGTGGCCTGCTTGGGCTGCCGTCGGACGCCTCGGGGCGGCCGCCGACCGCGATTCAGTTCAGTTGTCATCCGGACGGTCGGTCGGCTCGACGGCGAGAGAGGCGTAATCCTCTTGGGCCTCGTCGCGCAGGTGAGCCGGACCCCATTCGGTCAATTCCGGTGGCATGAGTATCTCCTAGGTCGGTCAGTGGTTGATTCGGTGGGTGAACGTCCCGCCGAATCAGTTCGTGACCGAAATGGAGATCAGGTGTGATCGAGTGTTCCCTGCGGCGGAATCGTTCGGGCCCAACGCCAAACGCCGCGGCAGGGTGGCCCTAAATGGACCTGCCGCGGCAAGCGATGGCTACGAGCTGCTTCCGCATAGGCCGTCAGGATAGCCCACGATGTGGCAGCCGTCCGAATCCCGCGAAACGACATGGGACACTTCCCAGTGTGACTGGTCCAACCGCCGTGCCTGAGATCGTGGCGAAGGCCCTCGATCTCTCCCGCCAGCGGGGGTTCATCACCTCCACCCGAAACGAGACCGGGCGGCTCTTGGCCGCCCTGGCAGCTTCCCGCGGCGGGACGCTCGCCGAACTCGGCACCGGTACCGGCGTGGGGTCGGCCTGGCTGGCCTCGGGGGCGTCGCCGAAGGCGCGCATCGTCAGCGCCGAGCTGGATTCGGTGCTCGCCGAGGAGGTCCAACACCTTTTTGCCGACATCGACAACGTCGAGATCATCGCCGGCGACTGGTCGACGCTGAGCGAGTATGCGCCGTTCTCCCTGCTGTTCGTCGACGTGCGCGAGGTGATGGAGAACATCGACGCGCTTGCCGACCTCCTCGAACCGGGCGGCATCGCCGTGTTGGACGACTTCGTGCCGTCGTCGCACTGGCCCCCGATCGTCGACGGCCACGTCGACACCGTCCGCGAGCAGTGGCTCACCGACGACCGCTTCGTCGCCGTCGAGCTGCTGATCGACCCGGATGCATCGCTCCTGATCGCGACCCGACGCTGATGTTGCGCTGATGTCACCCCATCGCGAGCTCGCCGGGCAGCAGCCGCGGCGGCTCACCCAAGTCGAGCAGGATGCGCTGAACACCGTTCGGCGGCGTGTGGGTGCCATCGTCTTCGGGGTCGTGACGCTCCACGCCGTCATCGCCCTGATCGGCCTGTCCCGCCACTACGACAACTCCGGCCGATCCGGCGATGCCACTGGCCTGCTGGTCATGTCGGGCCTGCTGTCGATCTTCCAGTACGTCGGCGTCCGGACGATTCTCGGACGCTCGCTGCTGTCCTGGTGGCTCGTCGCAGGACTCCTGCCCACGACGCTGGCTGTCGCTTTCCGTTAGCGATCAGCGGCCGGCAGTCACCGGAACCGGTGCGGCCGGAACGGGTCGACCGGCCGGCCCGTCATCAGGCTCCGCCGGGTGTCCTTGCAGGACGTGCACCGCGCGACCACGATCAGCGCGAGCAGCACGGCGGAGAAGACGAGCGGGAACATGGTGTTCCTCCTTCTGTAGGACCTCGAGGAAAAACTGGACGAGTGGGCCGATGGCCAGCGCGTACACGACGGTGCCGACGCCGACTGTTCCGCCGAGCAGGAATCCGCTGACCAGGACGAGGACCTCGATGCCCGTCCGCATCGCGCGCACGCTGATGCCGGTGCGGGCGACAAGGGCGACCCAGAGCCCGTCGCGCGGTCCGGTGCCGAGCTTGGCGCTGATGTAGAGCGCGCCGGCCAGTCCGTTGCCGACGATTCCGGCTCCCAGGAGCAGCGCTCGCGCCCACAGGTCCTCCGGAGCCGAGACGAGGGCGATGCCGGCGTCGGCGGCCAGGCCGATCAGGATGACGTTCAGCACCGTGCCGATGCCCGGGCGCTGCCGCAGCGGAATCCACAGCAGGAGGACCAGCACGCCGACGGCTATGACGACCTGGCCGAAGGTGAGCGGCACATGGTGCGTCAGTCCCTCGTGAAAGACGTCCCACGGGTCGAGGCCCAAACCG
>DATLCL010000305.1:0-12093 GCA_035526415.1 Aeromicrobium sp.
TCACTGGTCTCCCGCGCACACGGTGTGGGATTACCCCTCTGCAATCACATCGGGGCTACCGCGCAGCGCGCCTGCCAGTTTAGGAGTTTGTGAACGTGCGCACCAAATCGGCGAATCTGGTCACTGGTGCTCTGGGCCCTACGAAGCGAGGGCGAAATCACCGGTCAACCACTTTGGCTCAGTCGGCGAGCGCAAATAGGCGCCACTCGCCGGGAACCCCTTTCAACTGGTGCGAGCCTCGGTCTTCGAACTGCAACCCCGAGCCGACGACAAGGTCGCGCACGGTGCCAGAGACGAGAATGTCGCCGGCGCCTGCCAGCGAAGAGACGCGGGCACCGATGTGAACGGCCAAGCCGGCGACGTCGTCGCCACGGACTTCGCACTCGCCGGTGTGCAAGCCAGCTCGTACATCGATGTCGAGTGCGCGCAGCGCCTCCCGGATCTGGACCGCGCAGCGGATAGCACGCTGAGGCCCGTCGAAGGTCGCAAAGAAGCTGTCGCCGGCCGTGCTGACCTCCCGCCCTCGGAACCGGGAAAGTTGCGCACGGACAACTGCGTCGTGCGCGTCCAGCAAGGCCCGCCAATCGCGGTCACCCATGCTCGCCGCACGGCTCGTCGAGTCGACGATGTCGGTGAACAAGACGGTCGCCAGCACCCGATCCTCGTCTTCGGCCACCGCGCGAGTGCCGGTAAGGAACTCGCTGATCTCGTCGACACACCGTCGCCAGTCCGGCTCCACGAACAAGTACATGTTGCGGCCGGGATACTCAACGTACTTCGCCCCTGGGATATTGGCGGCGAAGTAGCGGCCGTGGACGGCGGAGCTGATCTCGTCGTCGGCATGCTGCAGGACGAGGGTCGGCACCCGGATCGCGGGGAGCAGGTCCCGAACATCGAGCCGCGTCACCAGCGGCATCATCACCGCGACTGTGGTGGGCGTGGCGGCCAGGCGCTCTTGTCTCGCCCAGGCAGCTCGGGTCTCATCGTTCCAAGGCATGTCCGGGTTGAAGATGTGCTGAAGCTCGCCGGTCCCCCATAAGGCGATGGCGGCGGCGACCTGCGAGTCCGGGTCAGGCACGTGTGGAAGCTGATCCCCTCCCGGAAACTCCAGGGTCGCGACGGCCTGGCCTTCCAAGACCACGAGGGCAGCCGTGCGGGCGGGGTACGTGGTCGCGAACAAGGCTCCGCTGGAGAACGCGCCGTCGACCGTTACGAGTACCGCCTCGTCGATCTCAAGGTCGTCGAGGACCGCGGTGATGCTGTCCATCCAGAGCTCAAGCGTCGGTAGCGCGTCGAGAGGTACGGGATCTGACGCACCGGTGCCGGGCTGGTCGAAGAAGATCACCCGGCCGAGCGTGGCCATTCGTTCGACCCAGCCCTGAATCGCTGCGAGCTCGGGGAAGACCTCGCAGTTGGTGAACCAGTTCGACACAAAGACAAAGTCGCGTGGTCCTGGCGCCGTCGTGCGGTAGGCGACGCGGAGATCTCCGTTGCGCGCGTATCGCGTCTCGGAGAACACGGATGCAGCCTACGACGACGCTCAGTCGGCCAAGGCCATCCTCAACCGCTCCTCGTCGACCCGCCAGAAGTCGTGCTGCGCGCCATCGACGTACGTCACTGGCACCTGATCGGTGAACCGGCGGGTGAGGTCGTCGTCGGATTCGATGAAGACCTGGGTCCACGAGTCCCCGGTATCGGCGCAGACGGTAGCGACGACTTCCAGCGCGAGATCACAAAGGTGGCACCCCAGCCGAATGTAGACGACTACGCGTGCGTCAGTGACGTGTGCCGGTACGGGATTGGTCATGCCAGGCCGAGGTTGAGGGCCTCGCCACGCGCCAGTGCCCGGAGCCGCCCCTTCGCGACCTTGCCGGTGGCCGAGTGCGGCAGATTCCCGACGACGACGACACGGGACGGATGCTTGAACCGGGCCAGGCGCTCGCGACAGTGCTCGTCGATCGCGGCTGTCAGCTCGGCCTCACCCCGTGCATCCGCGGCTGGAACCACAAAGGCCACGACACCCTCACCAGTCTTTTCGTCGGGCACGCCGACCACGGCCACCTCGGTAACGCCGTCGACCTCGCTGATGACGTCCTCGACCTCCGACGGGTAGACATTGAAGCCCGACACGATGACGAGTTCCCGGAGTCGGTCGACGAGGGTGAGGTCACCGTCGTCATCGGCGAAGCCCACGTCGCCGGTGCGGTACCAGCCGTCGGCGTCGGGACCGTCCGCACCATCGGGCCAGTAGCCGGAGAACAAGTTGTCGCCGTGGACCAGCAACTCACCCAGATCGCCGTTCGGCACGTCGTTGCCGTGGGCGTCAACGGTCCGGACCTCGATGCCGGGCAGCGAGTGGCCGATGGAACCAGGCTTGGGCGCCGCCCCCAGATCCCGCCGACTCGCCAAGGTCACCGCGATCACCGGGGCTGCCTCGGTCATGCCGTAACCCTGCTCCACGTGATGCCCGGACGATTCGGCGAACAACGCGGCCAGATCCTGATCGAGTGCGGATGCGCCCGATACGACGACGCGAACGCCGGCCAAGGCCTCGCGCAATCCTTCGCGGCCGGCCCAGGCCGCGATCACCGGAGGGGCCACCGGCAGGTTGGTGATGCCCTCGTCCCGCACCGTCGCGAGTAGCCCCGCCGGGTCGAACCCGTCGACCATCACGACGCTCGCACCGGCACGCATCGCGTATCCCAGTACCGCATTCAGGCCGTAGATGTGAAACATCGGGAGCAGCCCCAGCATCCGGTCGTCAGCGGTGACCAGAGGCGGCTCGACCGAGGCGGACTGTTCAACGTTGGCGATCAGTGCTCGGTGGCTCAGCATTACGCCACGCGGGTGGCCGCTGGCCCCGGACGTGTAGAGGATGGCGGCCAACGCCTCGGCGTCGCGAGGCGCGGCCGGCTCGATGTCGGCCGCTTCGCCGATGAAGTCGTCGAATGAGGTTTCGCCGGCGATCCGGTCGGCGCCGTCGACCACGATGTCGCACCGGTACTCGCCGAGTGCCTCACGCACCTGCGTCACGCCGGTGGCATCGCAGAGCACCAGCTTGACCTTGGCATCGGCCAGCATCCGACCGATCTCGTCGGCGGTAGACCGCGGATTCATGGGCACGGCCACCATTCCCCCGCGCAGGATGCCGAAGTATGCAATGGGCAGATCGGCCCGGTTCGCCATGACCAGCGCGACCCGCTGTCCGGCGACCAGTCCGCGGCCCGTCAACGCGCGAGCCACCCCATCTGCGGCCGAGTCGACGTCACTCCACGACAGGGTTCGACGCTCGCCTCCGCGGCTGGACAACTCCACCAGCGCGACACCGTCCGGGTTCGCAGCAGCAGCCGCATGGAGGTACTCGCTGAGGTTGACAGCCACGCGTCGAGTCAATCACACGCACCCGTCGGGTTATCGCACCCGCGTATCGTTTGGAACATGGCCGCCACCCATGCTGACCAGCCGCGCAACCTCACCTCGCGCTCGATGCTGGCTGGGCAGGCGGCGGCCGCGGCCAGCGAGGTCGAATCCGCGCTCCGCCCGACGCCCGATCCCACCACCGCGGCCTTCTTCGATGTTGACAACACGGTCATGCAGGGCGCCTCGATCTTCCACCTGGCGCGCGGCCTCCACCGGCGCAAGTTCTTCACCACCGCCGACATCGTCAAGGCGGCGTGGCAGCAGTTCTACTTCCGGGTCGTCGGCGTCGAGGACCCGGAACACATCGCCAATGCCCGAACGTCCGCGCTGTCCATCATCGCCGGGCGCGAAGCTCGTGAGATCGCCGAGATCGGCGAGGAGATCTTCGACGAGAACATGGCACAACGCATCTGGCCCGGCACGCGTGCGTTGGCCCAGTGGCACCTCGATCGCGGCCACCGGGTGTGGCTGGTCACGGCCGCCCCCATCGAGATCGCCTCGGTGATCGCGCGACGCTTGGGTCTGACCGGCGCCCTTGCCACGGTGGCCGAGCAGGTCGACGGCGTCTACACCGGCGAACTCGTCGGCGAGATGTTGCACGGCGAAGGCAAAGCCGTCGCGGTGCGCACGCTGGCCGAACGTGAGGGCCTCGACCTCGAACGCTGCTACGCCTACTCCGACTCCAGCAATGACCTTCCGATGCTGTCGCTTGTCGGGCATCCCTGTGCCGTCAACCCCGATTCCACACTGCGTGCCCACGCCAAGGCGAACGGCTGGCGCATCCGCGACTACCGGAATCGCCGGCGGGCGGTGTTGGCCAGCGCCAAGGTTGCCGGCGGGAGCGCCGCAGCCGCCGGGCTCTGGGGGATCGGCCGAAAAATCACGCGAATGCACTCTCGGCACTAGAATCTCTCGCGTACCCGTCGGGAGGGCATCGTGGACGAATGGCGCGTACGGCTGGGTACGGCCATCGCGCTCGCCGTCGCTGAGCCAAACGACGGACGTCTGTCGCACGCCCTATCCGACAGCGGCTGGTTCCCGCTCGATCCGCAGCCGGACGAGACCACCCGGATCCGCGCGCTCGTCGAACTGGCGCAGCGCGGAGACACCGAGGCCTTCGGCCAGCTGTACGACCACTACGTCACCGCCATCTTCCGCTTCATCTATTCCCGGGTCGGCACGACGCAGCTGGCCGAAGACCTCACGGCCGAGACGTTCTTGCGCGCGCTTCGCTCCCTCCATACCTTCCAGTGGCGCGGCAAGGACTTCGGCGCGTGGCTGACCGTCATCGCGCGCAACCTCACGAACGACCACTACAAGGCGCGGAGAACGCGCAGCGAGTTCTCCTCCGACACCCTTCCGGAAAAGCCCGACCCCGGCCGCGGGCCGGAAGAGGACATCCTGGCGTCGTTGTCGAACGACGCGCTCCTGCAGGCCGTCTCCAGCCTTCCGAACGACCAGCGCGACTGTGTGCTGATGCGTTTTGTGCAGGAGCTCAGCATCGCCGAAACGGCGCAGGCGCTCGGCCGCAGCGAAGGCGCGATCAAGCAGCTGCAGCTGCGAGCCGTGCGCAGCCTTGCCAAGATGCTCAGGCCGGAGGAGGCGTGATGTCTGCCATGCCCCGTAACCTCTTGGCGTCCGGGCTCGTTGGTCTCTCCATACAACTGTCGTCCACTCTTAGGATTCGATCATGATGTGGCGCAGCCGCCGGCCGGGAAGGAGTGACGAGGCTTTCCTCGTCGCTCTCGCCGAGCGTCTCCGCGGTGTCGCCAACACAGTCGAACCGCGCGCCGACTTCCGGTCGTCCCTCCGCACGACCCTGGTCATGGAGGCATCGACCGCCCTGGTCGATGCTCCGGCCCAGACGAGCACCCGCGCGACTCGAGTCGCGCTCGTACTCCCCCGCCGCCGGATGGTGATCGCCGCGGTCTTTGTCGCGACCACGTTGGGGCTGGGCAGCATGGCCAGTGCCAGCGCCTCGGCCCTTCCCGGCGAGACGCTGTACCCGGTCAAGAGGGCCGCCGAGCAGGTGGAGCTGACCTTCCATCGCGGCCTTGCAGATCGCGGCGCCTTCCGGCTCGAACTGGCCGAGCGCCGCTTGGACGAAGCCCGCGCGTTGTCAGAGCGCGGTCCGGAGTTCGCGGACCTGGCAGCAGAGTCAGTGCGCGAGTTCGAGGAAGCGGCCGCAGCCGGTACTGCGGACCTGGTGGCGGCATTCCATGAGGACAACACACGCACCAGCCTGGTCGTCCTGAATCGCTTCACGGCGCGAACAGACCCTGTCCTGAGCGCCTTGGCGTCGCAGCTTCCGGCGGATGCGGCATCGGCCGTGGACGACGCCCGCGACAGCCTCCAGACCATCGACAGCCGGTCAGAACAGCTGTGTCCAACCTGCGGCGGAGGACCGGACGACGGCACGTCCTCGCCCGCTGGCTCGGACGGTTCGGCGAAAGCTGCGCCAGAACCGGACACGGAAGAACCGCCCAGCGCCGCGCCGCCGGTCGAGCCCTCCACCCCGGCTCCTTCGGACTCCCTTCCTTCGGTCGACTCCTCTACTGCTGCGGAGAGCGACGACGACAGCGACGACTACTACAGCGACGACGACAGCGACGACAGCGACGAGGACACTGAGCCGCCGGCGGTCGAGCCCGAACCGACCCCGACTCCTGAGCCGACGCCTAGCCCGACTCCTGAGCCGACGCCTAGCCCGACTCCGGAACCGACGCCGACGCCCGAGCCGACGGAACCGCCGCCACTCCTTGAAGGGGTCGGCACGCTGCTCGGGGATGTGCTGGGCAGCCCCTAGAAGAAGGCGCTCCCGCGATCGACCAGCAGCTTGTACAGCGTCTGTTGGATCGTCTCGCGCACCTGGTCCGTGACGTTGAATAGCAGCATCGGGTCGTCTGCGGCGTCGGGCTCGTAGGCGTCGGTGCGGACCGGCTCACCGAACTCGATGATCCACTTGCTGGGCAGCGGGATGAGACCCAGCGGGCCCAGTAGTGGGAAGAACGGCGTGATGGGCAGGTACGGAAGACCAAGCAAGCGGGCCAGCGACGGCACGTTGCCGACGAGGGGGTAGATCTCCTCAGCGCCCACAATGGACACCGGGACGATGGGCACTCCGGCCCGCATCGCCGACGAGACGAACCCGCCTCGGCCAAATCTCTGCAGCTTGTATCGCTCGGCGTACGGCTTGCCTATGCCCTTGAAACCCTCCGGCCACACCCCCGCCAGCTCGCCGGTGGTGAGGAGTCGCTCGGCGTCAGCGGTGCAGGCGAGCGTGGCGCCGACCTTGCGCGCGACTTGACCCACGAACGGCAGGGCGAAGACGAGGTCGGCGCCGAGCGGCCGCAGGGTGCGTCCGGTGTACTTGTGGACGGCGTACGAGGTGATGACGCCGTCGATCGGGACGGTGCCGGAGTGGTTGGCCACCAGGAGCGCCCCGCCTTCGGCCGGGATGTTCTCGATGCCTCGAACCTCGAGCCGGAACCACTTCTCGGCAAGCGGCTCGATGGCAGCCGTCACAAGGTCCGTGATCTGCGGGTCCAAGCCGAACTCATCGACCTCGAAGTCGCCGGTGAGGCGTTTGCGCAGTCCCGCGACGAACGCGGCGAGTCGGCTCTCCCAGTCGGTGCCGAGGACGCGTTGAGCGGCCTGGACCACGGCAACCACGATGTCGTCCAACGGGATGCTGCCGGGAATGACGGAGCTCTTCGGCTCCTTCGCCAATGCGGCAGCGGCCGCGGCGTCCTCGTCGGTGACGGCCCGCAGACGCGGTCGCCCGGTGGCGGTCGTCCCCCGTGCAGCGGCTTTCCTGCCCGGCGCTACCTTCTTGACCGCCGGCTTCTTCGGGGCCGCTTTCGGTTGCGCCGCCTTCTTCGCTGTCGGCTTCGGTGAGGTCTTTTTCGGCTCGGGCGAGGCGGGCTTTTGCACCGCCTTTGCCTTGGTCACCGGCTTCTTGGGCGTGGCGCGTCCCCCGGCGAGCGAGCGCGCCGCAGCCGACGGGGGTCGAGAGCGGTTACCCCGTCCGGCGGTTCCCGAGCTGCCGATGGTGCGCCGATCGTCGTTCATCTCGTCAACCCCAACACACCCAGTGGACCAGGTCGCACGGAGGCCCGGAATTCTTCGAAGGTCGCCTCCGTGGAGTACTTGGGCTCGTAGCCGAAGATGTCCCGCAGCGCCGTGATGTCGACCGCACGGCCGTGTGTAAGAACGCGGTACAAGTCCGGTGAGATCTCCCCGCCCATCATCCGGACCGCCCGGGTGCTGGCCGCCGAGAAGCCGAAGGGAGGCAGTGGGATCGTTGGCTTGCCCAATCGCCGGGAAGCCTGGGACAGCATCATCACGCCCGGTCCTGCCACGTTGAACGTCCCCCACCGGTCGTGCACGACAGACTCGCTGATGACGTTGATCGCGTCCTCGAGATGCAGGAACTGAAGGCGTGGGTCATAGCCGAGGGCTGCCGGCAGCAGCGGGTTGGCGAAGTAGTTGCGCAGCGGCGCCGGGATCTCCGGATGCAGGATCTGCGCCGAGCGCAGTGTCGTGACGATGACCTCCGGCCGGCGGCGCGAGTACCCGCGCACGTAGGCCTCGACCTCGACGACGTCCTTCGGGAAGCCGGACTTGGTGCCGCCGCGGGCGTTGTCTGCCTCGGTGAAGAGCGCCGGGTCCTTCGGCGAGGTGCCGTAAACCGCCGTCGACGACCAGAGCACGACTTTGCGAACCGATTCGGAGCGCTGGGCGGCGGCAAGCACCTGCATCGTCCCGATGACGTTGCGCTCCTTGGCACCACTGCGCCCGCGCGACTGCTCCGACGGGTTCACGTCCAGGTGGACGACCGCGTCGATGTCCTCGACGGCGATGACCTTACCCACGACCGGTGTGCGGATGTCGGCGCGGACGAACTTGACGCCGCCGAGGTCGCCCTCCGGCGGGCGCGTGTCGATGCCGACGACGCGTTCGACACCGGGTTGGTCAGCGAGGGCACGCGAAACCCGTGCAGCGAACTCGCCCGCGACACCGGTGACGAGAACGACCCGGCCCATGGGCGCTACTTACCCAGACGGCGGCGCTGGACGCGCGTGCGCTTCAGCATCTTGCGGTGCTTCTTCTTTGACATCCGCTTGCGACGCTTTTTGACGACTGAACCCACGGCTTGACCCTCTGAGACTCGCTGAATGAAGGCCCCAGCCTACGGTGTTTCAGCCCCGGCGCGTTAACCGGCCCAAGGTGAGGCCTGTCTCGCCTTTGCGGCTATTAGCCAGCTTGGAAGTAGGAGCGGCCGAGGTACTCCTCGACGGCCTTCTCCGGGACGCGGAACGAGCGTCCCACACGCACAGCCTCAAGCTCACCGGCATGCACGAGTCGGTAGACGGTCATCTTCGAGACGCGCATCTGTGCCGCAACCTCGGCGACCGTTAAAAAGTTCGGTCCCGTTGCCATGGCCGCCACCTTTCCCCTTCAGGGGCACGCGCGCTCTCCGGCTTCCCCACCGGAGAGATGGCGCGCGTGCTTGGGACGAGAGTAGTCCCTTGTGACGCCAGTGGGGTAGGAGTACGGAAAATTCCTCAAGATCCCCAAATTGGGCACATTCAGGACGTTTTCAGCCGTTTGGGTCCAGTCCGTGCAGCGGAAATACGGCGTCGCGAGCGGTCTGAATGGCCACATCGACGGGGTTTTCCGCGGTAATTCCAGGTTCCCACGGCGGGAACTCGGCAGTGCCACCGTCGGTCATCGAAACCTCCGCAGGAGCGCCCGATACCTGAGACACCGCGTCCCGCCATCTGGGCGGCGTCGCGGTCAACGGATCGAGCGGCCGGCCGGACACGATGGCGAGCAGATGCGTCCACACCCGCGGAACAACGCTGTACAGCGCGTATCCGCCGCCACCGGTCACGACCCAGCGGCCGCCGGCGAACTCCTCGGCCAGGCGCTCGACGGCGAGATACGACGCGCGTTGGCCGTCGATGGTCAGCGAGAGGTTGGTCAGCGGGTCCTGGGCGTGCGAGTCGCATCCGTGCTGGCTGACCAGGATCTCCGGCCGGAACGCTTCCACGACCGCTGGCGCAACGGCATGGAACGCTCGCAGCCACCCGGCGTCGGTCGTGCCCGGCGGCAGCGGAATGTTCACCGCCGTTCCTTCGGCACCCGGTCCACCGATTTCGTCGGCGTATCCGGTTCCGGGGAAGAGCGTCCGCGGTCCTTCGTGGATCGACACCGTCAGCACACGCGGGTCGTCGTAGAAGATCGCCTGAACTCCGTCGCCGTGATGAGCGTCGACGTCGACGTAAGCGATGCGCTCGGCGCCGTGGTCGAGCATCCACCGAATGGCGAGTGCTGGGTCGTTGTAGATGCAGAACCCGCTGGCCCGATCCGGCATGGCGTGGTGGAGCCCGCCGGCGATGTTCGCAGCTCGGTTTGCCTCGCCGGTCCACACCCGCCGCGCTGCCTCGACCGACGCGCCCGCGACGAGCGCACTGGCGTCGTGCATGCCGTAGACGACGGGGTTGTCGCCGGTGCCGAGCCCGAGCGCCGGGTCCGACTCGTACGGATGCTCGCTGAGCTCTTGAACACCAGAGATATAGAAGGGCGCATGCACCGTGGCCAGCTCGTCGACGCTCAGCGGCCGCGGTTCGATGATGTCGAACCGGTCCAGCACCCCCAGTTCGCGGGCGAGGGCGATCGCGAGTTCGACCCGGATCGGCGCCAGCGGGTGGCTGGGCCCGAGGTTGTAATCGGTCAGCGCATCTGACCACACCAGCGTCGGGCGCATGCCTATCCCCCCGACAGCTCCGCCGACCGTCGGGCCGCGGACGCAACGCCCTCGACAATGGCCCCTTTGACGTCGCGGTCGTCGAAGGCGGCAATCGCTGCAGCCGTCGTGCCGTTGGGCGACGTGACGCGGCGACGCAGTTCAGTTGCGTCATCGTCGGACTCGGACAGCAGCTTCGCCGCCCCGAGGATGGTCTGCGTGGTCAGCTCGCGTGCCGTCGCTTCGTCGAGACCGGCCTGGACGCCGCCGGCGATCATCGCCTCGGCGAGGTAGAAGACGTAGGCGGGGCCCGACCCGGATACCGCGGTCAGGGCGTCCTGAAGCTTCTCCTCGACGACGACGAACTTGCCGCCGGCTGCCAGCAGGTCACCGAGGATCGCGACCTGCTCGTCGGTGCAGGCCGCACCCGGTGATGCGCCGAACATCCCCTCGCCGACGACAGCCGGGGTGTTCGGCATGATCCGGATGACCGGCGTGCCAGCCGCCACTGCTGACTCGATCCGGTCGGTCCGGACGCCCGCGGCAAATGACGCGACGATCGCGCCAGGTTCGAGCGCATCGGCAATGTCGGCCAGCAGGTCGGGGACATCCTGCGGCTTGACCACGATGAGTATGAGGTCGGCTCCGGCGACCGCCGACCGGCTGTCCGCGACCTCCACGCTGTGCGCCTTGCGCAGTACTTCGGCGCGCTCGGCGCTCTTCTCGGCGACCGCGATGGATGCCGGATCCTGGCCGGCCGCCACGAGCGTCGTCAGCAGCGTCTCGCCCATGACTCCCCCACCGAGAATGGCGATCCGGCCCACGGATGACTCAGCCATGCCATCACACTAGTGCGGTGCCTGCTCGCCGCGTCCCGATCCGTTTTGACATGTTCGTGATGGCACTACTGGCCGTAGCGGTGCTTGGCGCCTTCATCCCTGTCACCGGTGAGGCCTTTGGCGTGCTGCGGGTGGTTTCGAGGGTGTCGATCGGGCTCCTGTTCTTCCTCTACGGCGTGCGGCTTTCGACGGCCGAGACGGTCGCAGGGCTCACGAATTGGAAGCTGCACGTCGCGATCCTCGCCACGACGTTCGTCGCCTTCCCCCTGGTCGGGGCAGCGCTTCGCGGCGTCATCGAGCCCACCGTCGGCGCCGGGCTGGCCGCCGGCATCGTCTTGCTGTGCCTCGTGCCCACCACCGTCCAGTCCAACGTCGTCTTCACCCGGATGGCCGGCGGCGACACTGCGGCCGCCGTAGTCGCCGCCTCGCTGTCGAACCTGATCGGGGTCTTCCTGACGCCGGCGCTCGTGGCACTGACACTGTCCGCGAACGCCGAGGTGAGCACACGATCCGTGGTCCGGATCATCGTGCAGTTTCTGCTGCCGTTCGTCTTGGGCCAGATCGTGCGACCAGTGCTCGGCGCCTGGGTTACCCGCAATGACGGCTGGCTGAGACACGTGGACCGCTCATGCATCCTGCTCGTCGTTTTCCTCGCGTTCTCCGCCGGCACCACGGCGGGAGTGTGGTCGCGCGTCTCGATCGCATCGATTCTCGTCATCGCCGCGCTGTGCCTGGCGCTCCTGGCCGTCGCGTGCGGGTGGCTCGTCGGCCTCGCCCGCCTGCTCGGCTTCAGCCGGCCGGTCGGCATCGCCCTGCTCTTCTGCGGTTCGAACAAGAGCCTGGCAACCGGCCTGCCGATGGCCGCAGTTCTCTTCCCGCCGCACGACGTCGCCCTGATCGTGCTGCCGCTGATGATCTATCACCAGCTGCAGATCATCACCGGCGGGATCATCGCGACTCGGCTGGCTGAGCCGGATTAGGCCGCGCTGCGTGGCGGCGGGCAAAGAGCAGCGATTCGATGAGGTCGTCCTCGCGAGCCTGTTGCGAGGGGGCGCGACGCGTGCTGATCTCGACGACGATCTC
>DATLCL010000308.1:0-3475 GCA_035526415.1 Aeromicrobium sp.
GGCTTGGCCGGCTTCGACGGCCACCTGGGTGACCGCCGCCGGCATCGGGGCGAGCAGCGACCCTTCGGCGACGGCGTCGGCCGGGTCGACGAAACGCGGCACCGGTACGAACGAAAACGAGCCGTCCGGCCCATCGACGTCGACGGTGTTTTCACCGATTGTCACGTCATAGGTGGAGCGGACTCCTTCTGCGGTCTCGAGGGTCACGCTCCGCGTGCCCGCCTCGACCACCTTGAAGCTGTCGAGGACGAATTCCCCACGACGGTTGGCGTAGGAGACCGTGAGTTCGTCGTCCCGGCCCTCCAGCGTGAACGTTCGCGCGCGCGGCTGTGACGGCAGGTTGCGGTAACCCGTCGGGATCCGGCTCTGCACCTTCGAGGACCGTGCGGCATGCACGGCTGAGGCGACCGCGGCGGCGACGACGGCCGCCGCCGGATCGGAGCCGGACTCCGTCCACGCGTCGACGTGCTCGGAGAGCAGCGCGGTATGGACCCGGCCGGCCCCGAACTCGCCGTCGGCCAGGATCGCGCGCAGCAGATCCCGGTTCGTGATGAGCCCGTGGATCCGGGCCCGGCGGAGTGCACTGTCCAAGGCGCGAATGGCGGTCGGTCGGTCCGGTCCATGGGCGATCACCTTGGCGATCATCGCGTCGTAGTGGATCCCGACCTCCGACCCGGACTCCACGGCGGAGTCGACCCGGATGCCAGCACTCGTCGGGATGTCGAACGTCCGCAGTGTGCCGGTCTGCGGCGCGTAGTCGGCGGCCGGGTCCTCGGCGTAGAGCCGGACCTCGATGGCGTGGCCGTCGATGTGCGTGGGCTCGTCACCCAGCTCAGCTCCCTCGGCGACGGCGATCTGCAGCGCAACCAGGTCGATACCGAAGATTTCCTCAGTGACCGGGTGCTCCACCTGAAGGCGGGTGTTCATCTCCAGGAAAAACGCGCGGTCCCCATCGACCAGGAACTCGACAGTGCCGGCGCCGACGTAATTGACCGCTTGGGCCGCCGCACGGGCCGCATCGTGCAGGGTCTTGCGCGTTCCCTCGGACAGGCCAGGTGCCGGGGCCTCTTCGACGACCTTCTGGTGCCGCCGCTGGATGGAGCAGTCGCGGTCACCGAGGATCCAGATCGTGCCGTGCGTGTCGGCGAGAACCTGCACCTCGACATGCCGTGCCGTCGGCAGGTACGGCTCGGCGAAGACCGTGCCGTCACCGAACGCTGAGGCAGCTTCGGCCGACGCCTTGTCCAGCTCGACCTGGAGATCCTCGGCGCGCTCGACGACCCGCATGCCACGGCCACCTCCCCCGGCCGACGCCTTCACCAGCAGCGGGAAGTGCTTCGCAGTCGCGCCGGCAGGGTCGACCTCGAGGATTGGGACGCCGGCGGACTTCATCAGCTTCTTGGCTTCGATCTTCGAGCCCATCGCGACGATCGTGTCCGGGTTTGGGCCGATCCAGATCAGGCCGGCTTCACCGACCTGGCGAGCGAAGTCGGCATTCTCCGACAGAAAGCCATAGCCCGGGTGGATGGCGTCGGCACCAGCGGACTTGGCCGCGGCAATCACCAGATCACCACGCAGGTACGTCTCGGCCGGAGAATTGCCCGGGAGGTGGACGGACCGATCCGCTTCACCGACAAACGGCGCACGGGCGTCGGCGTCCGAGTAGACGGCGACGGTGGCGACACCCAGCTCGCGCGCCGTCCGGAAGATCCGGCGGGCGATCTCGCCGCGGTTGGCGACCAGGATGGAACGAATCACAGCCGGAACACTCCGAATCCCTCGGCACCCTTGACCGGTGCGGTGTGGATGGTGGACAGGCAGATGCCGAGGATGGAGCGGGTGTCGCGCGGGTCAATGACTCCGTCGTCGTAGACCATGCCGCTGATGAAGTAGTCCAGCGACTGCTTCTCGGCCTCCGCAACGATGGCGTCCTTCATTCCCTTGATGCCCTCTTCGTCGACTGGCTGTCCCTTGGACTCTGCCGACTCGCGCATCACGATCTCCATGACGCCGGCCAGTTGCTCAGCACCCATAACGGCTGTCTTCGAGCCGGCCCAGCTGAACAGGAACCGCGGGTCATAGGCGCGACCGCTCATGCCGTAGGCACCGGCCCCGTACGACGCGCCCATCACGACCGAGATGTGCGGCACCGTCGAGTTGGAGACGGCGTTGATCATCTGCGCGCCGTGCTTGATGATGCCCTTCTGTTCGTACTCCGCGCCGACCATGTATCCGGTCGTGTTGTGCAGGAACAGCAGCGGAGTGTCGACCTGGTTCGCGAGCTGGATGAACTGCGCCGCCTTCTGCGCCTCTTCGCTGAACAAGATGCCTTGTGAGTTCGCGAGGATGCCGACCGGATACCCGTGCACCTGTGCCCAGCCGGTGACCAGCGACGAGCCGTAGAGCGGCTTGAACTCGTCGAACTCGCTTCCGTCCACGACGCGCTTGATGACCTCGCGCGGGTCGAACGGCACTTTGAGGTCCGACGGCAGGATGCCGAGCAATTCCTCGGCGTCGAACAGCGGCTCGGCGTAGTCGGTCTTCGGCGACGGACCCTTCTTGCGCCAGTTGAGCCGCCTGATGATTTGACGTCCGATGCGGATGGCGTCGCGTTCGTCGACGGCGAGGTAGTCAGCAAGGCCGGACACCCGGGCGTGCATCTCGGCGCCGCCGAGGGTCTCGTCGTCGGAGACCTCGCCGGTCGCCATCTTGACCAGCGGCGGGCCGGCCAGGAAGACCTTGGCCTTCTCCTTGACCATGACCGTGTAATCGCTCATGCCCGGGATGTAAGCACCGCCGGCCGTGGAGTTGCCGAAAACGAGCGCGATCGTCGGCTGCTTCCTCTTGCTGGACCTGGTGATTTGGCGAAAGATGCGGCCACCCGGGACAAAGATGTCCTTCTGGCTCGGCAGGTCGGCACCGCCGGATTCGACCAAGGTGATGGTCATCAACCGGTTCTCCTCAGCGATCTGCGCCAGTCGGAAGGACTTGCGCAGTGTCCACGTGTTCGTGGTCCCGCCCTTCACCGTGGGGTCGTTCGCCGTGATCATGACTTCGACGCCTTCGACAACTCCGATGCCGCCGACGAGCGATGCGCCCGCGGTGTAATCGGTGCCCCACCCGGCCAGCGGGCAGAGCTCGAGAAAAGGTGTGTCCTCGTCGATGAGCAGCTCGATGCGCTCGCGTGGCGTGAGCTTGCCGCGGTCGTGGTGCCGCTGGACGTATTTCTCGCCGCCGCCGCCAAGCGGCGCCGTGAGCTGCTGCTCGAGGTCGGCCAGCTTGGCCAGTGCAGCCTCCCGGTTGGCCGCGTATGCCGCGGACGTCGTGTCGATTGCCGTCTTGGTCATGGTGAACCTCAGTAACCCAGCAGCTTGCTGGCCAGATCGGTCAGGACTTCGTTGGCGCCCCCGCCGATGCCGAGGATCCGCATATCGCGGAAGTGCCGGTCGACCTCGGACTCGCGCATGTAACCCAT
>DATLCL010000312.1:0-6164 GCA_035526415.1 Aeromicrobium sp.
CATCGCCCACCGGCTCTCGACGATCCGGGACGCAAACCTGATCCTCGTCATGGAGGACGGCGCCATCGTCGAGCAGGGCACACACGAGGAGCTGCTCGAGAACGATGGCGCCTATGCCCGGCTGTACCGGTCGCAGTTCGATGCGGCCGTCGTTGCGGAGTAACTGATCTCGTCTACCGTGGCGGCATGACGCAGCAGGTCCGGTACGACGTCGACGATGACATCTGCACAATCACCATGGATGCACCGCGGCGGCGTAACGCCGTGGACGGCCCCATGGCGGCCGAGCTGTTGGCGGCCTTCGAGCAGTTCGAATCCGATGACGCACTGGCCGTCGCGATCTTGCACGGTTCCGGTGGAACGTTCTGCGCGGGAGCCGACCTGACCTCGGTCGCCGACGAGGCGCGGCGGCCGCAACTTGATCCGGACGGTCCCGGACCGATGGGCCCGAGCCGCATGGCGCTGTCGAAGCCGCTCATTGCCGCGGTCTCCGGCTACGCCGTGGCGGGCGGCTTGGAGCTGGCGCTGCTGGCCGATCTGCGGGTGGTCGAGGAGGACGCGGTCTTCGGCGTCTTCTGCCGGCGCTGGGGTGTGCCACTCATCGACGGTGGGACAGTGCGACTTCCGCGGATCGTCGGCCACGCTCGGGCCATGGACCTCATCCTGACCGGGCGGCCCGTTTCGGCGGACGAAGCACTGCAGATGGGCTTGGCCAACCGCGTCGTGGCGGTCGGTGAATCGCTGACCGTCGCTCATCGGCTGGCCGAGGAGATCGCCGGCTTCCCGCCGCTGTGCATGCGTGCCGACCGGGCGTCCGCCATCGCCCAGTGGGACCTCCCGCTCGCCGAAGCGTTGCGCGCCGAGGGTGCCGGGGGACTGGGCGCGCTCCTGGCCGAAGGCGTCGCCGGCGCCGACCGGTTCGCAGCCGGCGACGGCCGCCACGGTGCTTTCTAGTCGGCGACGGTCGCCACGGTGCTTTCTAGTCGGCGACGGTCGCCTGCGGCGATCGCCGACGCCCAAGCAAGCCTGTCCCTACTTCCGCGACCGGCAAAGCCGGATCGCTCGCTTAGCGCTTGCGGCGCATAGCCAATATGGCGCGGATTGGAGCCCGACGGCCGCGCATGGCAGAATAGCGCCTTGCGTCTGGACGCCGTGGGCCCTCTCTCCTGCGACGACCGGCTCATCGGCTTCGCCGCCCGTGTCCCCACCCGGGATGGCGCACCATTTCACACCACATACCAAGGAGACACCACACTCGTGGCAGTCAAGATTCGCCTGAAGCGCATGGGCAAGATCCGTACGCCGTTCTACCGCATCGTCGTCGCCGACTCGCGTACCAAGCGCGATGGTCGTGTGATCGAGGAGATCGGCACGTACAACCCCAAGACTGAGCCGTCCACCATCAGCATTGCCTCCGAGCGGGCGCAGTACTGGCTGGGTGTCGGTGCGCAGCCGACCGAGGCCGTCGCCGCCATCCTCAAGCTGACCGGCGACATCGGCGGCAACGCGACACTCAAGCACCCCGAGGCGAAGGCCGACAAGGCTGCTGTCTTCGAGAAGGCGCTGAAGGACCTGCACACTGAGCTTCCCAAGGCCAAGCGGGCGCCGAAGCCGAAGGTTGAAGAAGCTCCGGCCGAGGAAGCTCCGGCTGAGGAGGCCAAGGTCGACGAGCCTGCTGCTGAGGAAGCCCCGGTTGAGGAGGCCAAGGCCGGGGAGCCTGCTGCTGAGGAAGCCCCGGTTGAGGAAGCCAAGGCCGAGGAGCCTGCTGCTGAGGAAGCGAAGGCCGAGGAGCCTGCTGCTGAGGAAGCCCCGGCTGAGGAAGCTCCCGCCGACGCCGAGTCCAGCGAGGCCTGACAATGGCCGCGCCTCTTCGCGAAGTCATCCAGCACCTGGTCTCCGGGATCGTCGAGAACCCGGACGGCGTTTCGGTGCGCGCCAAGGAGACACGTCGCGGCGAGTTGTTCGAGGTGCGGGTCAACCCCAGCGACCTCGGCAAGGTCATCGGACGGCAGGGCCGCACGGCATCGGCCATCCGGAAGATCACGGACGCCATTGCCGGCGGCAAGGGCGTCCTGATCGACTTCGTGGACGTCGACCGTCGCCGTTGAGTCTGAGGGTCCAGTCGTGCGGGTCCCTAACCGTGTCGTGGTCGGCAGGATCGGCCGGGCCCATGGCATTCGCGGCGAAGTCGCGATCGATGTCCGCACCGACGAGCCAGATCGCCGGTTCGCGCCGACCTCGACGCTGATCGCAGGTGACCGGACGCTGACCGTCGCCAGGACACGGTGGCATTCTGGCCGCCTGCTCGCTGCGTTCGCCGAGGTTCACGACCGCACGGAGGCCGAGCTGTTGCGCGGCACCTTGCTGGAGGCCGACGTCGATCCTGATGAGGTGCCGGCGGACGAGAGTGAGTTCTACGACCGCCAACTGATCGGACTCTCCGTTCGAAGCACGTCAGGCGACGTCCTCGGCGAGATCGCCTCGGTGGTACATCACGACGTTCAGGACACACTGGTGCTCCGGCGCCCGTCAGGCGGTGAGGTATTGGTCCCCTTCGTCTCCGTGATCGTTCCGGAGGTCGACGTCGCTGCGGGCTATGTCGTCGTCGCCGATTTGCCGGGCCTACTCGACCCCGAGAACGACGAGTGACGAGGAGCTGATGAACATGCGCATCGACGTCATCAGCATCTTCCCCGACTACCTCGCGCCGCTGGAGCTCTCGCTCATCGGCAAGGCGCGAGAAGCCGGGCTCCTGGACGTGCGCGTCCACGACCTGCGTGAGTTCACCGACGACCGCCACCGGACCGTCGACGACACGCCCTACGGCGGCGGTGCCGGCATGGTCATGAAGCCCGAGCCGTGGGGCGAGGCACTCGACGTGGTCGCATCGCCCAGCGCGGTCATTGTCGTGCCGACGCCAGCTGGTCAGCCATTCAGGCAGTCCGTGGCCGAGGAACTCACCGGCCAGGAGCACCTCGTCTTCGCCTGCGGCCGCTACGAGGGAATCGACCAGCGGGTCATCGAGTACGCACGGACCCGCTGGACGGTGCGTGAGGTGTCGCTCGGCGACTTCGTGCTCAACGGGGGAGAGGTGGCGGCGCTCGCCATCATCGAAGCCGTAGTCCGCCTGGTCCCCGGGTTCATGGGAAACCCGGAATCGTTGGCCGAGGAGTCGTACGGCACCGACGGCCTCCTCGAATATCCCGTGTATACGAAGCCAGCGTCCTGGCGTGGCCTGACCGTCCCCGACGTCCTGCTCACGGGCGATCATGCCCGCATCGCAGATTGGCGCCGCGACCAAGCCGAATCGCGCACGCGAGAACGACGACCGGAACTTCTCACGCCGGACACAGACGGCGAGAAATTGGTTAACGAGCCCGAAACATAACGCTGCCCATTGCGAAACGTGGGGGCGGCAGGATCCAGCACACCAACATTTGAGGGAAAGGTTTGGGTATGGATCCCGCACCCATTTCCGGCGGTGACACCACCGTCGGCACCATCTGGCTGCTGATCGCTTCGGCCCTGGTCATCTTCATGACGCCGGGGCTCGCGTTCTTCTATGGCGGCTTGGTCAAGGCCAAGAGCGTCGTCTCCATGGCGATGCTCAGCTTCGGCGCCATGGGCATCGTCAGCGTCCTGTGGGTCTTGTACGGCTTCAACGCAGGCTACGTCGCCGGTGACAAGACGGACTTGATCCCCGGCATCCTGGCCAATCCGCTCACGGCAGGCGGAGGCTTCGGCCTCAGCAACTACGTCGCTGATGGCACGAACAACTTCGCCTTCGTGGCCTTCGGCGCCTCGTTCGCGATCATCACCGTCGCCCTGGTCTCCGGTGCCATCGCCGACCGTGCACGCTTCTTCCCCTGGCTGCTTTTCGCAGGTCTCTGGGGTTCGGTTGACTACTTCCTCGTCCAAGGCTGGGTGTGGGCGTTCGCGGCCGACGACAAGGGCAACAATGTCGCCACCGGCCTCATCGGCGGCAAGATCGGCGCCCTGGACTGGGCCGGCGGTACCGCAGTTCACATCAACGCCGGTGCTGCCGCGCTCGCGCTGGCCCTGGTGCTCGGCAAGCGTGTTGGCTTCAGCAAGGAACTCGCCAAGCCGCACAGCGTGCCGCTCGTGCTCATCGGTGCCGGCATCCTGTGGTTCGGCTGGTTCGGGTTCAACGTTGGGGCCTCGTACGGCTTCACGCCGTTCGACTTCAACCTTGCCGGCCTGATCTGGATCAACACCCTGGCCTGCCCGGCGGCGGCGATGCTCGGCTGGATCTTCGTGGAGAAGCTCAAGTCGGGTAAGGCGACCGCGGTGGGTGCTGCTTCCGGTGCCGTCGCCGGTCTGGTGGCCATCACCCCGGCGTGTGCGTTCGTCACTCCGCTCTGGGGCATCGTCCTTGGTCTCATCGCGGGTGCCATCTGTGCGGTCGCGGTGGAGTTCAAGTACAAGCTCGGCTTCGACGACTCGCTCGACGTCGTGGGCATCCACCTCGTTGGGGGCATCATCGGCGCCTGGTTCATCGGCTTCGTCGGCATGGTTGCCGGCGAGAACGTCGGTCTGTTCAACGGCGGCGGCTCGGCGCAGCTGATCAAGCAGCTCGAGGGCTCGATGCTGGTGCTCGTCTACTCGTTCGTCACGGCCTGGATCATCGGCTTCGCGATTGAAAAGACGATCGGGTTCCGTGTCCACGAGGAAGCGGAGATCGCCGGTCTGGACGCCGTCCTGCACGAAGCGGGCTACACGACCGACTGACGCTTGTCAGGTCATGGCAACGCCCGTCCCGATTTCTCGGGGCGGGCCTTGCTGTGGCAAGATAGATCTTCGGCGTCAGCGGCTCTGCCACAGGGGATCCGCCCGATAACGCCTGAAACACCTCACATTTTCAAGACCTACATTCGCCCGCGGGCCTTGCCCGCATCCATGTACACCGCGTGACCTGTGGCACCGGCGAGGAGCAATCATGACCAACGTTGTCGACCAGATCGCCGGCGAATCCAAGCGCGACGACATCCCCGAGTTTCGCGCCGGAGACACACTCAAAGTCCACGTCAAGGTCATCGAAGGCAACCGCTCCCGCGTCCAGGTGTTCCAGGGTGTCTGCATCCGCATCCACGGCTCCGGTGTCGGCCGGACGTTCACCGTCCGCAAGGTCAGCTTCGGCGTCGGCGTCGAGCGCACGTTCCCGATCCACACCCCGGTCATCGAGAAGATCGAAGTAGCGACCCGTGGCGATGTCCGCCGGGCCAAGCTTTACTACCTGCGCAACCTGCGCGGCAAAGCAGCCAAGATCAAGGAAAAGCGCGAAGACTGAAGCGCTCACGGCGGCACGGCGAGCCCACGCGTTTCGCATTGATGTGTCCCGTTAGGCTCTCCGGGTGACTGAGACCGGGAATCGGCAACTGCCGGTATGGCAGGAGTCCATTCTCCTGGTGGTCACTGCCCTATTGATGGCTGTCGTCGTCAAGGGATTGTTTCTGCAGGCCTTCTACATCCCGTCGCAATCGATGGAGCCCGGGCTACTCGTCAATGACAAGATCCTGGTGCAGAAGGTCTCGTACTGGGTCGGTGAGCCGCATCGGGGCGACGTCGTGGTCTTCGATGATCCGGGCGGCTGGCTCGGTCCGGACGAGACGTATGTCGCGCGCAACCCGATCCAGAAGGGCCTCGAGCTGATCGGCCTCTTCCCGACCGGCGGTCACCTGATCAAGCGCGTCATCGGCATCGGCGGTGACCGGGTGGCCTGCTGCGACCGCGAGGGCCGCCTCACAGTCAACGGAACCGCACTTGACGAGCCTTACCTGCAGGGCGACCCAGGGGTAACCGGCGACCAGGAGTTCAAGGTCGTGGTCCCCAAAGACCACCTGTGGGTCATGGGCGACAACCGGGGCAATTCGGCCGATTCGCGCGCCCACCTCGGCGACCCTGGCGGCGGCTTTGTCGCCGTCGACGAAGTTGTGGGCAAGGCATGGCTGCGGGTCTGGCCACTGAATCGCATGGGCATCATCCGAGACAGTGACGCCTTCGAAGCCATTCCGTAATCCTCGCTTCGCTCGTCAACGGGCCGTCGGCCACTCGGCCTCGAGCAGCAAGCTGCTCGGGCGCTCGATAACCTCGGCCCGTAGTCTGCAACTGTGACTGGGAAGCAGCGACTGAGTAGTCGCCCCAGC